>JAFMMO010000151.1 GCA_017859655.1 Pseudomonadota bacterium | reverse complement strand
CCTGTAGTAGTCGATGATCAGACCTGTACGCCGCGGTTCGCCTTTGCGGATCCTAACAGCACAGCGGTGGGAGTGGAATGGAATTGACTGGGCGCTTACGACGTCGAGCAACTCACTCAATGATCGATACAATCCCGACTTCCTGGGCGCGACCAGCGACGGCTTGATGTTAATCTCCAGCGGGACATGTAATGCTTGCGGACTAGGCTTGCCCAAGCTCTACCTTTTCGAAGGAACAGAGCTAGTCGACTTGAACAAGACGTTCAGCTCGGGGACTTCTTACGCAATGAGTGGGAACTCCATCGTTGTTGGGGATTCTAACTACAGTCTGGGAGGCGAGGCCTACACCGGCCGTGTCATCCACTACAGGCAGGTCCTTCCCGGTACTTGGCAGACCCGCCTTTACTTTGGCTCTTCGGCTGGAGAGCGGTTCGGTAGCAGTCTTGCGCTGGCGGGGGACCTCCTTGCAGTTGGGGCCTACAACTCTGCCCTCTTTGGCCCACTGAGCGGCCGGGCTGAACTACTCACCTTGGTAGGCGAAGACTGCAACTACAATGAGAGCAACGATCAATGTGACTTGCTCACTGGAACCTCCTTCGATTGCAACGGGAACAAGATTCCCGATGAGTGCGAAGTCGTTCTCGGACTCCTTTCCGACTGCGACGGGGATGGCCTCGCCGACTCCTGCGCCCTCGCCAGCGGGCTCGCGCAAGACTGCAACGGCAACGGCATCCCCGACTCCTGCGACCTGACGAGCGGTTTCTCCCTCGACTGCGACGGCAATGAGATCCCCGACGAGTGCCTCACCGTCGACCACACGGCGAGTCGCGCCGCCTCCCCGGCCGAGCTCGCCACCGGGGGAGCCTTCGACCTCTCTCTTACCGGCCTTCCCCTCCCCGCCGGGGACGCCTTCCTGACCGTCCGCACCGCCGGCGACCTCGGGGGGCTGACCGAGTTCCTCGATCTCACCGTGGGAGGAGTCGACCATCTCGATCTCTTCCTGAGCGACGGCTCCGAGTGCCCGGAGACGCCGGATGAGTGGACGCTGTCCCTCCCCCTCGCCGATCTCCTCGACGCCCTCGTCGGAGACACCCTTCCGCTGACCGCGCTCTTCTCGGGGGCGGTCGATCCCGCCCACTGCGACGCGCCCTCCCTCTCGGTGGAGCTGGTCTACCCCACCGCCGTGGCCGCGGACTGCAACGGGAACGGCACCCCCGACCTCTGCGACCTGATCCTGGGGGTCGAGACCGACCTCGACGGAAACGGGGTCCCCGATGACTGCCAGCCGGACTGCAACGGGAACGGGATCCCGGATGTGGTCGAGATCCTCACGGGGACCACCCCGGACTGTAACGAGAACGGGGTCCCCGACTTCTGCGACATCGGCTCCGGGACGAGCACCGACGGGAACACCGATGGCGTGCCGGACGAGTGCGGGGTCGACTTCACCCGGGGAGACTGCAACAGCGACGGCGAGGTCCAGATCGCGGACGCCATCGCGATCCTCGGCTACCTCTTCGACAACGCCTCCGCCCCGACCTGCGCGGACTCCTGCGACAGCAACGATGACGGCGGGCTGAACCTCGGAGACGCGGTCTACACCCTGACCTACCTCTTCAGCAGCGGCGCGGCGCCCGCGCCCCCCTTCGGCGCGTGCGGCGATGACCAGACCCCGACCGACATCCTCGGCTGCCTCGATTTCACCGCCTGCCCCTGAGGCTGCCTCGACCGGTCCCCTCGAGCCCGCCCCCTCACCCCCGCCCGAACCGGCCGGGGGCGTAGGGGGCGGGGTCGATGTGGGGAGGCTCGTCGAGGACGAGCTCGGCGAGGAGGCGGCCGGTGGCGGGGGCGGTGGAGAGGCCGACCATGCCGTTCCCCGCCGCGACATGGATCCCCGGGGCGCCGGGGAGAGGGCCGATGGAGGGGACATCGTCCGCGGACATCGGGCGCCAGCCGCACCACTCCTCCAGGGCGGGGACCTCGATCGGGTGGCGGAGGTGCTCCGCCGCCGCGCGGCGGAGGAGGGCGATCCGGTCGGGGCGGATCGCGTCGTCGTAGCCGGTGAACTCCATCGTCGAGCCGACCCGGAAGGTGTCGGCGAAGGGGGTCACCGCCACATGGTGCTCCTCGAGGACGAGGGGGCGTCGCGGCATCCCCTCCGAGGCGGGGAAGGTGATCGAGTACCCCTTCCCCGGGACGATCCCGAGATCGACCCCGAGCCGGGTCGCGAGCGCCGGCGCGAGCGCCCCGGTCGCGATGACCGCGGCCTCGCCGGAGAAGGTCTCCGGCTCCCCCGGCGTGCCCGTCGGTCGGGCGGTGACGCGGACCGGTCCCCCCGGCCCCTCCGCCGGGGCGAGGTCGCTCACCTCCCGGCCGCCGAGGAAGCGCACCCCCGCCTCCTCCGCCCGCTGCCGCAGGATCGCGACGACGCGGTCGGGGCGGGCGTGGGCATCCCCGGGGTACCACCACCCCCCGCCGAGGCCGTCGACGAGGGCGGGCTCGAAGGTGGAGAGGCGCTCCGGGGGGACCGCCTCGGTGACGACCCCGTACTCCGCCCCGAGGCGCGCCGCGGTCGGGGCGTGGGCCTGAAACTCCGCCTCGGTCCGGTAGACGAGGAGGAGCCCCGCCCGCTCGTGCTCCGGGTCGACCGGGGCATCGGCGAGGAGCGTGTCGTAGAGGGAGACCGAGGACTTCAGCAGGGCGTCGCGGGCTCGGGCGCCGATGAGGGCGCGCTCCGGGGTGCAGTGGCCGCGGAAGCGGTGGAGCCAGCGGGCGAGGGTGCGGTCCGCCCGGGGGGCGATCGTCAGCGCCGAGGAGCCGTGAAAGGCGGCGAGGAGCGCCTTGCGGACCGCCCCGGGGACGCAGAGGGGGTCGACGTGGCTCGGGGAGATGTAGCCGCAGTTCCCGCGGGAGCAGCCGGCGCCGATCTCGCCCCGCTCGAGGACGGTCACCGCCGCCCCCCGCCGGGCGAGCTCGTGGGCCGCGGCGCAGCCGACGACCCCTCCGCCGATGACGATCACCGCTCGCGACACCGCTGCGCCTCCCTGTCGACCCCGGGGCGGCGCCCCCGGCGCCACTCCGCTTGCAATCGTGCACCGGGCCGCCAGAATCGCCAACTCTCATCCTCGAAACCCGGACCGGATCGGGGCCTCCTGCGGCCCCTCCGACCCCCGCGACAGGGAGTCCATCGATGACGATCACGACCATCGCCCACCTCTCCGAGCACGTCGGCGAGACCGTCACCCTCCGGGGGTGGCTCTACAACCGCCGCTCCTCGAAGAAGCTGCACTTCCTGCAGCTGCGCGACGGCAGCGGGATCGTCCAGTGCATCGCCACCCTCGCCCACTTCGGGGAGGAGCGCTTCCCGGAGATCGGCGCGATCGGCTACGAATCCTCGGTGATGATCACCGGCTCGGTGCGCGCGGATGAGCGGGCACCCGGGGGGTTCGAGGTCGAGGCGCAGGAGGTGGAGGTGGTCGCCGCGACCACCGAGGAGTACCCGATCTCCCTGAAGGAGCACGGGCCGGACTTCCTCCTCTCGAACCGTCACCTCTGGCTCCGCTCCCGCAAGCAGGTCGCCCTGATGCGGCTCCGCGACCAGGTGATCCGCTCGATCCGCAACTTCTTCCACGAGCGGGACTTCCTGAACATCGATGCGCCGATCTTCACCCCGGCCGCCTGCGAGGGGACGACGACCCTCTTCGAGGTCGACTACTTCGACGATGAGAAGGCCTACCTCACCCAGAGCGGGCAGCTCTACATGGAGGCGGCCGCGATGGCGTTCGGGAAGGCGTACTGCTTCGGTCCGACCTTCCGGGCGGAGAAGTCGAAGACGCGCCGCCACCTCACCGAGTTCTGGATGGTCGAGCCGGAGATGGCCTACGCCACCCTCGACGACGTCATGGACCTCGCCGAGGACATGCTCCAGCGGATCGTCGATGATGTCCTCGCCCACCGCCGGGCGGACCTCGAGGTCCTGGAGCGCGACATCGAGAAGCTGGAGCGGGTGAAGAAGCCGTACCCGCGGATCTCCTACAGCGACGCCGTCGAAGAGCTGAACGGAGCGGGGCACGCCTTCGAATGGGGCGGCGACTTCGGGGCCCCGGACGAGACCGAGCTCTCCGCGAAGTATGACGCCCCCGTCCTGGTCCACCGCTATCCCCAGGAGGTGAAGGCGTTCTACATGCGCCGCGACCCGGACGACGACCGGGTGGCCCTCGGGGTCGATGTCCTCGCGCCGGAGGGGTACGGGGAGATCATCGGAGGCGGGGAGCGGGAGCCGGACCTCGAGGTTCTCCGCGAGCGGATCGCGGCCCACGACCTCCCCGAGGAGTCGTTCCAGTGGTATCTGGACCTCCGGAAGTTCGGCTCGGTCCCCCATGGGGGCTTCGGGCTGGGACTGGAGCGGACGGTCTGCTGGCTCGCCGGGATCGAGCACGTCCGGGAGTGCATCCCGTTTCCACGGATGCTCTATCGCATCTACCCCTAGAAACTCGATTTTCACGATGCGCGCAAATGTCACGTATGACGGCATTCGTAGCCGATCTGACGGTGGGCTCCCTCGCGCTCGGTTGTGGGGTCCCCCGGCACCGGTATAATCGTCGGTGAATCCGTCTCGATCGGGAATCGGTCGGAATCCCCCTTGGCCGGGTGCGCGCTCACCGAACTCAACCCTTCCCTGGGATTGAGCTTGTGACTTCCACCCAAGGTCCGGCCCGCCATCCGCGGGCCCTCGGGGATCCGCAGGACTCCCGACGCTCCGTGCACCGCTGCAGTCGGCGGGCCCGGGGCAGGCTCGACCTCTTGGTCAAATTCATGAGTTCGCAGGTTCGGCAGACCCGGCCGGGGGTGCCGCATCGCTTCGTCTGCGCGCCGACGGACGAGGACCTGGCGATCGAGTGCGGAGCGAGCTGCAGAGGGCCGCGAGGCGACCCCTCGACCGTTGTGCGATACGGACCCCCAGCGACCCCCCATCAGGGGGAGCTCATTCGGAGGAGCGAAATGCTGATCTCGAACTCGACCCGCGCCCTTGAGCTGCTGCTGGCGATCGCCGTCGTCCTCTGCGCGGCGGCCGCGCTCCCGGCCCAGAACGGAGCGGTCGACTGGTCGACCGACCTCTGCGGAGTCGCGGGTCAGAGCACCGGCATCGACCTCGCCTTCGACACGTCGACGAACACCGTGTGGGTCCTGGACGAGCGCAGCGGGCAGGTCTGCCAGTACACCCTGGCCGCCTTCCCCCCCGACATCGCCTTCGCCCAGACGGTCATCCACCCCGCCGGGGCCGCAGGGAACACCCCGCCGTTCCTCCCGGTCGGTCGGGGCCTCGCCTACGACCCCTTCGCCCAGCACCTCCTGGTCCTCGTCTTCGGGGACACGACGTCCTCTCCGCCGATCCCGACCCCCCAGATCCGCCGCATGGACACCACCGGGGTCGAGCAGGGGATCCCCGTGAACCTCGTGCTCCCGCCCGGAGTCTCGGTGTACGGGCTCGCCTTCGATACCGTCACCGGCAATGTCTGGACGCGCGATGTGGTGAACCACCGCGCCCTCCAAATCAACCCGCTCAACGGTCAGATCGTCTCCACGCTCGACCTCCCCGGCGAGGCGGTCATGTACGGGAAGGGGATCGCCTTCGTCTCCGCGGGCGGCCAGCGAACCCTCGAGTACACCCGGGGCGGAGTCCTCGACTACGGTCCGGTGGAGATGATCCGGGTCGATGCCTCCAGCGGCGCCGAGCTCTGCGCCGATGTCGACCTGAGCCAGGTCCCGGAGGAGGTCATCGGCATCCTCCGTCCGCCCACCGGCACCGTGATCTACGCCACCGGCGAGACGCAGATCCACAAGATCGACGCGACCCTCCCGGCCGTCATCCCACCCGCCGACATGTCCTGCCTGAACAACACCGACGGCACGATCCGGCTCGACTGGCGCAACTGCGGCCCGGGCCTCGGGGGTGCCTACGACTCGATCCGGATCACCCGGAACGGGAACGTCTACCAGATCATCTCCGGCTCGATGACCGCCTACACCGACCTCAACCCGCTCCCCCCCGGATCCGTGGTCCAGTACGGCGCGGTCGGAGTCGTGGGAGCGACCCTCGCGAACACGACCTGCAGCCTGCAGACCGGCGCGGGGGGGCTGATCGACTACGCGATCTTCGACGGGGTCCGCCCCTATGACATCGCCCTCGACCCGAACGCCGGTGAGCTCTACGTCACCGACAACGGGGGGACCCGGATCTACGTCTACAACACGAGCCTCTCGCTCGTCCGCATCCTCGATACCGGCCTCCCGGGCCTGCAGGGGATCGCGTACAACACCATGACCAACCAGGTCGTCGTCACCCGCTTCAACAGCGTGAACCTGACCCGGATCGACCCGTTCACCGGGACGGTCGGATCCTCGACCCCGCTCGGATCCGGGACGAACGCGGTCGCGCTCACCTACGACGCGATCAGCGACGACTACCTCTATGTCGACGCCGCCAGCAGCCCGACCCAGGTGGTTCGGATCAACGCGGAGATCGGCTCCGTCGGCCAGCTCCTCGGAACCTACAGCCCGCCGATCGTCACCGGCCTGCAGCTGGGCCCGGGGATCAGCCATCTCGAGGCGAGCGACACCTTCATTCACCCGATCATCAACAGCACGACCTCCAGCCTGATCTCCTCGATCAGCGAGGTCTTCCCGAACGGCTTCCCGAGCGGCCTCAACTTCCCGACCAACGCCCTCGGGGCCGCGACCGACACCGTCCCCAACGCGATCCGCGGGATCGAGGACATCGCCAACATCATCTATGTGGCGAGCCCGCCGACGCGCGCGATCTTCCGCATGCTCATCGCCCCGGGCGGGAACGACTTCCTCCGGGCCGATGTGAACCAGGACACGGTCGTCAATCTCGCCGATGTCCTCGCCGTGGCGGACTACATCTTCCTGAGCGGTCCCACCCCGCCGTGCCTCGACGCCGCGGATGTGAACGACTCGGGCAACATCGACATTTCCGACCCGCTCTACCTGCTCTTCTACCTCTTCTCGAGCGGGGCTCCGATTCCGGCGCCCTTCCCGTCTCCGGGTCCGGATCCGACCTTCCAGGATCCGTTCACCTGCTGATCGGACCGCCACCTCGGCAGTGGAGAAGAGCAGCGAGCGACCGAGGGCCCCTTCGGGGTCCGACCCAACAGGAGATCGGCGACTCCCCCGGGAGCGCACGATCGAGCGAAGCGCCCCCACCCCGGGTGATGGGCGCCGAAGAGCACCGGGACCCGACCGGTCGAGTTTCACCCCAGCTGGAGGAGTGCCGCGCATGTCCGCGAAGCACCAAGAACGAGCTCTCGCTCTCCGGATCGTCTGCCTCTTCGCCCTGATCATCGGTGGAGCGGCCGCTCCGTCCGACGCCCGGGCGGCGGACACCTTCTCCCTGGGCATCGGCAACGGGATCGCCGGAGGAACCGGCGTCGCCGTTCCCCTCCACGCGACCCACGACTCGGCGATGCAAGGCTTCTCGGTCGCCGTCAGCTTCGACCCGATCCCGATCGACGCGACCGGGGTCGACTTCGCCGGCACCGCGGTGGAGACGATCCTCTCCGGCGCCCAGCCCCAGTACCTCGGGGTCGAGACCGACAACGTGGCGGGGACCCTCACCGCCGGCGTGATCTTCGGCTTCAGCCCGGTGCCGCCCCTGAACCAGCTGCCCCAGCTGCCGGCCTCACCGGACACCCCGGTCCACCTCCTGAACATCCTCTTCGACGTCGGGAACACCGTGCTCCCGGGCTCGGTCCCGGTGCTGCTGGAGACCAATGTCGGTTCGAACCCCGGAGTGCAGAGCGTCTACTCCACCGACGGAGAGTCGGTCTCCCCCTCCCTGAGCGATGGTGAGCTCGTGGTGAACAACCTCGTCACCTTCACCATCGACTCCCGCGAGGTCGTCCCGGGCGGAACCCTGACGGTCGAGCTCGTCTGTGACCACCCGGAGGACACGGTCGTCGGCTTCCAGGTCGCGATCACCTACGACAGCGCCAAGCTCACCTTCGTGCCCGCGCCCACCGCCCAGCAATACTGGCAGTGGACCGACCTCGGGGACGCGCTCGGGCTCCAGGGGGAAGGGGTCGAGGTCTTCGAGGTCACGACCCTCGCCGCGAACCCGGTGCCCGGGCAGGGCTTCGTCTCGATCCAGGCGCAGTTCGACTTCCTCCCGCCCCTGAACGGGCAGGCCCTGAGCCCGATCGGCGGCCCCCACTCGCTGATCCGCCTGCAGTTCAACGTCGCGAACAACATCGGCCTGATCGGACAGACCACCGCCATCGAGTTCACCGAGGGGATCTCCCCCGCGAACCCGGGCGGCGCGCCGCTCCCGCCGACCCCGAACATCATCATCAACGAGGATGCCCAGGGCATCCCGCCGATCGTCAACAACGGGCAGATCACCTTCGTGAGCCCGCCCTCCTTCCGCCGGGGGGACAGCAACTTCGACGGCACGGTGAATCTCGCCGACGCGATCTACCTGCTGACCTATCTCTTCAGCGGCGGGCCGAGCCCCCAGTGCTTCGACGTCGCCGACGTCAACGACGACGGCGGCCTCGATGTCTCCGACGGCGTGGCGCTGCTCGGATACCTCTTCATCGATACCACGCCTCCCCA
>JAFMMO010000150.1 GCA_017859655.1 Pseudomonadota bacterium | reverse complement strand
GACCGAGGGGATCGCCCTGTCCGAAGCGGGGCCTTCCACCGAAGGCCCTTCCACGCAGGACCCCCCCGTCCAGCACCCGCCGGAGTCGGACGCACCCCCCCTCCCAGAGGGGACGGAGGAGCGCTCCGCGGGTCGGACCCCCTACGCGCGCCGGCTGGAGGACCCCCAGCGGGTCGAGGGGAGGGGGCGGTGGAGCGTCGACTCGACGCGTCGTCGCTGCGGTCGCTGCGCGGCGGACTTCCCTGACCATGAGGCGTTCCACACGGTCCTCGAACCGGCTCCGGCCCCTGCGATGGCGGAGGGGGCCTCCGAGGAAGGCCCCGAGGACGCCCCCGAAGTCTTCGTCCGACGCGACTACTGCGCCTCCTGCTTCACCGAGAGCCCTCCGACCACCGTCTTCGCCCAGTGGCGATGCGTGCTCCCGCCCCCGCCCGAGGGGGCGCGGAAGGTGGTGAACCTCGCCAGCCTCCTGGCGCACTTCCACCAGCTGGTGGAGACCCCGGCGGCGCGAGAGCCCGGGGAGGATGAGCTCGAGGCCGCCGAGCTCGACGAGGCGGACCCGGGTGCCGTCGACCGTCGCCCCGCGGTGCCGGGGGATGAGGCCCCCCTCGTCCCTCATGTCCCCCAGCTCTCGACGGAGCGTCTCCAGCTTGTCTATCTCCTCGCCCTCTTCCTCGTCCGCCGGCGCATGCTGAAGTGGGAAGGGGTGGGGGAGGGATTCCTCCAGCTCCGCTGCAAGGAGAGTGATCGCCCGGTCGGTCTCCCGATCCCGCCCTGGTCGGAGGAGGAGCTCGCGGAGGCGATCGAGGAGTTCGAGGACCTCTTCCGCTAGGACTCCTCCCCTTCTTCTCTCCCCACCGGTCCTCCCCTCGCGCACCCCACGCCTCCCCCCGATCGTGACCGCCGCCGACCCCGGCCCGGGCGGGATTCGCGCCCGATCCCCACTCGCCCTCCACTTCTCCCCCCGCCGCTTCTCTCCCGACCCCTCCTCGAAGAGAGGAGGGGGACGGGTCGCGCCTGGAGGCACGCGCTCGGCGTACCCTCCCTCCTGCCTCTAAGTCTCAATATTAGAATGGTTTGTGTCTCTCTTTCCCGCCGTGGTCTGCCGCGAAGCGGTCCACACGGGGGCGGTGGGCCCGGATCCTCGGGAGGGGGGAGCGGAAAACTTTTCCACCCCGCTCCCCTAGATCTTGGGGCTGGGTGGAGCGGGGGAGCGGAGAGGTGGTGGTTTGGTCGGAAACGACGCTCAGGGCCACTCTCCGGGCGTTGACCTGAGGTTTGGGGGAAGTAATGTGGGGCGTTCTGGAGGGCAAGAGAGCCTCAGGGGCAAGCAAGTGGAGTGAAGTGGTGGCGCTCGCCGGGAGCGCGGGCTTCCTCCTCCCCCGGCGCGGGCCCTGCAGACCCCCTTGGCGTCGATCGCCGAGCGGGCCGGACGAAGACGCACGGAGTCGACATGGCCGCCTGCTTCACGGGCAACTACGAGCACTCGCTGGACGACAAGGGACGCGTGATCGTCCCGGCGAAGATCCGGGAGCAGGTGCTCGTGCAGGGGCTCGGTCAGGCGGATGGCTTCGTGGTCACCCCGTCTCCGGACGGGTGTCTCTTCCTCTACACCGCGAAGGAGTGGGAGAGCATCGCCGAGCAGCTCGCCTCGCAGCCGCGAGGGAGTGCGGCGCTCCGGAAGTTCCAGCGGAAGTTCTTCTCGATGGCGGAGTACCTGAAGCTCGATTCCCAGAGCCGCATCCTCATCCCGGAGCGGCTGCGCACGCGCGCGGGGATCGGGAAGGAGCTGGTCTTCGCCGGGTCCTACGACCGGATCGAGGTTTGGTCGAAGGCGAGCTGGGAGGCCCAGCTCGACGATGATGACGCCCTCTACGAGGAGCAGTTCGAGCTCTTCCTCGGGGGCCAGGGCCAGGAGCCGAGCCCGGAGGATCCCTCGGGATCCTCGCCCGCCTGAGCGGGGGAGCGGCGCCGACCTCCCCCCGCGGGCGGGGAGAGGAGATTGGGGAAATGGGGGTAGGGGCAATGATCTCACTTCTCTCGATCCAGGATGTTCGCGGCCATGGTCTCCCGGGCACTCCGGTGTCCCGGGTGCGCGAGAGACTCCGCCGCGGCAGCGTCGCCGAGGGACGGGTCGACACCGCGCTCGCGCGAGACCTCGACCGACTCTCCCACCGACTCGAGAAGCTCCGCGCCCGAGGCGGGGCCTTCGCCCAGGTGCGCCTCGCGCCCGAGCTCGAGGCTCTCGTGGACAGCACGCGCCCGACGCCCCGTGAGGTCCGCCCGCGTCACGCCGAGCGGAAGCGGGCCTGACGCAGGGGGGAGACTCTCGGCACACGCCGGTCCTCCTCGACGAGGTCGTTCGACTCCTCGACCCCCGCCCGGGTGAGTCCTACCTCGACCTGACCGTCGGCATGGGAGGCCACGCGAGGGCCATTGCCGAGAGAACCGCTCCCGAGGGCCCGATCGTGGGGATCGACCACGACCCCGAGGCCCTCGAGATCGCCCGAGCCGCCCTCAAGGAACGGGGGCCGGTGCTGCTGCGGGGGAGCTTCGGAGAGCTGCGCTCGATGAGGCCTTCCCTTCCGGTGCCCGCCTTCGATCTCGTGCTGGCGGATCTCGGGGTCTCCTCCCTTCAACTCGACGAGGGTCGTCGCGGCTTCAGCTTCCGTCGCGACGGACCACTCGACATGCGGATGGACCCCGAGCGCGGGGTCGGTGCCGCCGAGTGGGTCGCGACGACCCCCGTCGAGGAGATCGCCCGGGTCATCGCCGAGTTCGGCGAGGACCGCTACGCGAGGAGGATCGCCCAGGCGATCGATCGCGCTCGCCGCGCCGGCGAGATCCGCGGCACGGCCGCGCTCGCCGAGGTCGTGCGCGGCGCGGTACCGCGCAGCAGGAACGAGACGATCGACCCCGCGACCCGGACCTTCCAGGCGATCCGGATCGCGGTGAACGGGGAGCTCGAGGTGCTCGACCGCTGGCTCGATCACTTCGAGGTCTGGCTCCGGCCGGGGGGACGCCTCGCCGTGATCAGCTACCACTCGCTCGAGGACCGACGGGTCAAGGAGGCGTTCCGCCTCCGCGCGCGGGAGGGGGACATCGAGGTGGTGACGGCGAAGCCGGTGCGCCCCTCGGATGCGGAGGTGGCGGAGAACCCGCGCTCTCGAAGCGCGCGGCTCCGGGTGGTCCGGCGGCGGGGCGGACCGACGCAGGGGTGAAGCTCGACGGGAGGCTCCGGGGAATGACGCCGATGCGCTGGGTGGTCCTCGCCGCGATGGTGGGCCTCCTCACCTTCGATCTCGCCCGGGGTGGGAGCGAGGAGTACTCCTTCACCTCGCGGATCGCCCGCAGTGACCGGGAGCGCGCCATCCTCCAGCAGCATCACGAGGAGCTGAGGATCGCGATCCAGCAGCGTCTCCTCTCCAGAGTGGGGGCGTCCGGCGCGAACGGCCCCTTCGCGGGGAGCGAGCTCGCCGCCCCCGTCTTCGAGCGCGCGCGGACTCCCTGGGAGCGGGCGAACGAGCGGGCGGATGCCCGTCGGGCCCACGCCAGCACGCCGGACGAGCGGCGGGTCCCCGTCGATCTCTGGCTCGGGCAGGACTGACCGACCCGGCACGATCCGGGAGAGAGGAGACGGCGAGTGTTCTGGACGCGAAGGGCGGAGGGGCCGCGCGACCTCAGCGGCTTGATCACCAGTCTCTCCTTCGCGACCTTCCTCGTGCTCTTCTCCCTCGTCTTCGCCCGCTGCGCCTGGCTCACCATCGTAGAGGCGGAGGAGGGGAGGGCGCTCCAGAATCGCTACGCCCTCTCCTCGAGCTGGGTTCCCGCGGTCCGGGGCGAGATCCGGGACGCCCGCGGCTTCATCCTCGCGCGCGATCGCGCCTCCTGGGTGATCGCCGTCGATCCATGGGCGGCCTCCGGGCGCCTCGCCGGTCCCAGAATCCTGAAGGAGAGCGCGGCGGAGCACCCGCAGCGGTGCGAGGCGCGGATCGAGGAGCTGTGGGATGCCCTCCTCGCCTTCGAGGGCTTCGACCCGATCCTCCCTCCCGCGGAGCTTCGCGCTCATCTGATCGCGGATCAGCGTCCCGAGTCGCGGCGGCAGTACCGCGTCGTCGGGAGGATCGAGACGATCGAGGGGTACCAGCGCTTCCAGGAGTTCCGCCGGGAGTGGCATGAGTCCCGGGGAAGCGCCTTCCCGCAGCCGCGGGAGGAGACCCGCCGCGAGTATCCCCTCGGGGACCTCGCGATCCAGCTCGTCGGGGATGTCTCGACCCGCGGCACGCCTCTCTTCGGTGTCGAGGAGCGGGCCGGCGGGCTGCTCGCGGGGCGGCGGGGCACGGAGGTCCGCCAGGTCGACGCGATCGGTCGGAACAGCTACGCCCTCCCGGAGGGAGAGGCGGATGTCCCCTCCCGACCCGGGGCGGACCTCGAACTGACGATCGATGTCCCCGCGCAGGTGGTGGTGGAGGAGGTGCTGGCGGAGACGATCACCCGCACCGGCGCGGAAAAGGCCACCGCCATCGTCATGGACCCTCACACCGGTGCGGTCATCGCGGCGGCGAGCTTCCCGACCTGCGGGCGGGGGGAGTACCAGAGCTACTTCCAAGCCCCGACCGCGGAGGAGCCAAACCCCGAGCCGGATCCCGTCGCCTTCGATGTGCAGCTGATGGCCAGCCTGTTCTGTCTCGAGCCGGGCTCGATGATCAAGCCGCTCATCCTCGGGCGCGCCCTCGAGCTCGGGGTCGTCGGACTCGATACGCCGGTGCCGGTCGAGGGGAAGCAGAACCGCATCCGGTACGGACGGGCGGTGCGACGCTACACGGACAGTCACGAGCTGACCGACGACGAGCGGGATGTCCGCGGCTCCCTGGTCCAGTCGAGCAACGCCGGCATGGCGTGGGTGGGGACGAAGCTCGGAGACACGCGGCTGCGGGACCTCCTGCGGGACCTGCGCTTCGGGGAGCTGACCGGCTTCGACGTCCGGGAGGCCCGCGGGCTGCGCCCGGACCAGCGGACCGATCACCCCTGGAACGACCACACGACCCTCTCCATCCCGATCGGGTACGAGCTGCTCGTCACCCCGCTTCAGATCGCGCGGGCCTACTGCGCGATCGCCAACGGCGGCACCCTCGTCACTCCCCATGTGGTGGCCCGGATCGACGGCGCCCCGGTCGAGCGGGGACCGGCCCCGCGTCTCTTCCCGAGCGCGGTCACCCGCACGCTCCGCGAGGTCCTGCGGGAGGCGGTGAAGACCGGCACGGGGAAGCGCCTCAAGGCCGATGCGATCTCTCTCGCGGGCAAGACCGGCACGGCGGCGCACTACGGGAAGGCCGGGCAGATCGAGGGGTGGTACACGAGCTCCTTCGCCGGCTTCGCGCCCGCCGAGGACCCCCGCTTCGTCGTCGTCGTCACCGTGGAGCGCCCGGATCCCCGTCGATACTACGCGAGCCAGACCGCCGCCCCCGCGGCTCACGAGATCCTCCGCTCCCTGCTCGGGGACCGGGAGGAGAACCGACTCGACCTGCTGCGGCGGGATGCGCTTGCGGGGTGGGTGTCCGCTCCTATCATCCCCGGCGAGATGAACGGGGAGGGGGATCGATGGCGGGCCGAGAATCCGGAGGCCGATGCGGGCCGGAGTCCGAGCGGACTCCCGGCCCCCCCCTCGATGGCCCTCCCCAGGGGAGCTCCCCCGGCGACGGGGAGCCGACCTCGGTGAGCGGCCCCCCCCGGGCTCACCCACCGATCGACTGGTCGACCCTGGCCTCCCTCCTCGCGGAGGCCGGCGAGCTCCTCCCCGCGGACTCGAGCCTCCCCGGGCTCGAGGGCCAGCCTCCGAACCTCCCTCCCGGCGCGCTCGCGGGTGTCCGTGTCGATGACCGGGAGCTCGGGGAGCCCTCCCGGGAGTCCGACCTCGACTGGGAGCTCTTCGTCGCGATCCGCGGGGTCCGGCACGACACCCACGCCTCGCTCGACCGTCTCCCCGGGACCGCGGTCGCCGCGGTGATCTCCGAGGATCCCCTCCCGTCCGACTACCCGCTGCCCCGGCTCCGGGTGAGGGACTCCCGGGAGGCTCTCGGCCTCATCGAACACGCCCGGCGCGGAGACCCCGCGCGGGAGGTGGAGACCTTCGGGATCACGGGCACCAATGGCAAGTCCTCCACGGTGCGCGTCCTCGTCGAGATCCTCCGCGCCGCGGGTCGACGCCCGGGCTGGTGGACGACGGTCGACCGCTTCAGCCTCGGGGCGGTCGAGGGAAGCGCGATGACCACCCCGGGCGCGGCCGTCCTGGCGGAGACGCTCTCCGACTGTCGGCGGCGGGGGGGCGACGCGATGGTGATCGAGGTCTCCTCCCACGCCCTCGAGCAGAGGAGGGTCGCCGGGATCCCGTTCCGGGGGGGCGCGCTCACCCAGCTCTCCCGAGATCACCTCGACTACCATGGGAGCATGGAGGCCTACCGGGCCGCGAAGCTCCGGCTCGGTCGGCTCGTCCTCCCGGGTGCTCCCTTCGTGCTGCCGGTGGGAGCTCCGTTCGAGGAGGCGCTCCAGCCCCTCGATGCCGAGGTCTTCCGGCACAGCCTCGACCCCGCCGCTCTCGGCGATCGCCGCGGGGGCACGGTGCGAGACTGCGAGCTCCGCCCCGACGGCATCGCCGCCACCCTCGACCTCATGGGAGAGGTGGTGGAGATCGAGAGCGAGCTGCGGGGTCGACACAACCTCGAGAACATCCTCACCGCCGCGACCCTCGCGCGGGCGGTGGGGATCGAAGGTGATGCGATCCGGCGGGGGGTCCTCGCGACCCGTCCCGTCGCCGGCCGCCTCGAGGAGATCGCCTCGCCGGTCGGGCGGATCCTCGTCGACTACGCCCACACCCCCGACGCCCTCGATGCGGTCCTCCACTCGATGCGCGCCTGCTGCCCCGGGCGGCTCCTGACCGTGTTCGGATGCGGTGGCGATCGGGATCGCGGGAAGCGCCCGGAGATGGGGGCGGCCGCGGCGCGCCACGCGGACTCCCTCTTCATCACCTCCGACAACCCCCGCACCGAAGCGCCGGAGGCGATCATCGAGGAGATCCTCGCCGGCCTCCCTGCGGGGTGCGGGAGCGACCGCGTGGTCGTGGAGCCGGACCGACGCGCCGCGATCGCGCGGGCGATCGCGGCGCTGGAGGAGGGGGACATCCTCGTCGTCGCGGGGAAGGGGCATGAGACGGAGCAGATCGTCGGCTCGCAGCGGCTCCACTTCGATGACCGCGAGGTGATCCGCTCCCTCGTCGCGGACGGGGGGCGGAGCCGGTGAGGTCGCGCACGCTGGAGTGGATCGCGGATGCGATCGATGGCGAGGCGGTCCGGCCGGAGGGGGCCCCCGCCGGTTCCATCCGGTCGAGCGGAGCCTCCATCGACTCCCGCCGCCTCACGCCGGGGGACCTCTTCTTCGCCATCCGGGCGGAGAGGGACGGCCACGACTTCGCGGAGGCGGCGGTGGAGGCGGGGGCGAGCGCGGTCGTCGTGGCCCGCGACGCGACGGTCCCGACGCATCTCCCGAGGATCGTCGTCGAGGATCCTCGCGCCGCCCTCGGGCTCCTCGCCGGGCGGGTCCGTCGGGAGGAGGCCTGCGACCTGCCGGCGGTGGCGGTCACCGGGAGTGTCGGCAAGACGACGCTCTGCAGCGCCCTCGCCCACCTCTGCGCGCCCCTCGGGGTCGTGCACCACCCGCGCTCCAGCTTCAACAACGACCTGGGGCTCCCTCTCACCATCCTCTCCGCGCCGGAGGCCTGCTCCCTCCTCGTCCTCGAGATCGGAACGAACTCCCCGGGGGAGATCGCGGCGCTGACGCCGATCGCGGGCGCCGCGGTGGGGGTCATCACCGCCATCGCGCCGGTCCACCTCGAGGGGCTCGGCGATCTCGATGGGGTTCGCCGGGAGAAGGGCGCCCTCCTTCAGGGCCTCATCCCCGACGCGGGTGGCTCCCCGCCGACCGGCTGGATCCCCGTCGGGGAGGCGGATGCGATCCCCGAGGGCGGGACACGCCGCCGGACCTTCGGACCGGGGGGGGACTCCTCGATCTCGGTGGGGGAGGACGGCCTCCCGCGCTGGCGCTTCCGCGGCGAGGTTCACACGGTCGAGGGAGCTCCGACCGCGCCCCACCGCCTCGACAGCCTCGCGGTCGCGCTCGCGGTCGCGGCGGAGTGGGGCCTCGAGCCGTCGACTCTCCTCGGTCGCGTGCCAACGATCCCGCAGCCCCGCCTGCGCGGGGAGGTCCTGAAGGTCGCCGGGCTCGAGCTGATCCTCGACTGCTACAACGCGAGCCCCGCTTCGATGGTCGCCGCGATCGAGGAACTGGAGCGCGAGCCTGCCGCCGGTCGGCGATGCTGCGTCCTCGGGACGATGGAGGAGCTCGGGCCCGCGGCCGAGGTGTACCACCGGGAGCTCGGGCGTCGCCTGGCGGACTCGACGATCGATCGGGTGTTCGTCCAGGGAGAGGGGGGCGCCTGGATCGCGGAGGGAATGCGCGAGGCCGGGGCCGAGGCGCAGGCGATTCCGGAGGGGGAGGCGGCCGCCCCGACCCTCGCCCTGCACCTCGACGCGGGGGACCGCATCCTCCTCAAGGCGTCCCGCTCCGCGCGCCTCGAGCTCCTCGCCGACGCGCTCTTCGAGATCCTCGCCGGGGGGAAGGAGCTCGCTT
>JAFMMO010000149.1:3254-8698 GCA_017859655.1 Pseudomonadota bacterium | reverse complement strand
GAACACGAGCCACGCCTCTCCCTCCAGACGGGTCAGGTCGAGGGTGGCGCAGATCGTGGTGGCGGCGCGGGCGAGTCCCTCCGCCTCCTGCTCCCGGCCGAGGGAGAGGAGGAGCCCGGAGAGCTCGACGAGAGTGTGCGCCACCCCCGGCTCATGGTCGAGGTCGAGGTAGGCGGAGAGGCCGCGGAGGAGGTAGGAGAGCCCGCTCGCCGTGTCCCCCCGGTCCTGGTGGAGGAGCCCCACCTGGACGAGGGTCCCGGCGAGATGGTCCGGGCGGGGATCCCCCGCCATCGCGTCGAGCCCGCTCTGGAGCGACGCGAGGGCGCGCGCCACATTTCCGCTCGCCCGATGGGTCCGGCCGAAGCGGAGATGGAACGGCGACGGATCGAGGCCGTGGTCGAGGGCCGCGCGCAGCCCGAGGGTCAGGCAGCGGCGCGACTCCTCCACGCCGCCCCGGTCACGGTGAAGGTCTCCGAGGGCCTGGTAGGCGCTCGAGCGGCGGTCCGGGCTCGTGCACGCCCGCTCGACCTCCGCCGTCAGCCGGTGGATCTCCTCATCCCGCTCGGAGCGCGAGCGGTACTCGAGGGGGAAGCCGGGCAGCGGCGGCGGGATCTCCTCCCGCGGGCGCTCCGCGTGGGCGAGGGCGTAGAGTCGGAAGTTGTGGGCCCCGTCATCGAGGCGCCCCACCGCGAGGGAGCAGAGCCCGATCGAGCCGAGGAGGCGCAGGGTCCGATCCTCGTCTCCGATCTCCGACTGGATCGTGAAGGCGAGCTCGAACGCGGCGATCGCCGCCTCCCACTCCTCGTGGTCAGCGTGCAGCTGGCCGATCCGCTCGAGGACACCGGCCTGAAGCAGACGACTCCCGCTCCCTCGGGCGATCGGGACCGCCTCCAGCAGGCGCGAGCGCGCCGCCTCGGGCTCGCCCCGTCGGTCGTGCAGCCGGGCGAGGCGCAGCAGACACTCGACCTGCCGGGAAGGGGAGCCCTCGACGAGGGCCATCCTGAGGCAGCGGGTCTGGAGCTCGATCGCCTCCCCGAACTCGCCGCGGTGGGAGTGCACCTGCTCGGTGACGTGACTCAGCTCGAGGAACTCGGGATCGGACTTCAGCTCCGCGTAGGAGAGGAGATCGAAGCCCTCCTGGCAGTAGCGCATCGTCTCATCGAAGCGACGACGCTGGAGGAACGCCCGCGCGAGGCAGGCGTACACCATGACGCGCTCCTGGCATCTCTCCTCGGAGCCGAGGCTGCGGAAGGCGCGCTGGTAGGACTCGAGCTCCCGGGCCTCCATCGCCCACGCGCCGGCGGCCTGGCCGAGCTGGCGCCAGAGCTGCGCCCGCACCGTGCGCTCGAGGCCCCCCTCCCGCCGCTCGAGGATCCGCTCCAGATGCTCGAGGAGCGCCTCGTCGGGGGTGCGGGACTCGCGCAGGACGCGCGTGAAGGTGTCGAGTCCGCGGGCGACCTGGGCGGGCTCCGCGGCCACGAAGAGCGGCAGCATCTCGCGGTGGATCGCGATGGCGCCCTCGAAGTCGTGCAGGCGGACCGCCTCCTCCGCCCCGAGAAACGCCGCCTCGAGCGCGGCGAGGTCCTGTCGACCCCGGGCGCGATGGTGATGCACCTCCTGGAAGCGGCGGTTCTCCCGCCCCTCGTACTCCGCCTCGATCGACTCGGCGATCCGCTGATGCAGGTGGCAGAGCTCGCTCTCCCCGATCGTGTCGAGGATCGGTCGCCGCAGCCGCTCGTGGTGGAGCCGGATCACGCGCCCATCGGAGCAGCGGACCCAGTCCCCCGTGGTGAGCTCGGCGGTGACCGCCGCCGACTCCTCCCGGGAGAGCCCGCAGATGCGCTCGAGGATCGAGAGGCTGACCGGCTTGCCCAGCACGGCGAGGGCCTGCAGGGCCAAGCTCCCTCGCGCGCCGAGCCGACGCACGCGGCGCACGACCTCGACATCGAAGGAGCCGTAGTCGAGGAGCCGCCGAACCCGGTCATGGGGGTCTCCGCCCCCGCGCTCCGCGTTCTCCCACGCGACCCGACGCTCGAGGTCGAAGCGGTTCCCTCGCGTCAGCTGAAACAGCTTCTCGGTGGTGGCGGCCGGCTGCTCGGCGCCGTACTCGCGCTCGAGGAACTGGATGAACTCCCGGCGGTCGAGCCCCCGGATCGGCACCCCCAGCACCTCGCCCTCGGGGCCATCGATCGGAGGCTCGGAGAGCTCTCCGGAGACGAGCACGAGCGCCAGCGGCGGGGGCGCGGCGAGGGGGAGCCCGGCCACGCGGGCCTGGCGTCGGATCCGCAGCACCCGCTGGAGGGTCCGGAGGGTGTCGCGACTGAGACAGTCGAGGTGCTCGCAGCCGTCGATCTGCACCACAAGCGGCGCCCGCTCCGCGAAGTCGAGGAGGATCCCTCCGAGGTGATCGAGGAGGCGACTCCGCTCCAGGCCGGGTTCGAGGGTGGGGAACGGCTCGACCGCGCCTCCCCAGTCCTCCTCGGGGAGGACCCGGGTCAGAGCGGGAGCGCGGTCGCGACGGATCTGATCCCAGAGGGTGACCCAGCGGGCATGACCCCCGGCGGCGAGGGCGCGGATCTCCCCGATGGTCGTGCGGACCGCGCGCAGGATCGGCTCGAGGATCTCCCCGGTCCCGGGGTAGGCGCTCCCCTGCACCCAGCAGATCCCCTCCGACTCCTTCTTCTGGCGGATCTCCCGCAGGAGGGTGGCCCTCCCGCAGCCGGGGGGGCCCGCCACCCAGAGCGCGACGGGAACCTGGGGTGAGGTCTCACCGGCGAGCATGCGCCGCAGCGCGCGCTCCAGCTTCGCCCGCTGGCGTCCATCGACCCGCGAGGAGGTGGTCCCCGCCCCTCGGCTTCGGCGGAGGGTCTCCGGGGGGGTCGCCCCGGGATCGGCGGTGTTCGATGACGAAGGGGTCGGGGCGCCCGCGTCGGGGCCCGTCGCGCAATGCGGATCGTTCGGCATGTCTCTCCCTCGGTGTGACGCCGGAACTGCGATGCGAGCTCGCGCCGAGGACCGGATGGACACCGGTGCCGACCGCGGCGGGGAGATCCCGCTGCGGGCTGGTCGAGCTCTCGAGTTGTGGTGGGGGAAGACGCGCACCTCGATCCGGCCAGAGTGCCGGGGACGCGATCGTTCCAGACCCTTCCAAGACTAACCCGCTCCCGCAACTCCGTCGAATCGGGCCCGCGAGGTGCCGGGCGTCGTCGTCGAGGCCGGAGGACGGCGCAGGCGCGGCGGGGGAGGCCGGGAGGGTCCGGTTCCGCGCTCGATTCGGTTAGACTCGTCGGCTCCTCGCAGCCCCGGAGCCGCCGTGACCCGCAAGCGCACCATCAAAGATCACCGCGCGGACTCCCGGGATCGGGAGTCGGGCCCCCGCGCACCGCTCTATCTCGTCCTCGACAACATTCGGAGCCTGACGAACGTGGGCTCGATCTTCCGCGCCGCGGATGGCATGGGGGTGCGGAAGATCTTCCTCTGCGGCATCACCCCCGCCCCCCCCCGCCCCGAGATCGCGAAGATCTCCCTGGGCGCGGAGGAGACGACCCCCTTCGAGATCCTCGCCGACCCGGCGAAGGCGGTGCGGCTCCTGCAGTTGGAGGGGGTCCCCGTCTTCTGCTGCGAGCAGACCGACCGCAGCGCCTCGATCTACGAGACCGCCTTCCCCTCCCCGCTCGCCCTGGTGCTCGGTCACGAGACCTCGGGGATCGACGATCAGGTGCTGCATCTCTCCGACGGGGAGGTGGAGATCCCGATGTTCGGCTCGAAGCACAGCCACAATGTCGCGACGGCGTGCGGGATCATCCTCGGTGAGGTGCGTCGCCAGTGGTCGTCGGCCGGGGAGGGAGCCCCCCCTCCCCCACCCTGAGGCGCGGCAGAAAGAGCTCCGCGAGCATGCAGCGGACCCCGCCGCCCCCGACCGTCTCGATCGTCGGGATCGGCACCGCGAGGATGCGCCCGTGCTCCTGGAGGCGCCCCCGGGTCGTGGCATCGAGGGAAGCCCACGCGCCGGCGGAGCACGCGATGAGGGGATCTCCCCGCCCATCCTTGAGCTCCAGGAGGTTCCCGGCGAAGGCGCGGACCTGCTCCCGCGTGATCGGCACGACGCGACGCCCCCCCGCCTGGAGCGCCTCCCGGACCCGGGCGCGCTCCTCGGGATCGTCGATCGTCTCCTCCGCGAGCACGGCGAACCCCCCGCCGATGGAGAGGATCACATTCGTGTGGTAGATCGGCAGTCCCCGGTCGGTCGCCCGGAAGGACACGATCTCATGGTGAAACGCCCCGGCGAATCGCTGAAGGAGCGGAGTCCGGGTGCGGGCGGAGAGGGCGGCGTAGCCGACTCTCCCCGGGTGGTCGAGCACGAGGCTCCCCGTGCCCTCAAGGAAGATCCCGCTCTCCTCCCCGTCGGTCAGGTCGAGGAAGCGACTGACATGGAAGCCGTGGTCCTCGACGAGGGACTCGAAGATGTCCGGTCGACGCTCCCCGCGCCGCGACTCCGGCTGCATCGGATAGAGGGTGACCGTGCCGTCCTCATGCGCGGTGAACCAGTTGTTCGGAAAGACGGCATCCGGGGTCGCCGGCTCGAGGGAGTCCCCGAAGACGAAGACCTCGACCCCCTCCTCCCGCAGGCGCGCCACGAGGGTGTCGAACTCGACGAGGGCCCGGCGGCGGATCTCGGGGGGTGGCGCGTCGAGGGCGCCCTGGAAGGCGTTCGTCGCGCGGGTCTCCGGGTTCGAGCCGAAGGACTCGGGTCGGATCATCAGCACGCAGGAGGTGGTCTGGCTGCGCATGGGGGCTTCTCCTCGTCCGGCGCCCGGGGAGCCGGGCGGCTCCGTGTCAGACTACCATCCCGGCCCCCCCGATCGGGGCCCGGTGGTTGACGCCCGCGCTCCCCTCGGACCCAATGGGGGATCGGCCCACGGCTGGGATCGAGCCGGAGACAGCGCAAGGAGAGGCGGAGAGGCGTGTCGCAGTACCTTTCAGGGCTGGACGAGGCGGGCTACGGGCCGATGCTCGGTCCCCTCGTCGTCGGGCTCGCGACGATCGAGAGCCATCGCCCGATGACCCCCGACCTCCCCTGGACCGCCCTCGCCCCGGCCGCCGGCCCTCCCACCCGGGATCGCAAGGGGATCGCGGTCGCGGACTCGAAGCGACTCCACCGTCCGTCCACCGGAGACCTGACCGGGCTCGAGGAGGGGGTCCTCGCGTTCTGCTCCATCGAGCGCGGAGGCCCTCCCCCCGAGACCTTCCGCGCGCTGATCGATCACCTCACCGCGGGTCGCTCCGACTACCTCCAGGACTACCCGTGGTATCGGGATGCGGACCTGCCGCTCCCGCACAGCGCCGACCCCCTCGCGCTCGCGAGCAAGACCCGCAAGCTGGAGCGCGCCCTCGAGCGCGCCGGCATGAAGGTCTCCGAACTCCGCGCCATCCCCCTCGAGGTG
>JAFMMO010000149.1:0-3244 GCA_017859655.1 Pseudomonadota bacterium | reverse complement strand
CGAGGTGCTCGAGTTCAACGCCGCGCTGGAGCAGCGCGGGACGAAGGGCGAGGTGAACGCCTGGGCGATCGGCCGCTTCCTCGCGTGGCTCTGGCGCCAGCCGGATCGGCGGCGGTCGGAGGCCTGGTCCGACCGCCTGGGGGGCCGACAGCGCTACGGCCCACTCCTCGCTCCGCTCTTCCCCGCGGCCCGCTTCTCCATTCTCGAGCAGGAGCAGGCGAGTCAGGCGTACCGGGTCGAGGAGCGGGAGGGGCGACGCTCCCTCGAGATCCACTTCGAGAAGGAGGGGGAGGACAAGTCCTTCACCACCGCGCTCGCCTCGATGACGGCGAAGTACGTCCGCGAGCTCCACATGAGTCTGTTCAACCGATGGTGGCAGGAGCAGCTCCCGGGCCTGAAGAGGACCGCGGGCTATCCCCAGGACGCCCGCCGCTTCCTCGCCGAGATCGAGCAGACCCGGCGCGACCTCGAGATTCCCCTGAATCGCCTCGTCCGCCACCGCTGAGGCCCCGGCCGGGCCGACCGGCGCGAACTCGCGCCCTGCCGTTGCTCCCGCCGCCCCGGACCGTTAGTTTTTCCCCTTGGGATTCCGTGGCCCCGCCTCCGCGCGGGCGGGTCCCCCTTCGAATGTCCCTGCACCCCGGATCGTGGGCTCCGCGCCCCGCCCCGCCGCCCAACCGAGTCGCCCCCCGGGGCGCGTGAGAGGAGCTCCCTTGGCTTCCGACCTCGAGATCGCCCGCAAGGCGACGCTGCGAGACATTCGCGAGATCGCCGGCAACTACGGCATCGAGGAGCATGAGCTGATCCTGTACGGGCCCCACATGGCCAAGGTGAAGCTCGACATCCTCGATCGCATCGAGAAGAACCCCCGCGGGAAGTACGTCGATGTCACCGCCATCAACCCGACCCCCCTCGGTGAGGGGAAGACGGTCACCACGATCGGGCTCGGTCTCGGGCTGAACCACATCGGCAAGAAGACCGTCTCCACCATCCGCCAGCCCTCGATGGGTCCCGTGTTCGGGATCAAGGGCGGCGCGGCGGGCGGCGGCCACAGCCAGGTGATCCCCATGGAGGACTTCAACCTCCACCTCACCGGGGACACCCACGCGGTGGGGATCGCGAACAACCTCCTCGCGGCGTGGGTCGACACCTCGATCCTCATGGGCAACCCCCACGACATCGACCCCTCCAGCGTCACCTGGAAGCGCTGCCTCGATGTGAACGACCGCTCGCTGCGGGAGTGCATCATCGGCCTCGGCGGGAGCTCGAACGGGGTCCCCCGCGAGACCGGCTTCAACATCACCAGCGCGTCCGAGGTGATGGCGATCCTCGGGCTCTCCCACGACCTCTCCGACCTCCGGGAGCGCCTCGGCCGGATCGTGGTCGGCTTCGACTCGAAGGGGAACGGGGTGACCGCGGAGCAGCTCGGCGCCGCCGGCGCGATGACCGCCGTCCTCACCCACGCGATCCATCCGAACTTCATGCAGACCCTCGAGGGCACGGGCAGCTTCGTCCACACCGGTCCCTTCGCGAACATCGCCCACGGCAACTCGAGCATCGTGGCGGACCGGATCGCCCTCCGCCTCTGCGACTACGTGGTGACGGAGAGCGGCTTCGGCGCCGACATGGGCGCGGAGAAGTTCTTCAACATCAAGTGCCGCGTCTCCGGGATGAAGCCGGACTGCGCCGTGGTCGTCGCCACCGTCCGGGCGATCAAGGTCCACTCCGGGCGCTACAAGATCCGCCCGGGCAAGCCGCTCCCGCCGGAGATGCTTCAGGAGGACCTCCCCGCCCTCGAGGAGGGGATCGGCAACCTGCTGCGTCACGTCGAGAACGTCCGCAAGCACGGGGTCCCGGCGGTCGTGGCGATCAACCGCTTCCCGACCGACACCGACGGCGAGATCGCCGCCATGGTCGAGCTCGCCCAGCGGGCGGGGGCCAGCGCCGCCGTGGTCAGTGATGTCCACGCCCGCGGCGGGGAGGGCGGCGCCGCCCTCGCCGAGGCGGTGGTGAAGGCGTGCGAGGAGCCGGCGAACTTCGCGCCGATCTATCCGGACGACATGGCGATCTCGAAGAAGATCGAGACGGTCTGCAAGGAGATCTACCGGGCGGACGGCGTGACCTTCCTCCCCGCCGCGAAGAAGGCGATGAAGCGCTACGAGAAGATGGGGCTGGGGCACCTCCCCGTCTGCATGGCGAAGACCCAGTACAGCTTCTCCGACAACCCCAAGCTCATCGGCGCGCCCACCGGCTTCCGGGTCACCGTCCGGGATGTGAACCTCAGCGCGGGCGCGGGGTTCTTCTACGCCCTCTGCGGAGACATGATGACGATGCCGGGGCTCGGCTCGCAGCCGGCGCTCCTCAACATCGACATCGACGATCAGGGCGAGGTGCAGGGGCTCTTCTAGCCTCCGCCCCGTCCGACTCCCCCCCGAGCAGGCCCGGAGGCGCGCGACGCCCCCGGGCCTGCTCTCCATCCGGGCGGCGGGATCGATGCCTCCATCCGATACTGGGATGGAGGTCCTGCCATGAAGCCCGAAGAGTCCCCTGCCGCGCGCGGCGATCGCCGCGCGCCCCGCGCCCGCGGGGTCCGCCTGCCGAACCACGCGAAGCTCGTCTCTCACGGAGGGGCCCCGGTGCGGGTCGAGGAGTTCTCCCGCAAGGGGCTCCGGATCCTCGATCAGGACGGGCGCCCGGACCTGGGAGAGCCGATCGAGGTCGAGGTCCGCATCGGCGAGGCCCCGCCCTTCCGCGCCCGCGGACGCGTCACCCGGCTCGACGAGGATGGCTACACGATGCGGTTCTCCGTCGTCCCCGCCGAGGCGGAGCTCTGGACCGACATGCTCCTGAGGCTCACGACCGCTCCGGGGACCGCTCCCGAGATGGGAACAGGCCGGCCTGGGTGAGGCGGACCTCGTCCGGCGGGACGGGGATGATCGCGCCCCCGCAGCCGACATGGATGTAGTCGCGCGCTCCCGCGAGGAGCCGCCGGTGGCGTCGGGTGCCGAGCTCGACCGTCCCCCCGCAGCCGGAGCACCGCGCCTCATGCCGGCGATGCTGACCCGAGGTCCGGAACTCGTGGGTCCGTCGGCCGTTCCCGCCCAGCTCCAGGAAGATCCCCCGCCACTCCGGCCCGTGGGCCCGGACCTCCGGACCGGCGATCACATGGGCGATCTCGTGCAGCACCGTGTTCCGGTATCCGTGGGCGTTCTCCTCCAGCCGGAAGATCGGCTCGGAGAGCTGG
>JAFMMO010000148.1 GCA_017859655.1 Pseudomonadota bacterium | reverse complement strand
TCGTTCCGATAGAGGAGGTCCGGGACCCCATCGTAGGCGGCAGGCGAGCAGTAGGTGGGGATGCCGCGACCGAGTGAGCACTCCCGATGGGTCGCGACAGTGAAGTCGAGGTACCGGGTGACGAAGAGGTCCAGGTCTCCATCCCCGTCGAGGTCGGCGAAGGCGGCGCTGGCCCCCCACCCCTCGTCCCCGAGCCCGGCGGCCTCGGTTCCGTCGCGGAACCGGAGCCCCCCCTCGTTGAGGAGGAGCCGGTCTCGACCGAAGCAGCTCACGAAGAGATCCGGGTCTCCGTCCCCGTCGACATCCCCGACGGCGCACCCCATCGCGTAGTCGGGGAGGACGATTCCGCTCTCATCGGTGACATCGGTGAAGCCGCCGCGCCCGTCGTTCCTCAGCAGACGGGAGCGGGGAGCGGCGGTCCTTCGCGGCTCCGACTCCAGCGGTCCGCCGTCGAGGAGGAGCAGATCGAGGTCCCCATCCCGATCGAGGTCCACCCACGCGAGCCCCGATCCCATCGTCTCGACGAGGTAGCGCCGACCGGTCGCGCCGCTCGAGTGGAGGAAGCCCGGGATCGTCTCCGCGGTGAAGAGCGGCGCGGGCGGCGCCGGGGTCGAGTCCCCCTCGGCGGGATCTCCTCCGGCGCGGTCGACACCCGGCGCGAGTCCGCCTCCGAGGAGGAGGACCAGCAGCGCCGGGAGCGCGGGCCACGCCGCCCGAGCGACGACGCCGCAACCCGAGCGGCGCTGTTCGACGGGCTTCAACGGGGCTCCCGGAGCGCGCCGCTTCAGGGGCCGCAGCCCAGGGCATCCTGGGTCGGATCGGGGCCGAACGAGATGTCGGACGGGAGGGGGAGCGGCGCTCCCCCGGCGAGGATCCGGGAGAGGATCGTGATGCCATCGGCGATGTCGAGGGCTCCGTCGTCGTTGGCGTCGGAGGCGTCGCCGCAGAGGAGCGGCTGTCCCTGGAAGAGGATCGACAGAGCGTGGATCGCGTCCGCGATGTCGACCGCTCCATCCAGGTTCGAGTCCCCCCGACGGAAGAAGGTCTGGAGGGTCGGGCGATCGAAGGGAGGGAGCCCCTGGACCACCCGGCTGTCGGTGAGACCGTTCTCGAGGAAGTCCTTGATCAGGAGCAGGTCGGAGTTCGCGAGGCCGAGCGGGAACATGAGGGGGTCGATGTCATCGATGAAGTCCCCGCCCCCGTTGTAGAACGCGAGGACGTCGTCGAGGGTCGCCTTTCCCCCGTTGTGGAAGTAGGGGGCGCGCAGGGCGATGTTCCGGAGCCCGGGGGTCTTGAACCGTCCGGCGTCGAGGGCGTTCCCCGTCACCTCCTGCCGTCCGAGGTCCTCCCCCGAGGGGCGCACCCCGATGTTGTGGAACTGGTGATCAGTGAGCAGCGACCCGGTGTGACAGGTGGAGCAGTTGTCGAGGAAGAGGAGGAGGCCCTGCTGCTGGTCGAGGGTCAGCGCGTCGGCGATGGGCGGAATTCCACCGGAGCCGATGAAGAGGTCGAAGGGGGTGCGATCCGCCACGAGGGACCGCTCATAGCTCGCGATCGCGAAGCCGATCCGGGTCGGCGTGATCTCGGGGGTCCCGAACGCCGCGGTGAAGAGACTCGGGTAGTCGGGCTGGGTGAGGAGGGCCTGCTCCATGTCGAAGGGGAGGTCGGTCGCGAGCGCGAGGGGCGCCACCGTCGCGAGCTTCGTGGTGAGCTCGGCCCAGTCGCGGGTCTCGCACGCCATCTCCACCTCGGAGACGGGGGGCGCGACCGCCTGCGTCTCGAGCGCGCCTCCGGACGGGATGAGGACCTGATCGGTCAGGGGATCGCGGAACTCGCCGGTCGCCCGTCCATCCCAGAACAGGTCGGGGGCGAACCCGGCCATGATCATCGTCGGCGACTTTCGACCGGTGGCCTGCCGCCGGAACTGGAAGCTGGGGTCCTCCACGAGCTCCCCCGCGCAGTCCTGGCGGGGCACGCCCACCGAGCCGCGGACATCGTCCGCGGTTCCGAAGAGTCCGTCCGCGCCGGGGTGCTCGGCGATGGCATCGAAGGCGCGCGGATCCCCTCCCCCGAACTCCGGGATGTGGCAGGTGCCGCAGGCGTTCGAGTTGTCGCTGGAGAGCTGCTCCTCCCAGAAGAGGAACTTGCCGAGCAGGATCTTCTCGGGGGTCGGGGGGTTCTCCGGGGGGAAGGGCATCGGCGGCAGGGGGTTCAGGGTCCCCGGCTGCGCGAGGAGCGCGGTCGGAGCTCCCAGCGCGAGGAGCAGGAGGGTCGCGAGGACGAACCGGGGGCCCGGTCGAAGCCGCTCGAGTTTCGGGATCATGGTGTTCGCCCTTCCCGGGACGGCCCGCACCGGCGGGGCGTCCCCTCTCAGAGAGCCGAGAGGTTGCGCGAAGCGGACCTCCCCCTGCGGTCGATTGTACCATTCCTGACCCACGCGGGCAGCAAACCCTGAAACGGCCGGGAGCCCGAAGCGAAAGCCGCCCCCGCGCGCCGGAGGGCGCGCGGGGGCGGAGGGAGGGGCACGCTCTCTTGTTTCGGGATGGAACCGATCAGGGGCAGGTCGCCGCCCCGCAGCCGATGGCGTCCGGGGTCGGATCCGGGCCGCACCCCGGGAACGGCGCGGCCGGGGCGGCCCCGCCGCTGAAGAGGTAGTTCAGGGAGGAGATCGGGTCGGAGATGTCGAGGGTGCCGTCGTCTCCGAAGTCGATGGCCGCGAGGCAGCCGCCGAGGGGGTTCACCCCACTGAAGAGGTAGGAGAGCCCGCTCACCGCGTCCGCGATCGTGATCGCGCCGTCCCCGTCCACATCCCCGCGGATGAAGGTCGGGCCCACGACGGGGTCGACCGCGACCATGTCCGGAATCGTCAGGGTGGCGCTCCCTCCCGGTCCCTCCACCGTGAGGGTGACCGTGAAGACACCGTCACCGTAGGTGTGGACCGGGTTCGCCTCGGTGCTCGTCCCGCCGTCTCCGAAGGCCCAGAGCCACGAGTCGACAAGGCCCGTGGTGAGATCGGTGAACTGGACCTCGAGGGGCTCCGAGCCCGCCAGCGGACTCGCCATGAACTGCGGGACGGGGGCGGGCGGGAGGCCCGCGGCGAGGCAGTCGATGTAGCGCTCCACCAGGTCCTTGCGGTCATGGGGAGCGCCCACCCCGCCCATCTCGACCGACTGGGAGACGACGGCGCCGCCCCCGGGCAGCACGTTCACGACCCCGACCGGGACCGTGAGGTTGTTCGCGGAGAGGACCTCGACGCCGGTCGTGAGCGGAGCGAGGTGATCGACGAGGATCGCCTCCCCCGAGAACGAGACGAGGTCCGCCGTGAAGTTGAGGAGCCCGCAGTCCGGGGCGGAGATCGCGGCCACATCGGCGATGCCCGAGGCCCCATCGACGCAGCCCAGCGGCGAGGTGTCGATCCCGGTCAGCGGATGCAGCGCCGTCTCCGCGTCGAAGCAGAAGAAGTCTCCGCCCCCGAGGTAGAGGAATCCCCCGCCGAGGACGAAGTCCGCGAGGAGTGAGGCCTCCGCCGCGGTGAGCGTCTTCTTGTTCGGGAAGGTGCCGAGCTCGACCCACAGACGATCGACATCGGCGAAGTCGTAGCCGAGGGCGAGGACATCGGAGAGCCCCGCGACCTCGACATGGATCGAGAAGAGCCCGTTGTCCGAGAGGGCGGTCTGGATCGCGCTCGCGGAGTCGGTCGCGCCGTTGTCGTCGGCGGCGAAGCCGATGACGAGGTCGGTCAGCTCGGTCGGCAGGACCTGCAGGCTGCACAGCCCCGGCGCGGACTCCTCTCCCCCCGACTGCGCGATGACCTCGTAGCCGGTGAGGCCGAGGGGCGGCGCGACATCGAGGAAGGAGGTCGCCGAGCCGGAGAGGAGGGCGACATCAAGGCCGTTCCGGACGATGCGGATCCCGGTGTAAGCCCCCCCGCCGACCGCGGTCTGGTTCACCCAGTCGAGCTGGACGTTCTCATCCACCTGCGCGCAGGCCAGCCCGAGGATCGGATCCACCGCCGAGACCTGCAGCACGCAGGAGACGGGGGCGCTGGAGGCGGCGCCCTGGCGGGCGTAGAGGGAGTAGCTGTGCGAGCCGGAGCCGGGGTTCGGGTCCGTGAAGCCGGTCGCGGTGCCCGGGAGGCTGACGATGTCGGTGCCGTTCCGACTCACGGTGATCACATCGTAGGCGCTCGTGTTCACCCAGGTCAGCCCCACGCCGACGCCGACCTGCGTGCAGACGACGGAGTCGGGGGGGGTGATCCCCGGGATGTTGGTGGTCTGGAAGTAGAGGTCGTTTCCGCCGCAGTGTCCGACCCACACATCGATCGCGCCGTCCCCGTTGAAGTCGGCGAGGGCGACATCGAAGGTGCCGGTGTGGTGGGCGATCGAGTAGGGCCCACTCCCCCAGGGGTCGGAGATGAGGGGCGTCGCCCCGCCCGGGTCGTTGCGAAGGAAGGCGAGCCTCCGCGCGCAGCCCGAGACATCGGTGTCGACATCGGTCACGACGACATCGTTGTCCCCGTCCCCATCGAGGTCCTCGATGTAGACGTTTCCGCCGAACCCGGAGGTGAGGGGGCTGTTGCCGAGGGGCGTGTTCTGCCATGTGACCGGGGAGGCGGCGACCGCCGAGGCGTTGAGGAGCAGCTGGTCCTGCGGGTCCTGAACCGCGAAGACATCGTTCAGGTTGTCCCCGTCGAGATCCCCCACATCGAAGTGGTACATCGCCGAGACGCTGGGGCTCTGGGTCACCGGGAAGTTGCCGGCCCCGTCGTTGTAGGCGATGCGCAGGGAGGGGGTGGTGTCCTTGAGGATCTCGGGCCAGCCATCTCCGTTCATGTCCGCGATGAGGCCCGCGGTGGCGAAGCCGGAGCTGATGAAGCTGCTCGGCAGCAGCGCGGTCTGGTCCGTGAAGAACCCGTTGCCGTCATTCATCAGCAGCCGGTCCTCGAGGTCGTTGTTGTAGTCTACGAGGTAGAGGTCATCGAAGCCGTCGAGGTTGAGGTCCCCCACGCCCACCGCGCACGCGTTCGGCTCGGAGCCGGTCGGCGAGACGAGGAACGGGAGGCGGCCGGGCTCCTCGACGAACCCGAGCCAGTCACCGGTCACCGGGTCATCCCCCTGGTTGATGAAGATCCGCGGCTGCTGCCCGTTGCTCGATGCGTTGCCGGCGTTCGCGATGACGAGGTCGGGCCAGATGTTCCCGTCGAAGTTGCCCACCATCACGTCGCGGGCGTTGTCCGCGATCGCGAGGTCGGGCGCGAAGGTCGCCGTCATGTCGGTGAGGACGCCGTTGACGTTCATGAAGAGGACGTTCGGGCGATTCCCGAAGGTGGTGAAGGGGAGCTTGCGCGCCACCACGAGGTCGATGTCCCCGTCGAGGTCGAAGTCCCCGGTGGCGAAGTCCTTTTCCTCGACATCATTCGAGCCCACGGAGGGGGCGGCGTTGATGTTGGAGACGGTGACGTTCTGCCACTCGAGCCAGTCCTGGGCCGGGAGGGGAGCCGCGAGGGCGACGAGCGCGGCGAGGACGAACGATCGGGACATGGTCCGCTCCTTCTTCGAGCGCACCGGCGGCGAGCGGGGTCGTCGCGAGCGTACGATGATCCCCTGCGGTCCGGTGCTATCCCTGGTGGGGCCGCGGGATGGGCCGCTCGTGTGGCGGGCCGGCCCGCTCCCCCTCCCGCCGAGACGACGCGAAGCCGGAGCGACGGGGGAGAAACTCGCGAGGAGGCGTCCTCGCGGGCCGTCGTCAGGGTACAAGAGTCCCCCTCGGCAAGCTACAGTCCGACAGAGCACCCGATGGACCGCGCGCGTCGTCGCGCGACCACCAGGGAGGGGACCTCATGCGATCGCGCCGCCGCAGCAATGCCCCGGGCCGCCGCTGGCGCGGGCTCTCGCCCGCCGCGCGGAGGTTCCGGCTCCTCGCCGCCGGCCTGCTCCTCATCCTCTCCGGCTGCGACGCTCCCGCGCCTCCACCGTCGGAGACGACACCCGCGGCGCGCTCCTCCGCCGCGAAAGAGCCGAGCGACTCGGCTCCCGCCGCCGCGGTGGCGGGGCTCGGCTTTCGCGAAGTCTCGTCGGTCGCCGGTCTCACAGCCCCTCAGCTCAGCGGGGACGAGCCCCCCCGGACGATCCTCGGGGTGAAGTCGATCGGGGCGGCGCTCATCGACCACGACGCCGACGGGGACCTCGACCTCTTCCTCACCTCCGGCTCGACCCCGCAGCGCTGGGCGGAGGGGGAGGCCGGGTTCCCCTGCCGTCTCTACCGCAATGACGGCGGACTGCGCTTCGCGGAGGTCGAGGACCGCGCGGGTCTGCCCCTGCTCCGCTGGGCGACCGGGGTCGCGGTGGCGGACCTCGATGGCGATGGCCGGGAGGATCTCCTCGTCACGGGCTTCGGGGAGGACCGCATCTTCCTGAACAGGGCGAGAGGGTTCGAGGAGGTGGAGGCGTCCGGGCTCGCCCGGGGAGGGTGGAGCACGAGCGCGGCGTTCGCCGACCTCGACGGGGACGGAGTCCTCGACCTCTTCATCGCTCGAAACCTCGAGCTGAACCCCGCCGCTCCGCCCGTCCATGGCGAGGGCTGGTCCTGCCTCTGGGAAGGGCAGGTCGTGGTCTGCGGCCCCCGGGGCCTCCCCCCCCTCGGCGACCGCGTCTACCGCGGGCTCGGGGACGGCCGCTTCGAGGAGATGACCTCGGCGTGGGGCTTCGACGCCGCGACCCCCGGCTACGGCCTGGCCGTCGTGATCGAGGACCTCCTCGGCGATGCGACCCCCGAGGTGTTCGTCGCGAACGACTCCTCCGCGAACCATCTCTGGACGCGCCGGGAGGGGCGCTGGATCGAGGTCGGCTTCCGCAGTGGGGTGGCCTTCGACGCGAACGGGGAGGAGCAGGCCGGCATGGGGGCGGACGTGGGAGACGTCGACGGAGACGGTCGCCCGGACCTCGTGGTCACGAACTTCGAGCGGGAGGCGGAGAACCTCTACATCGCGGCCCCGACCGGACACTTCTTCGACCGCAGCGACTCGTGGGGGGTCGCCACCGCGAGCCGCGCGACCCTCTCCTGGGGGATCGGGCTGGAGGACTTCGACCTCGACGGCGACCTCGACCTCTTCGTCAGCAACGGGCATGTCTACCCGGAGGCGGACCGCGTGCCGACCTCCCCCGGCCACGCCCAGCGCCCGCAGCTCTATCGACAGGACCGCGACCCCCGGGGGAACCCGCGGTTCGTGGAGTGCGGGGAGGACGCCGGGTTCGTCGGCGCGGTGGTCGGACGGGGGGCCCTCTTCGGAGATCTCGACGGGGACGGGGATGTCGACATCATCCAGAGCTGCCGCGGCGCTCCCCCGAGGATCTACGAGAACCTCGCCGCCCGCGGCGGCGGCTCGATCGCGATCCGGCTCCGGCAGGGAGCACCGGGGAACCGGGACGCGATCGGGTCCCGAGTCGAGGTCGAGACGATCTCGGGGAGATGGGTCGACTCCATTCGCCGACAGTCGAGCTTCCAGTCGAGCGGAGACCCCCGGCTCTTCCGGGGTCACCCGCGCGGGGAGCCCGCGGTGGTGCGGGTCCGCTGGCCGGATGGCGCGCAGGAGCGCTTCGACCTCCCGGCGGATCCGGGAGCGGTCACTCTGGAGCGGGGACGCGGTCGCCCGGAGGGACCGGGGCCGAGCGGCGACTGAGGTCGCGCGGCGGGGTTGGTCGGGGTGAGAGGATTTGAACCTCCGGCCTCCAGCACCCAAAGCTGGCGCTCTGCCAAACTGAGCTACACCCCGAGATCATCCCGGCTCACCCGCATCCCGGCACACCGGCATCCCGGCACACTGCGCCCGTCGGTCCCCCACCGGCACCGGCGCGGCGCGGTGGACGGGAGCGAGCAGGACCGGAGCGAGCACGAGCCGAGCACCCCGGCGGGGCGCTCGGCTCGTGGTGGTTCCGGGAAGCGGATCCCGGAGCCGGCGGACGCGGAGAGTGAAGGACGCGAACCGGGGCGGCACACCGAACATGGGGCCCGAAGGCCCCGGTGAGCAGCGCGAGTCGAAGCCTGGTCCTCCTCAGACCTCAGCGAGTTCGTGTGGTTGATGACCCTGAAGCTCGGAAGCCGCGATGAAGATCAGGCTGTTGTTCCGATCACGAAACAGCCAGCCGTCGATCCCATCCTTCTTCCAGCTCTCAACCGGAACGATTTCGTGGAGCCGTGCGTAACGGTTCAGGAGTTCCGCCATGGGCGTCTTCCCCCCAGTCCCGAGCCTTGCGTGCCGGCACCCGGTTCGCGAGGGGGGGATTCTAGGGGGCGGAGGTCCTTGCTTCAACCCGAAGAGAGGGCGGGGACCGTGGCACCCGGGAGCCCCACGCACTATTCTGCCCGCAGGGGCCCGAGGGGGCCCTCCAGCCGGGAGAAGTCGCATCGATCCTGCCCCATCGTTGCACCCCCTCGAGACCCTCCCCGAGACCCTGCCCCGACCCGGGGCCGCCCTCGCGCGGACCGGACCGGGAGCCCCGGGAGACTGAGTGTGCCCAGGCGAGGAGCGGTGATGCCGCGCGATCGATCGACTGATCCGGAGTCCGGCGCCGCGCGTCGATTCGAGGCCGCTCGTCGGCGGATGCGCGCCCTTCACCTGCGTCGGGGGTTCGCGCGCGGACTGCTCCGGATCGCCCCGGCCAGCGGCGCCCTTCTCCTCTCTCCCGCCCTCGGCGTCGACCAGATCGG
>JAFMMO010000147.1 GCA_017859655.1 Pseudomonadota bacterium | reverse complement strand
GTCTCGAGGTCCCGTCGGGACCCGCCGAACTCCCGGCTCCCGCGCCGTTCGGCGACGCGGCAGCCCGGTAGCTTCGGTCCGGTTCCGAGGAGGGTCAAGCGGTTCGACCGGGGCGCGGGAGAGGAGGGGGGAAAGGAGGAGCGGCGAGGAGATCGACCCCCGTCCGCGGCTCGGGGAGGGGCCCCGATCAGTACATGGAGATCGCGCTGCCCCGCGGGGTCCGATGGCACGGCTGGCGGTGGTAGGAGTGCTCGGCGAGGAGGTGGTACTCCTCGGGCCTCCGGAGGTAGAGGTCGATCGCCCGCAGGGGGGTTGTCCGCGGACGGGCGAGCTCCCCGAGGGCGGGGTCCCAAGCGCGGAGGATCCGCTCCCAGGCCTCCCCCTGTCGACGGAAGCGGATGTGGATCGGGTCGACCCAGTACCACTCCCGCTCCATCTCGATGAAGGCGTGCCCCCGGCGGCGAGCGAGGTCGGCGAGGCGTGCGTTCACCTCGTCCACCTTGCGGAGGATGTCCGCGCGATCCATCGAGTACTCCGGGAAGAAGATCGTTCGGGCGACGAGGAACCCGAGGTCGCTCTGGTCGTGGAGGCGGAGGTGGGGGAGCCCGGTGACGACCACGGTCGCCTCCATCGCCTCGAGGCGGTCGAAGACCGTCTCCACCCAGGCGAGGATGGCGTCCGGCTCCTCCCCGAAGGCGATGTCGTTCCCGACATCGGTCACGAGGGCGAAGGTCTCGAGGGGCTCCCGGGTCTCGAGGCGTCCCCAGAGGTTGGAGTGGACCACCCCCCGCAGGGTCCGCAGGAGGAGGGTCGAGGGCTCCCCGTAGGAGCGCCCGTGTCCCCAGGCCCCGCAGATGTCGACCGCGCCCCCGAGGCGGTCCTCGACCGCGGGGATCAGCCAGGGGAGGCCGAAGGTGATGTTGCTCGCGCCGAGGAGGAGGGCGCGGCGGCGCAGTCCCGGCCCCGGCGGGGCGGGGAGGGCACCTTCGGGCACGGTCAGCGGTCGTCGGGGAGGAACCGGTCGTGTGCGAGGAAGTGCAGGACCTGGGCCGAAGCCCTCCGGCTGAACTGCAACGGGGTGTGGTACCACCGGATGTCGCAGGTGGGGAGCTCCCGGTGCGGCATCAGCATCTCCCGATGGGAGACCACTCCGTCGTGAGGCGGGGGCAGCAGCGCCGGGCGCACCCGGGTTCGCACTGTTCCCGTCACGATTCCCCACGCAACCTCCTCCGGGATCCCGCAGATCCGGTCGATCTCCTCCGGCTCCTCACCCAGCTGCCAGCCCGCGCCGCTGCCGTAGAGGCCGCGGTAGAGCCAGCGTCGACGCCAGTGACGCGCCACGGCGCTCCCCCGGTTCGGGGGGACGAGCTGCACGAGGTGGCGGGCCGGCGGGACGCGCCCCTCGCGGATGAGGCGGCGGGCGACGAGCCCGCCGAGGGAGTGGGTGACGAAGTCGACGGAGCGGATCGGCTCCCGCGCGGCCGCGCGCTCGATGCGCCCGGCCACGAAGTCCGCGCACCCCTCGATGGTTCTTCGGGTGGATGGGTAGGTGAGGTTGAGGGTCCGCCACCCTTTCCGGCGGGCCCGGGTCTCGAGCGGCTTCAGGAACCAGCGGTTCAGGAGGATCCCATGGAGGAGGACCACCGCGTGATCGGGGGCCGGAACATGGGAGACGGGCTCGCTCACAGGGCACCTCCGGGGGGCCGGAATCGCGTCCGCCGCCCTCCGCAGGTTCCGGGAAGGTCGGCTCGGGACGCGAGGGGCTCGAGCCCCTGACCGTCACGGCGAGGAGCGGCATCCCCGCTCCGAAGGCCGCATCCTAGCCGCTCCCGTCCGGAGACTCCTCCCGATCCCCACCCCGGTCGACGCGGGAGGGGCTATCCTCGCCGCCGAGGGAGGCGCGCGTGGAGTGGACCGAGGTCGTCGCCATCGTCGTCGGGGGCATCGTCGGAGGGGTGGTGAACACCCTCGTAGGGGGGGGCACCTCCATCGTCCTCCCGCTGCTCCTCGCCCTCGGGGTCCCGCCTCAGCTCGCGAACGGGACGAACCGCCTCTGTGTCGCGTTTCAGGCGGGCGCGGCCGCGGTCGCGCTCCGCGGGCGGACCGGCGGAGGCGGGAAGGGGACGGGGATCCCCGTCCTCGCCGCGCTCCTCGGCGCCATCCCGGGAGCCTTCCTCGCCACGATCCTCGATGAGGAGCTCTACCGCGGGCTCCTCGGCTGGCTCCTTCTCGGCGGGGTGGTGCTCTTCTTCGCTCCGCGGCGCTCCTCCCCGAAGGGGGGGGAGGAGCCCGGATCGGATTCGCAGGGTCTTCCTCGGTTGGGCCTCCTCGTCACCTTCCTCTTCGGGGTCTACGGCGGTTTCCTCGGCGCGGGGATCGGCGTCCTCATCATGCTCTACCTCCCCTCGCTCCTTCGTCTCCCCCTCGTTCGCATGGTGGAGATCAAGGTGTGGATGGTCTTCGCCCTCTCCGCCGCCGCCGGCCTCGTCTATCTCGGGGCGGGGGATGTCGATCTCCCGGTGCTGCTCCCCCTGCTCCCCAGCTATGTGCTCGGAGGCGTGCTCGGTGCGCGGCTCGCGCTGCGCGGGGGGGAGAAGTGGCTCCGCCGGGCCATCGCCCTCGTCGCGGCGGGACTCGCCATCGGGGTGATCACCGGGGTCGTCTGAGCCGGAGAGAGTGAGATCGCGCGCCGCCGACGGGGCGGTCGGCGGCGCGCTTCCACGGACGGGTGTCCGATCCCGCTCCGGGGGGATGCCGTCATCCCCGAGGCGAGGGGGCGCCTGTCCCCGGTTCGATCAGAGGGCGCCTGGGGTCGCGGGGAGCGCGACCGAGCCGGTGCCGATCACGGCGGTGGTCCCATCGGGTCGCACCGCGACGGAGAGCTCCTCCGCGCCCTCCTGCCAGGCGGACTCGAACTGATCCACGAGGCAGGTGTGGAGATCGCGTCCGCGGGGGCGGGCGGAGACCGCGGTCCAGACCTCGGCGGGTCCGAACCAGGGGCGGAACCATCCCTGCTCCGCGGCCACGACCACCGCGTGGACCGGTCTCCCCTCGAGGAACCGCACCTGCACATCGCAGCCGTACTCCTCGATCCAGCGCTGCTGGACCTCGAGCGCCTGCTGCAGGCGGCTCCAATGCTGCTCGGGGGTCACGCCGGAGCGGGTGAGGGCCTCCTCGGCGCAGCTCCGACGGCGGCGGGCCGGGTCGGTCCGTCCGCTGCGGGGGGGCAGCACGAGGAGGCGGATGCTCTTCCCCGCCAGCGACGGGTGCGGCGCCGAGAGGGGCTCCCGCGCCGGATGAGAGAGGGCGGCGAAGGCGGAGAGTCCGCTCGGCGTGATGAGAGAGCAGCCGTTGGAGGCTCCCAGCGCCTCGATCAACCGGGAGCTGAAGCCGAGGGGAGCCGCCTCCGTGCCGACCCAGGTGCCGTCGATGCCGGTCTCCTGCATGCACGCCATCCCTCTCTCGAGGTTCACGCAGCGGCGGCGGAGGCGCATCACCCCCAGCAGCGTCAGCCCGAAGGCGAGGCCGAGGAACGCGGCGACGGGCGAGACGAGCCGACCCGCCACCGGAGCGGGATCGCCGAGCGCGAGGGTGGAGGTGAGGACGAGGCCGACGAGGAGGATCGCGCGGAGGACGGGGAGTCGCGCTCCCGCCCCCGGCTCCAGCCCCGGCGCCAACGCGGTGAAGCCCGGCTCCGGTCGGGAGCGGGGTCGCAGGCGCGAGAAGAGGCTCGCCGTCCGGGGGTGCTGGAGAAGGAAGGGTGCCGCGGCGGCCAGGCCGAGGGCGGCGAGGGTGAGAAGAATGTCGAGCAGCGGGTGCAACGGGGGATCTCCTTCCGGCGGGGGCCGGGGGAGAGCGGCACGGCGCGGGCCGGGAGCGCGCGGTTCGCCGCAAGTCGGCTTCGCGACAACGCTTCTCGGCGGCCGAGCGGGCGCCCGCCTCCCGCCGGGCGGGTGGGTCGGAAGAAAGAGGAGACGAGGCGGGAGCAATTGCCGGGAAGAAAGCCCGGCATCGCCGCGAAGGGGCGAGGGGTGGCGGGAGGCCCGAGGAGTTGAGTCCCGCATCTCCGCTTCGGGTGTGCGCGCGACCAGGCGAGGCAGGTGAGTCAGGGCTTCCCGGTGCCTTCGACCCTATCAGCCCGCCTTCTTCTCCGCTAAAATACGAGAGTTCCGTGAGGGCCTGCCGAAACGAAGCGCGGTCGCAACTTCGCGAGCCGTGCTCATCGGTCATCCACCGACCCCTCAGGGTCGTTCCATTCGGAGGGCATGCAATGCTCAAGACCCCCGTCGAGAGAGCCGCGGGCGCGCGGCGATCCGGGTTCCGAGTCTGGAGAGCCCCGCTCACGGTGTTGGTGCTGCTCGGCCTCCTCGCCCCGTCGCTGCACGCAGCGGGGGAGTTCGAGCGAGGAGACGCGAACACCGACGGCATGGTGAACATCGCCGACGGCGTCACCGCGCTCGAGTACCTCTTCGTGGGCGGAGTGGGCTACTGCCTCGACGCCATGGACACGAACGACGATGGCGATGTCGACATCAGCGACCCGATCTCGCTGATCAACTACCTCTTCGCCTCCGGCCCCGTGCCGCCCGCCCCCTTCGGCGCCTGCGGCGAGGATCCCACTCCGGACAACCTCGGTTGCAGCTCCCACGCGCCCTGCAACCTCGGGGATGCCATTCCCGGCCTCACCCAGGAGGAGCTCGACTCCTTCCTCCACGGCCGGGAGCTGATGAGCCACAACTTCACGGTGGAGGAGGGGGTCGGCCCCCTCTTCAACGCGACGAGCTGCGAGGCGTGCCACAGCACGCCGACCGTCGGGGGCTCCGCGCCCACCTACCGCAACTTCTTCCTCGTCGCCGTCGGCCAGCCCCCGATGCAGAGCGATCCGCCGGGGCTGCCGAGTTTCGTCCTCCCGAGCTACAACCTGAACGACGGCGGCATGCGCCCCGCCATGCCCACCTCCGCCTCGGTGGGGGGGCAGACCGTCACCGCCGCCCAGCGGAACGCGCCCCCGATGTTCGGGGTCGGTCTCTTCGAGTTCGTGAGCAACTCGACGATCATCGGCCTCTCCGACCCGAACGACAGCAACGGCGACGGCATCAGCGGGCGCTTCAACGCCGACGGATTCGGGAACATCGGGCGCTTCGGCTACAAGGCGCAGGCGAACTTCATCGAGGCGTTCATCCGAGGCGCCGCCTTCAACCAGATGGGGATCACGACCAACCCGGTCGAGGGCAACTCCGGCGTCGTGAGCTACAAGTACCAGGTCGGAGCCGGCTTCAATGTTGCGACGATCGACCAGGACGGCGCGCCGGACCCGGAGGTGAGCGTCAGCGACTTCGCGGACATCATCGCGTTCAACCGCTTCCTCGCGCCGCCCCCCCAGAAGGAGTTCACCACGGTCGTCTTCCAGGGGCAGACCCGGTTTCACAGCCTCGGCTGCGCGACCTGCCACGTCCCCGAGCTCCCGAGCGCGGTGGGTCCCCTCGCGGCCTACTCCGACCTGCTCCTCCATGACATGGGGCCCGGGCTCGCCGACGGCCTCTCGATGAGCGGAGGGGGCGCGCAGTTCTCCACCCTCGTCCCGGACCACCTCGTGACCGCCAGCGAGTTCCGCACGCAGCCGCTCTGGGGCGTGCGCCTCAGCGGTCCCTGGCTCCACGATGGGCGGGCCGACACCCTCCACGAGGCGATCCTCCTCCACGGTGGCGAGGCCCAAAGCTCGCGCGACGGCTACAACGCGCTGACCCCGACCGAGCAGCAGCAGGTCATCGAGTTCCTGGAGGCCCTGTGATGAGCATTCTCCGACGCGGCACCCGCCTCCTCACGATCACCCTCGCGGCGCTCACCATCTCCACCTTCGTCGGAGCGGAGGTCATCGACGACGACACCCCCGTGCCGCCGGCCGGGACCCCCGGGGGACCGACCGTCCCCCTGACCGGCGCCGACCTCGAGCAGTGGATCCGCGGCCGCAAGGTCTTCGACCGCGACTGGCGTCTCGACCAGGGGCTCGGCACTCCGGAGCTGAACGCCGACTCCTGCCGCTCCTGCCATCATCATCCGGTGATCGGTGCGGCGGGGCAGCTCGACACGAATGTGTTCCGCTTCGGGGCGGACAACAACGGGAACGGCCCCTTCGTCGACCTCCCCGGCGGCCAGATCGCCAGCAAGCTCCGCCGGGTCGATGTCCCCGGACGCGAGGATGCGAACGGCGCGGCGGACGTCTTCGAGGTCCGGCAGACTCCGAGCCTGCTCGGCATCGGCCTCCTCGAGACGATTCCCGAGTCCGCGATCCTCGCCAACGAGGACCCCTTCGACACCGACGGCGACGGCGTCCGTGGCGTGGCGCGCATGATCGCCATCGGCGGCGCCTTCGAGGTGGGGCGGTACGGTTGGAAGGCCCAGATCCCCACCGTCTCCGACTTCCTCCGCGATGCGGTCTCCGAGGAGATCGGGATCACGCTCCCCGACGATGGCCGCGGCTTCGGGCTCCTGACCGACAGCGATCCGGTCCCCGACCCGGAGATCGTCGACGCCGACTTCGATGACGCGCTCTTCTTCCTCATGAACCTCGCGCCGCCCCCGCGCGCGGGGGGGACGGACCCGGCGATCCCCCAGGGAGAGGCGCTCTTCTCGACCATCGGTTGCGCCACCTGCCACATCCCCACCCTCCCCGGGGCGGGCGGCCCGGTGCCCCTCTACAGCGACCTCCTCCTCCACGACATTCACCCCGCCGAGTTCCGCGGAATGGCCGAGCCGGATGCTCCGGTCGGCATGTACCGCACTCCGCCGCTGTGGGGGGTGAGGGACACCTCGCCCTACCTCCACGATGGCTCCGCCACGACGCTGGAGGATGCGATCCTCCGCCACGGCGACGAGGCCTTGAACGCGCGCACGAACTACGAGCAGCTCACCGCGGGGGAGCAGGACGCTCTGCTTCTCTTCCTCGAGGATCTCTGATCCAATAGCGCCCGAGTCGAGTGCGAAGCGCCGCGCTCCGCTCCCCGCCCGGGGGCGGAGCGCTGTGCATTTCGGGGGGGCGCTTCCGGGGAGGAGCGGGGGATGACCGGACGCGCGGGATCGCAGGCGCAGAGCTCTCCCCCGGGGCGCGGCTCCCGTCGATGCTCCTCACCCCTGCTCCCCCCCGGCCTCCTCGTCCTGGTGCTCCTCTTCCCCGGCTGCGACGCCCCTTCGCTCCCGGAGCGCACTCCGCCCCTCGTCCAGCGACGCCCGGTCCCGACGGAGGGGGGCGATCCCACTCTCGCCCTGCGAGGCGAGCGGGGAGTCTGGCAGCCGCCCTTCACCTTCCGCTGGCCGCTCGACCGGGATGCCGCGGGAGCGGTCCCTCTGGTCATCACCTGGAGCTACGACGGCGACGACGCCCCCTTCCCGGATGCTGAGGTCCTCCCGGTCATCGAGGCGGTGGCCGCCGACTGGTCCCGGACCGGGGTGGTCCGCTTCGAGCGTGGAGATGCCGCGGGGGCTGCGGAGGCCGGGCGTCCCGGCATCGAGATCGGGTGGCGCCGCGGGGACCACGGGGGCTGTCCCCCCTTCCTCGGCTGGGACGGCGGGCTCGCCCACGCCACCGACCCCTCCTGGCGAGGGCTCGGGTTCGTGCACCTGAACGCCACCTACCGGTGGACCCTCGCCGAGGAGCCCCCGCCGGAGAGCTCGCGCCCCGGTCCCCAGGGAATCGCCCTGCGCCGTCCCCGCATCACCCACTTCCGAACGGTTCTCCTCCATGAGCTGGGGCACACCCTCGGCCTCGGGCACTCCCTCGACCCCGAGTCGATCATGTCGGAGCTGTACGCGGCGGAGGGGACGGGAGCCGCGACCCGGGTGCGCCGTCCGCGCATCACCGCGAGCGACGCCGCGGGGGTCCAGAGCGCCTACGGCGGAGGGGTGTCGGGGGCGGGCGACATCGCGGTCCTCGCCCTCGACGCCGCCGGTCGCTGGCGGCCCTTCGCGCCGGTCCTCCGCCGTGTGACGCGACCGGGCACGACGGTCTGGGACGCCTTCGATGTGGACGGGGATGGACGGGATGAGGTGGTGATCCTCCCCCGGATTCTGGGAGAGCGGGAGCTCCCCATCGATGTCATCGCGGACGGGGTCGTCATCGTCCACTTCGGCGAGGATGGCTGGTTGGAGCGGCTGGAGGGTCCGATGATCGGGGTCCTCGACCCCACCCGGCCCCCTCGATTCCGAGCGGCCCGGGGGATCGACGATCCGGGCTTGCTGGCCCTGCCCCGCCGCGACGGGGGCTGGGTCCACCTCCGCTTCACCCCGGACGGACTCCCGCTCGAGCCGGTCCCCGGGGGCGAGGAGGATCCGGGAGACTGGCCCCGGGTGGGGGAGACCCGGGCCATCGCGCTCGGGAGGCAGGAAGGAGCGGGGTTCCTCGAGCCTGGCCCTGCCGATGAGGGCGGAGTTCGAGTTTACAAGGTCCTCCCGGGAGGAGGCGGCCCTCCCGTCGTACTCCGGGGCCACCGAATCCTCGCTGCCGATCTCGACGGAGACGGCGTCCTCGAAATCCTCGCAGAAGGAGCTGATTTAGGCTCCTGAGCCGATTCTGGCTCCGGTCGGTCCTCCGCGCCCGCCGCTCGGCCCTCCCGAGCATCCGGGCCCGTCCCGATCACTCCATAGGTCCTAGCGGACTTCTTGTTATCCATTACAATAGACATGACATTCCCCACTCCGTCCCTCTCCTCCCTCGGGGAGAGTCGGGAGGCCGCGCCGGCCCCCCGC
>JAFMMO010000146.1 GCA_017859655.1 Pseudomonadota bacterium | reverse complement strand
GGGGCGAGCTGAACGCCGGGGTGATCTTCTTCGCGACCACCCTCCTCCTCACCGCGATCTTCGGGCGCTTCTTCTGTGGGTGGGCCTGCCATGTCGTCGCGCTGCAGGACCTCTGCGCCGGGATCATGAAGCGATGCGGGGTGCGCCCCCGGCTCTTCCGCTCCCGCCTCCTGATGTACGTCCCCCTCATCATCGGGGTGGAGATGTTCATCCTCCCCGTCTTCAAGCGTCAGGTCCTCGGTCGCCTCGTGGACAATGTCGACGCGAGGCTCTGGTTCGATGGCATGCACCCCGTGCCCGGCTTCGTGCCCGCGTGGGAGTTCTCCAACGAGCTGATGACCGAGGGCTTCTGGGACACCTTCGTCGGCCCCTGGATGGCGATCCCCTTCCTCCTCATCTGCGGCTTCGCCGTGGTCTACTTCCTGGGAGCGAAGGGGTTCTGCACCTACGGTTGTCCCTACGGGGCGTTCTTCGCCGGCATGGACCGCCTCGCCCCGGGTCGCATCGTCGCCGATCTCGACCTCTGCCAGAAGTGCGGGGAGTGCACGGCGCACTGCACCTCGAATGTCCGGATCCACGAGGAGATCCAGGACTGGGGCAAGGTGGTGAGCGCCGGCTGCATGAAGTGCTTCGACTGCGTGAGCGTCTGCCCCACCGGTGCGTTGCGGTTCGGCTTCAGCAAGCCGCGCCTCCTCTCCCGCCCTCTCGAGGGCCGCACCCCCCGGGCCCGGCGCTACGATCTCGATGGGAGGGAGGAGCTGCTGCTCTTCCTCCTCTTCTTCTGGATCCGCTACTCCTGGCGCGGGGTCTTCCACGCGATCCCCATGCTGATGGCGACCGGAATCGCGGGCTGCCTCATCTTCCTCGTCTGGAAGAGTCTCCGCCTTCGCCGCAGCCGTGATGTGAGCCTCCATCGCTTCGCCCTGCGTCGGGGCGGAGAGACGACGAGCGCGGGCCGGGCGGTCGCCGCCCTCTCGCTCCTCTCCCTCCTCCTGACCGCGGGGCTCTGCGTCACCAAGTGGAATCAGGAGCAGGCGGAGTGGAACTACCGCCGCCTCGAGGCGCGCCAGGCGAACCTCGACCAGGCCCTCGCGATCGGGGCGCCCCCCTTCCCGGAGGAGGTCCGGCGGATCGCCGAGCGGGGCGCCGGGCAGCAGGCGCGCCTCCGGACCTTCCCCGCCGGGGGACTCTCCCTCCTCCCTCAGCCGACGGCGCTCCCGACCGAGCCACGGCTCGGCTACTTCCGGGCCGTGGCCGGAGACCTCGCCGGAGCGAAGGAGGCGTGGGAGCGGGCGCTCCGCTCGATCGACGAGGTCGAGCTCGAGGCGCGCTACGCCCAGCTGATCGACCGCCTCGGCTACGCCGCCTACGAGAGCGGCGGAGCGAAGGCGACGATTCCCATCATCGAGGAGGGTCTCGTGCACCTCCCGGACAGCCCCTTCCTCGCCCACCGCCTCGGACTCCTGTACGCCGAGGTCGGGGACGCCGCCGAGGCGGAGCGCTGGAAGGCGCGGGCGGATGCGCTGCAGGCGGAGGCGCTCCGGCGGGCGTCCGCGCCCGCACCCACCGTCGCTCCCTCCGACGATCCCGCCCGAAGCCCCTGAAGGAGAGGCCCATGCTCGTCCCCCGACCGACCGCGGCCCGTGGTCACTTCGACCACGGCTGGCTCGAGACCCACCACAGCTTCAGCTTCGCGGACTACTTCGACCCGGACCACATGGGGTTCCGCTCCCTCCGCGTCATCAACGAGGACACCATCGCCCCCGGACGGGGCTTCGGGATGCACGGGCATCGGAACATGGAGATCGTGACGATCGTCCTCTCCGGCTCCCTCCGTCATGAGGACTCGATGGGGAACGGGGCCGCGATCCTCCCCGGGGAGGTCCAGCGGATGACCGCCGGGAGCGGGGTCCGACACAGCGAGTTCAACGCCTCGGAGACCGATCCCCTCCACCTCCTCCAGATCTGGATCGAGCCCGACCGAGCGGAGCTCCCCCCCTCCTACGAGCAGACGCACTTCGAGGAGGAGGGGAGGACCGATCGGCTCCAGCTCGTCGCGAGCCCGGACGGCCGGGAGGGATCGGTGACGATCCATCAGGACGCGACACTCCACCGAGGGCGGCTCACCGCGGGGGCGGAGGTGACCCACCGATTCTCCGAGGGGCGAGGCGGGTGGCTGCAGGTCATCGCCGGAGAGGTGATCGCCGGCCCCCACCCCCTCGTGGCGGGAGATGGGCTCGCGATCGAGGGAGAGCCGGAGATCACGATCCGCAGCGATGGAGGCGGGGAGCTGCTCCTCTTCGACCTCGCCTGAGAGCGGACGACGCGATCACCCGGGCAGCGCCGTCACTCGGGGCTCTCGTCGGTGAGGGAGAGGAAGACCTCCTCGAGGGAGCCTCCGTCATGGAAGCTCCGGGGCACGAGCCCGGCGTCGAGGAGGGTCCGCAGGACCGCCGCGACGGGCTCCGGGCCGGTGGCGTCGAGCATCACCGCGAGCCGCCCCTCGGTCCCGGCGAGGGAGCGCACCCCGGGGTGCGCGGCGAGCTGGCGGCGCAGCTCCTCCGAAGGGGGGGCCGGGAGCTCGAGCTCGAGGGTCCTGCGCCCCTGCCGCTCCATCAGCTCCGCCACGGTCCCCGTCGCCTTGATCACCCCCCGGTCAAGGATCGCGACCTGGTCGCAGAGGTCCTCCAGCTCGGCGAGGTTGTGCGAGCTCACCACCACGGTGGAGTGCTCGGAGAGTTCCCGGATCACCCGTCGGATCCGCCCGGCGTTCCGAGGGTCGAGCCCGGCGGTCGGCTCGTCGAGGAAGATCAGCTCGGGGGAGCCGAGGAACGCCTGCGCGATCCCGAGCCGCTTCGTCATCCCGTGGGAGAGGACCGTGACCGAGCGATCCAGGTACTCCCCGAGCCCGACGCGGACGAGCGCCTCCCTCACCTCCACCGTCGCCTGCGCCGCGGTGGCCCCCTGCAGCCGCCGGTAGAGGATGAGCTGGTCGATGATCATCAGGTTGCGATCGAAGAGCGCATCCTGCGGGAGGATCGAGACTCGACCGAGCAGCGCCGGATCTCCCGGGGAGTGATCCCCGAGGATCCGGATCGTCCCCGAGTCCGGGCGCAGGAACGCCGCGATCGTCGAGAAGAGCGTGGTCTTCCCGGCTCCGTTCGGGCCGACCAGCCCGAAGACGCTGAGCCTCGGGACGGTGAAGGAGACACCGTCGAGGGCCTTCCGGCTCCCGTAGCTGCGCGTGACCCCATCGAGCCGGAGCGCCGGGAGACCATCGGGGATCCCTCCGGGCTCGCCTCCCCCCCTCTCGGCCGCATCAGAGCTCATCACAGGTCCTTTCTCCGGAAGAGGAGGTATCCCGCGGCGAGGTAGAGGGCCCCGTGGAGGAGACAGCCGAGCCCCGCGAGGACGCCGTGCGAAGCCTCCGGGTGGAAGAGGTGGTGGGTGTAGCCCCAGGGCATGAGGTAGATCAGGTTTCCGAGCGGCTCCCACGCCTGCATCCCGCCGATCGCGAGGACGGGGACCCCCCCCACCGCGAGGCTGCAGAGGACGAGGCTGGCGAAGGGGCTCGCCACATTCGCGGAGATCGCGCAGCACGCCGCGACATAGGGGAGGGAGAGGACCCCGAAGCCGATGAGCGCTCTCCCCCCCCACGCGATGATGTCCGCCCAGGGGTAGAGGTCGAGACGCACCCCGACATAGATGAGGATCGCGAGGAGGAGCGCGACGATGAGGACCCAGGTGAAGAGCGCCATCCCGATGAAGCGACCGAAGTAGAGCTCCGCCCGACTCGTCCGCAGGAGCTGGTATCGGATGGCCCCGTGCTGCAGATCCCCGCTCAGCTGGTTGAAGGTCCCGGTGGCGATGAAGAGCGGCACGGCGATGAGCTCGATCGCGAGCACGGCGGAGAGGAGCGCGGGGCGCTCGTTGAGCAGGTACTGCGCCCACTCGAGGAAGGGGGCCTGCTCGGGGGTGGGGGCGGACGAGAGCGTTCCGAGCTGGGAGAAGGTCTGCTCGAGGGAGACGACCGCCAGCATCATGGCGACCATGACCCGAATCTGCTCGAGCAGCTCCTCCAGATCGGCGAGCCCCGACTCCACGATGCTCAGGGGCAGCTCCGCGAGGAGGAGCCCCAGAGTGAAGGTCAGGACCACATACGAGATCCCGCTCCCGTTGCGCAGGAACGCGGGCAGGGAGTAGCGGGTCACGAGGAGCAGCCGACGCGCTTCCATTCAGTTCACCAGATCCCGTCGGAAGACGAGGTGGACGCAGGCGAGGAGGAAGAGCGGATAGAAGATCATCCGGATCAGCCCGATCCCCAGCTCCCGCAGGTAGCTCTCCGGGAAGAGGAGGAGCGCGGTGGCGAGGGCCCCGAACTCGACGAGGACGAAGAGGGTCGAGGCGTGGCGACCGAGCCAGCGCTTCCGGCGTAGGAGCCCCAGCCCGGTGAGCAGGAAGAGGAGACAGGAGAGGAGCAGCAACCCCAGCAGGAGGCTGAAGGAAGGGAGGGGAACCTCGATGAGTTCCCGGAGGTACTCCAGCTCCTCCGCGCTCGGGCCTCGCCTTCGCCCCTCCGCGCGCTCCAGCTCGGCCGGGCCGAAGACGAAGCGCAGGAGGGTGAGCGAGAGGACTTCGAAGAACTGCCCGACCCCGAAGAGGAACTGGATCACCGCGAGGGCGGTCAGGCCGCTCGGCCGATCGGAGCTCGCCATGATCGGTCCCCTCCGCCCCTCTCGCGCCCCGCAGATCTCGAGTTCCCCGAAGACCCCGAGCGCCCACAGAGCCCCGGGTGCACCGCCTCTCCCGACGCGCGGGGGAGGATCGATCGGAGGGGCCGGGATTGCAAGGCGTCCGGCCGGAGGCCGCCGCCCGCCGCGAAGCCCGCCCCTCCCGGGACGAGGGCGATCAATCCTCGAGGAGCAGCTCGATCTCCGCGACGTGCTGGGACTCCAGGGCGACCTGCGCCCGCGCGAACTCCTCGAGCACGACATCATCCCCGCCGTCGACCCGCTCGAGGAGCTCCCGATAGGCGTCGAGCGCCGCCCTCTCGAAGAGGACCGCCGTCCGGAGAGCGCTGCGGCCGTCCGCCCGCTCCGCGGGGAGCTCGAGCTGGAGCGAGAGGGAAGGGCTCGCCCCGAGCTGCATCATCTTCTCCCCCACCTGCTGGGCATGCTCGAAGGTCTCCTCCATGTTCTCGAGGAGGACCTTCCGGATCATGAGCCGGTCGAGCCCCTTGAGGCTCACCGAGAGATGCAGGTAGCGGAGACCCGCCTCGATCTCCTCGGCATAGAGCTCGTTCAGTCGCTGCAGCGCCTCTTCGCGCGAGATCGGATCGGACCCGCTCATCGCTCCTCCTCCGCTTCCTCCCCCTCGCGCGCGATCTCGCGCGCGAGCTCCTCGACCTCCTCCGATGGGAACCCGGCCGGATCCCCCGCCCGGCCGAACTCGCGGAGCGCTTCGGTGAACGCCTCCGCCTCCCGCGCTCCCGAGCGCAGGAACAGCAGCGCCCGGCTCGCTCGTGAAGCGGTCTCGTCCGAGACGAGGTGCTCGATCTTGCAGGTGTCGAGGTCCGCCTGCTCGTCGGGAACCCCCAGGAGATCGACGAAGAGCGCCTTGAGAACCTGCTTCTTCGCCATCACCCCGCGGGCGATCCGCTCCCCATCCTCGGAGAGGCCGAGGAAGCGACGCTCATCCTCTGTCACGAGCCCGCGACCCTTCAGACCCTTCAGGGTCACCGAGACGCTCCCCCGAGTGATCCCCAGCTCGCGGGCCACATCCGAGACCCGGGCGTAGCCGTAGGCATCGAGCAGCTCCGCGATCGCCACCAGATGGTGCGCCGCAGAGTGGCTCACGGGGTTCTGGTCGAACTCACGCCAGTCGTGCATCGCTTCCTTCGTCCCAGGGGCGCGCCTCGATGCAGGCGCGCCGGATCGGGCTTTGTTTGGCAACCCAAACAACTTGACCACTTGCCAACCACGGCGGTACGATCGGAGCTTGAGGAGAGGACCCCCACCGGGGCCTCACCCCAACCCAAGCCCGGAGGGTACCCAGAGGCGGGCCGCACCGCAAACCGAGCGGACCCCCATGGAGGAGCCGAATGATCGACAAGCGCGACTCGGAGGGAAGCCGCCCCTCGCCGACCCCCCTCTCCGATCTCCCCGCCGGGGCGCGAGCCACCCTCTCCGGGGATCGCCTTGAGGCCACGGATCGGGAGCTTCTCCGTGCGATGGGGGTCGGGAGCGATGCCCCGGTCCGCGTGTGTCGCCAGGGGGAGCCCTGCATCGTCGAGGTCCGGAGCACGCGGGTCGGACTCTCCCGGGCGATCGCGGCCCTGCTCGACACCGTCCCGGCGGAGCCGATCCAGCGCCCCGCCCGCCTCACCCAGCTCCCCCCCGGTTGATCCGCGCCGGATCGACCTCCTGACTCCCCGTCCCATCCGTGCCCCCCGCCCATCCCCCCCGGAGGGAGTCCCCCGTGTCCAAGTCCGTCGGCGCCCCTCCCGGGCCCATCGCGCTCATCGGGAACCCGAACACGGGAAAGACCAGCCTCTTCAACCGCCTTTGCGGTCTCCGCGCCCATGTCGCGAACCATCCCGGGATCACGGCGGATGCCCGGGTGGGGAGCTCCCGGATGGGAGGGCGGGAGCGGAGCTACATCGACCTCCCCGGCCTCTACTCCCTCGAGCTCGACCTCCCGGAGAGCCGCCTCGGACGGAAGGTGCTCGAGCCTCCCGTCGATCCCTCCTCCCCCGAGAGCCTCCCCCGGCCGTCCGCCGTCGTGGTGGTCGTCGACGCCTCGAACCTCGCCCGGAACCTGACCCTCGCGGCGGAGACGATCGAACGGGGACTCCCCCTCGTGGTCGTGCTCTCCATGGGGGATGTCGCGGAGCGACGGGGCGTTCAGGTCGATGCCGACGCGCTCGCCGAGCACCTCGGCGTCCCGGTCGTCCCGGCCAATCCCCGCCGGGGAGAGGGTGTCGAGGCGATCGTGTCGGCGCTCGATCACGCGACGCTCGGCCGCGCGCCGGAGAGCGGGGAGTCCCGAGAGGAGTGGGCGACGCGGACCGCGACCGCGGTCACCCGGCGGGAGCGCGAGGAGGAGGACCACGGGACCGATCGCCTCGACCGCATCCTGACCCACCCGATCGGCGGAGTCGTCGTGTTCCTCGCGGTGATGGCCGGGCTCTTCTCGACGATCTTCTGGCTCGCCGGCTACCCGATGACCTGGATCGAGGAGGTCTTCGCGCTGCTCGGGGGTGGAGTGACGGACCTCCTCCCCGAAGGGGTCCTCCGGGACCTGCTCGTCGACGGCGTCGTCGGTGGCATCGCGGGGACCGTCGTGTTCCTGCCGCAGATCTGCCTCCTCTTCTTCCTCCTGACGCTGATCGAGGACACGGGCTACCTGGCGCGCGCCTCGTTCGTCGCGAATCGGCTGCTGCGTCCCTTCGGGCTCCCGGGGACGGCCTTCGTCCCCCTCCTCTCGAGCCACGCCTGCGCGATCCCGGGGATCATCTGCACGCGGCTGATCCCCGATCGACGCGACCGCCTCGCGACGATCCTCGTGGCCCCCTTCGTCAGCTGCAGCGCCCGGATCCCGGTGTACACCCTCCTCATCGGGGTCCTCTTCGCGGGGCGTCCGGCGTGGCAGGGGGGGCTCGCCTTCGCCGGCTGCTACCTCCTGGGGGGGGTCGCGGCGCTGCTCACCGCGCTCCTCTTCCGGAGGACGCTGCTGCGCGGCCGGAGTCGGCCGATGCTCCTCGAGCTCCCCCCCTATCGCCGCCCCTCCCTGAGGAACGCCGCGCTCACCGCGTGGGACCGCGGACGGACCTTCCTCGTGAAGGCGGGGACGGTGATCCTCCTGATCTCGATCGTCCTCTGGTGGATGTCGACCTACCCCGGCACGCCGACCTCCCCCGAGGTCCTCGAGCTTCGGACCCGGGCGGAGGCCGCCGCCGATGCGACCGCGGCGGAGCAGCTCGCCGCGCAGGCGGATCGCCTCGAGGGACGCGAGTCCCTCGCCGGCAGCTACAGCGGGCGGATCGGGCGCACCGTCGAGCCGATCCTCTCCCCCATCGGTGCGGACTGGCAGCTGAGCATCGCCGTGCTCTCCAGCTTCGCGGCGCGAGAGGTCTTCGTCAGCGCGCTGACCGTCACCCTCGGCGCGGGAGACGACATCGATGACTCCGGACGCGTCCGGGAGATCGTCGCTTCGGCGCGCCGGGACGACGGCTCCCCGCTCCTCGACCCCGCGGCGGCCGCCTCCCTCCTCGTCTTCTTCGTGCTCGCGATGCAGTGCCTCCCCACCCTCGCCGTGACGAGCCGGGAGGCCGGCGGCTGGCGCTGGGCCGCGCTCCAGTTCGGGTACATGTCGGTCGTCGCGTGGTTCCTCGCGTGGCTGACCCACGGGATCGTGGGAGGCGGGGCGTGACCGCGGCGCTCTCCCCGGAGCTGCAGCGTGGGATCGTCACCATCGTGGCGGTCGTCGCCCTCATCCTCCTCGTCCGCCGCGGTCGCCCCGGCCCGCGAGGCGGTGGATGCGGCGGCTGCGGCACGACGAAGGAGCCCCCCCCGCCCGCACCATGAGGGACCTCCTCCCCGGAGACTCGAGGCTCCTCCCGATCTCCGGAGCGGATCCGACCCCCGGAAATCGCGATTCCGCCCGATCCGGACCGAACGGGACCTGAGGCGGCCCTCGGCCGTTTGCGCGAAACCGCGCACCACGCGATCCTTCCAGAAGAGTCCCGAGGGT
>JAFMMO010000145.1 GCA_017859655.1 Pseudomonadota bacterium | reverse complement strand
TGGATCCATCTGACGAAGACCGGGGCCGGGGGCGCGACGGAGACCGTGTTCAGCGCACCGTTCGCCCTCCTCGCGGACGGTCTCAGCTCGGTGATGTGCCTCGTGATCACCGGCATCGGCTCGCTGATCCATCTCTACTCGATCACCTACATGAAGGGCGATCGGAGCTTCCACCGCTTCTTCGCCTACCTGAACCTCTTCACCGCCTTCATGCTGATCCTCGTCCTCGCGGACAACCTCCTGCTCCTCTTCGTGGGCTGGGAGGGGGTCGGGCTCTGCTCCTACCTGCTCATCGGCTTCTGGTTCGAGGACGCGGGGAACGCCAAGGCGGGACAGAAGGCGTTCGTCGTGAACCGGATCGGGGACTTCGGAGTCCTCCTCGCGATGTTCCTCTGCCACCAGTACCTCGGGACGATCGACACCCGTGAGGTGCTCGCGGCGATCAGCAACGCCGAGGTGACGACCCGGATGCAGGGCTTCGGCACGGATGGCCTCTTCTGGGGCCTGAACTGCATCGACTGGATCGCCCTGCTGCTCTTCCTCGGGGCGACCGGAAAGAGCGCGCAGATCCCCCTCTACGTCTGGCTCCCCGACGCCATGGCGGGTCCGACCCCGGTCTCCGCGCTCATTCACGCGGCGACGATGGTGACCTCGGGGATCTACCTCTGCTGCCGTCTGATGCCGCTCTTCCAGGAGTCGCACACGACGATGGCGATCATCGCCGGAGTGGGAGCCTGCACGGCGCTCGTGGCGGCCCTGATCGCGATGAGCCAGAACGACATCAAGAAGGTCCTCGCGTATTCGACCGTGAGCCAGCTCGGCTACATGTTCTTCGCGATCGGCATGGGCTTCTTCGCCGCCGCATTCTTCCACGTCGTCACCCACGCCTTCTTCAAGGCGCTCCTCTTCCTCGGCTCCGGCTCGGTGATCCACGCGATGCACCACGAGCAGGACATGCGGCGGATGGGTGGCCTGCGGAAGCAGCTGCCGTGGACCTACCGGACCTACCTGATCGGCACCCTGGCGATCGCCGGGGTTCCCCCGCTCGCAGGCTTCTTCTCGAAGGACGAGATCCTCTTCGGGGGATACCTTCAGACCTTCGGGAGCCCCGAGCTGCTCGAGGCGATGCATGTTCACCATGTCCCCGCCGCCGGGCTCTTCTGGGGGATGACAGTCCTGACCGCCGGCCTCACCGCCTTCTACATGTTCCGAAGTGTCGCGATGACCTTCTGGGGCGAGAGCCGGGTGGAAGAGAAGCTCCGCGGCCACGTGCACGAGCCGTGGGGCTGGATCACCCCGGTCCTGCTCGCGCTCACCGTCGGCGCGGCCCTCGCGGGCTTCCTCAACGTGCCCCACTTCCTCGGTGGGCACTCGGTGCTGGGGCACTTCACCGGTCTCCACCACGCGCACGAGGTGGGTGACATGAAGGGGACGCTCGAGAGCATGGAGTGGACCTCCCTGGTCCTCTCGGTCCTCGTCGGGCTCCTCGGGATCGGCAGCGCGATCTTCCTGTACGGCAAGGGCCGGCCGGTGCTCGCCTCCCTCGTCGAGAAGAGCCCCGTGGGACGCCGCCTTCAGAGCGCGTCCTCGAACCTCTTCTGGGTCGATGACTTCTATCTGCTCCTCGTCGGGGTCCTGAACGGGATCGCCGCCGGGTGCCAGATGCTGATCGAGGTCATCATCCAGACCCTCGTGGACGGAACCGCCTACCTGACCCGGGGGATGGGGAACTGGGCGCGTCGGATTCAGACCGGGTTCATCCCGTCCTACCTCCTGACCTTCGGGCTGGGGGTGCTGGTCCTGGTCTTCTTCCTGTTGTTCCTGGTGAAAGACGCGGGGTCCTGAAGCGATGATTGGTCTCCCGATCCTCACACTGATCGTGTTCACCCCGCTGCTCGGGGCGCTGCTGCTCGCTTTCGTGAATCGGAAGAACGAGTCGGTGATGCGTCAGGGCGCGCTGGTGGTCTCCCTCGTCACGCTGCTCCTGAGCCTGGTGATGCTGGTGGCCTTCGAGCCGCAGAACCCGGGCTACCAGTTCGAGGAGAACAGCAGCTGGTCCGAGACGCTCGGGATCCGCTACCACCTCGGGCTCGATGGCATCAGCGTGCTCCTCGTGCTCCTGACCACCTTCAGCATGCCCCTCGTGCTGCTGAGCACCTGGCGCGCGGTCACCGATCGCGTCAAGGAGTACCAGATCGCCCTGCTCGTGCTGCAGGCCGGGATGCTGGGCGCCTTCGTCGCTCTTGACCTCATCCTCTTCTACCTCTTCTGGGAGGCGATGCTGATCCCGATGTACTTCATCGTCGGGATCTGGGGAGGGAAGCAGCGGATCAAGGCGGCGTGGACCTTCTTCATCTACACGATGGTCGGTTCGCTCCTCATGTTCGTCGCGATCCTCTACATCCGCTCGCACACGGGGACCTTCGATCTCCCCGAGGTCCTGCGCCAGCTGCGCAGCGACCCGATCGACGAGGGGATCCAGCGCTGGCTCTTCGCCGCCTTCGCTTTGAGCTTCGCCATCAAGGTGCCGATCTTCCCCCTCCACAGCTGGCTTCCGCTCGCCCACGTCCAGGCCCCCACGGCCGGCTCGGTGGTGCTCGCGGGGGTGCTCCTGAAGATGGGGACCTACGGGTTCATCCGCTTCGGGATCCCCCTCTTCCCGGGGGCCGCGGTCTGGGCGACCCCCTTCATCTGCTGGCTCGCGGTGATCGGGATCATCTACGGGGCGCTCCTCGCCTGGCGACAGAGCGACATCAAGAAGCTGGTGGCGTACTCGTCGGTCAGCCACCTCGGCTACGTGGTCCTCGGGATCTTCCTCTTCCGGACCTCCGGCGAGTCGAGCCAGCTGATCTCGGAGGGGATGATCGGCGCGATCATCCAGATGGTGAACCACGGGCTCTCGACCGGGATGCTGTTCCTGCTCATCGGGATCATCTACGAGCGGCGACACACCCGGGAGATCGACAACTTCGGGGGGATCGCCAAGGTGATGCCGGTCTACTCGACCTTCTTCATCATCGCGACCCTCTCCAGCATCGGCCTGCCCGGCCTGAACGGGTTCGTCGGAGAGTTCCTGATCCTGAAGGGCTCCTTCACGGCGAATCCGCTCTTCGGCGCCCTCGCCGCCACCGGGGTGATCCTCGGGGCGGTCTACATGCTGATGCTCTGCCGGCGCTTCCTCTTCGGGCCGGTGATCCATCAGGAGAACGCGCAGCTCCCGGACGTCAGCACCCGGGAGGTCATCTACCTCGTTCCGCTGGTCGTGATGATGGTCTGGATCGGTCTCTTCTCGAAGAGCTTCACCGATCTGATCTCCCCGACCGTCCACCACTACCTGCAGAACCTGCTGTAAGGACTCGCCATGACGCTTGAGTTCACGGAAGCCGAGATCCGGGCGATCCTGCCTTCGGCGATCCTCTTCCTCACGGGTCTCGTGCAGCTCCTCACGGACGCGTGTCTGGGGGCGCGGGACCCGGAGGGTGACCGGGGGCAGAAGAGTCATCTCGTGCTCACGGGAGCCGCGGGCTCGGTCCTCGCCTTCATCGCGCTCGGCGCCCTCACCGATCCCTCCGCTCCGCTCTTCAGCGGCGCGCTGACCGGGGACCTCCTCGGACGGTTCGCGGCCGGGATCATCATCGTGACCACGCTGCTCACCGGTCTCGGCGCGGGAGGCTACCTCGGCGCGATCGGTCGGAATCGTGGCGAGTTCCACGCGCTCCTCTCCTTCGGGGCGGGAGCCATGGTGCTCCTCGCGCAGTCCGCCAACCTTGTGGCGATGTTCGTGGCGGTCGAGACCCTCTCCCTCGCGCTGTACGTGCTCGCCGGCTACGTTCGCGACTGGAGGGAGAGCTCGGAGGGCGCATTCAAGTACTTCGTCATGGGGGCGTTCTCCAGCGGGTTCCTCCTCCTCGGCATGGCGTTCCTCTACGGCGGCAGCGGTGGAGGGATCGACCTGGCTGCCCTCGGCGGCCACGGGGACGAGCCCCTCATCGCCGTGGGCGCCGTCCTGGTCCTGATCGGCCTGGGCTTCAAGGTCGGCGCGGTCCCCTTCCACTCGTGGGTGCCGGATGTCTATCAGGGGACTCCGATGCTCGCGGCGGGCTGGATGGCCGTCGCGGTCAAGGTCTGCTGCTTCGTCGCGCTGATCCGCATCATCCTCGCGACCGGAGTCAACACCGTGGTCGCCTCGCTCGTCGAGGCGCTGGCCGTGGTGACGATCCTCCTCGGCAACCTGGCAGCCCTGAACCAGACCAACCTGAAGCGGATGCTCGCGTACTCCGGAATCGCACACACTGGCTACCTGATGGTCCCGCTCGTCCTCGTGCTGGCGAGCCATGGCGACGGTGCGGCGCTGAGCGGCTCCCTCTTCTATCTGGCCACCTACCTCGTGACGACCCTCGCCGCGTTCACCGCGCTCTCGACCCTGCAGCAGGGTGATCGGGACTGCGACACCATCGACTCGATCCGCGGTCTCGGGCGCAAGCACCCGGTGGTCGCCCTCGTGATCACGCTCTCGATGGTGAGTCTCGCCGGCATTCCGCTGACGGCGGGCTTCATGGGCAAGTTCACGATCTTCAGCGACGCCGTCGCGGGCGGGAAGTGGCACCTCGCGCTCATCGGGGTCATCGGCTCCATGATCAGCGTCTACTACTACCTGCGGCCGATCGTGGCCATGTACTTCCACGAGGCGCTGGAGGAGACGGAGAAAGCGGAAGCGGCCTGGGGTCTCCACCTCGCGATGCTGCTGCTCTCCGTGGGAATCCTCTACCTCGGACTCTTCCCGGAGAGCATCGTCTCTCTCTCTCGTGGGGCGGTTCCCCTCCTCGCCGGGCACTGATCGAGCGAGAGCCTCGGCTGACCATCGGACCGAAGGGCCGACGGACCCGCCGAAGACAAGAGCTCCCGGTCCGCCGCCCGGTGCCCGACACTGCGGGCCGTGTCGGCCGTTCCCATCATGTCATGGGTCGCATCGCCGGCCCCGCGCCGGGGAAGCCGGACGAACGGTGGGAAGTCCGCTGGGGGGGGGCGAGCCAGGGGAGGGCTGCCCGCGGGAGCCTCCGCCGATCGGGAGGCCTCGGGGCGCGAGGTCTCCCCCACCGCACTCCTCACCCCAGCAGGGCTTCCTCCCGCTCCCGCCTGACCTCGAGGTCGGTCTCCGGGGGGCGGGCGCACCGCGGGCAGCCACGGCCGATCCGCGGTCGGTGGCGGCCTCTCGCCCGGGCCTGCCTGGTCAGGGGAGCTCGCAGCCCTCGAAGCAGCTCTCGATCGCTCCGGCGAGTCCGTCGTCGATCGTCACCTCGAGAGCCCGCAGGTTCTCCGTCACCTGCTCCGGCCGGGTCGCCCCGATGATCGCGGAGGAGACGGCAGGACGCCGGAGGAGCCAGGCCAGCGCGAGGGCGGCGGGGGTGGTGCCCGCCTCGCGGGCGAGGGCGTCGAAGCGTCGCACCGCCGCGAGATTCCGCTCGGTCAGGGTCGCATCCAGCCAGCCGTCCTGAGACCCACGGCTCCTCGCGGGAATCCCATCGGAATACTTGCCGCTGAGCAGACCCTGGGCCAGAGGGCTCCAGAGGACGAGCCCGATCCCGAGCTCCTCGCAGGTGGGGAGGATCTCCGCCTCGATGTGGCGGTCGATGCAGTTGTACCTCGGTTGCTCGACGGCGGGGCCGGTGCGGTGGCGCTCCCTCGCGAGGTCAGTGGCGGACCTGAGCTGTTCGGCCTCCCAGACGCTCGTGCCCCAGTAGAGGATCCGTCCCCGGCGCACGAGGTCATCCATCGCATCGATGGTCTCATCGAGCGGCGTGTCAGGGTCGTAGCGGTGACAGAAGTAGAGATCGAGGTAGTCGAGCTGGAGCCGGGCCAGGGAGCGCTCGATCGACTCCACGATGTGCTTGCGGCCGAGCCCTCGATCGTTGGGGCCGTCCCCCATCGGCCAGAAGACCTTCGAGGAGACGACGAGCTCCTCGCGGCGGTAGTCACGGAGGATCTCCCCCGCGACCTCCTCGGCGCGCCCCCGGGCGTAGACATCCGCGAGGTCGAGGAACTGGATCCCGGCGTCGAAGGCGGTCCGGATCACCGCGCGGCTCTCCTCGACCTCGAGGCTCTTGCCGAAGGTGGTCCAGCCACCGAGGGAGATGGCGCTGACGTGGATTCCGTGTCGTCCGAGGCGGCGGTACTCCATGGGGCTTCCTGTCGCGGCGGGGCGCCGCTCTCCGGGGGGCGGGGAGGTGGAGGCGCGCGCCGGTCCCGGCGTTCGCCGGATCAGTCGCGGATGGTGACGCGCGTCCCGATCGCCACGAAGGGATAGAGGGCGACCACATCCTCGTTCACGAGGCGGATGCAGCCCTCCGAGGCCTCCAGGCCGATCGTCTCCGGCTCGTTGGTCCCGTGGATCCCGAACCCGCGGAAGCCGTCGGCGCTCTCGAAGCCGAGCCAGCGCTCCCCGAGGGGGTTCGCCGGATCGCCGTAGGGCACCGAGGGCTGGTTCGGGGGGAACCAGGTCGGGTGCTTCTGGCGGAGATTCACCTCGAAGGTGGTCGAGGGTGTCCGCCCGTCGGACCCATGCCCGATCGGGAAGCTCATCAGGTAGCCGCCGTCATAAAGGACATCGAGCCGGAACTCGCTCTTGTCGACCTCGATGCGGATCGGGCGATCGAGGACCTTGAGGCGGTCTCCGGGATGGATCAGATCGGAGTCGAGCCGATTCACCGCGACGAGCTGGTCGATGGTCGTCTTCTGGCTCTTGGCGATGCGGTCCAGGGAGTCCCCTCCGATGACCGTGTAGCTTTGGGTCAGGGAGCAGGGACGCGGGGAGAGGATCCACTTCCGAACCAGCGGGTCCAGGCGCTCTCGCAGCGGCCGCCGCTGCGCCTCCGATTCATGCGCGAAGTAGGCGGCGCTGAGGAGCTTCCACGCCTCGAGCTGACTCGCTTCGGCCGGGTCGGCGATCAGCGCCGCGGTGTGGACGATGAGGGCATCATCGTAGCCGGGCGCGTCGGGCCCGGCGGTGATGATGGCCGCGGCGAGTCGCGACCGCTCCTCGCCTTCGCTGCGCGGGAGCAGCGCCGCGGAGGCGCGGGGAGCATAGGTGCCTCCACCATCGATGATCTCCCGGAGCGCGCGGGTCCCTTCGACGATCTCTCCGGCCTCGAAGCACGCGGACGCGAGGCGGAGTCGAGCCTCATCCCCATCGGGGCTGGTCTTGCCGACCACCGCCCGGCGCAGGCGCTCGAGGAGAGGCTCATCCTCCCCGAGAGCCGGCACGATGCCCGTCTCTTCGAGGCGGGTGCTTGCCGGTCGAGGCTCGGCGGTCGTTCCGGGTCCTGTCCCCTCGGTCGATGGGTCGGGGCGGGGGTCCGAGTTGGTGCGGTTCTCCCCCGGGTCGGAGAGCCTCTCCTCGGGGCGCTCACTCGTGATGCTCGCGCCTCCGATGATCGGCCGCGTCTCCTCTGCCGGGGCGGGAGGAGGAGGCGAGGAAGACCTGCGGCCGAAGCTGAAGTACCCGGCCGCGATGATGAGTGCGATGAGGAGCAGGTAGCGCATGGAGATTCCTCTCTCCCGGATCATCCGTCAGGGTTCCCGGATCTCCCGATCGGGGTCTCGTGGTCCGGCGCCGGAGGGCACGGTGTGGAGGCACGGTGCGGAGGTGGAGGCGTCAGGGAGCAGGAGACAGGGACCGGGGGGGACGGCGTTGCGGGGGCATTGTAGGACCCCGAAGGACAGGGGCCAAGGAATCAGGCGCGCAGTTCGGCTCCGAACCGTTCGCCGAGGCGCGCGACGAGGCGATCCACCTCCGCGTCGACCTCTTCACGGGTGAGTGTCCGCTCGTCCGCCTGGAAGGTGAGGTGGAAGAGGACGCTCTTGTGCCCGGCGGGCACCTGCTTGCCGCGATAGATGTCCTCGAAGGAGAGGCCGCGGAACTCGGCGAGGTCGCAGCCGATCACGGCGTCCTCGAGCTCCTGCCAGAGGACCGCTTCGGGGAGGACGACGTTGAGGTCGCGCTGGACCACCGGGTGGCGGGAGAAGTCGCGGAAGCGCCGCTCCGGAGCACGGCTCGCGAAGAGCGGGGCGAGGGCGAACTCCGCGCCCCAGACCTCGCCCGGGACCCCGTCCAGGGAGACGGCGCCCAGCCAGCCCACGCGCTGCCCACCGAGGTGGACCTGGGCGGCCTTCCCCGGGAGGAAGCTCCCCGCCTCGCCCTCGACCGGAGTCCAGACGAGCCCCTCGATCCCGAGGGAGCGCAGGACGGTCTCCCCCACGCCGCGGATCGCCCGGAAGTTCGCTGCGGCGCCGAGGGCGACCCACGCGAGGTGCTCCCCCTCCACGGGGGCGTCGACGCCGGGGCGACGGTGGAAGACCCGCGCCTGCTCGAAGAGACGGACCTCCTCGACCCCGTGCTGACGGTTCCCCCGCACCGCCTGGAAGAGGCGGGGGAGGAGGCTCCGCCGGAGCCGTCGCTCGTGGGAGCGGACCGGATTGCGCACCTCGAACGGCACGGTCGCGGACCAGAGGGACTCGATCGCCTCATCCTCCTCCGTGGTGAAGGCGAAGGTGAGGGCCTCGTGGAAGCCGGCTCCCACGAGGATCTGCGCGATCGACTCGGAGGCCCGAGCCACCGGGTCGTCATCGATCGCCTTCACCGCGAGGTGTCCCTCCGGGATCTCGTCGAGCCCGTAGACCCGCGCCACTTCCTCCACGAGGTCGATCTCCCGGGTGACGTCGACCCGGAAGCTCGGGGTCCGGAAGTGGAGGGCGGCGGAGTC
>JAFMMO010000144.1 GCA_017859655.1 Pseudomonadota bacterium | reverse complement strand
AGCTGTCGCCCCCGCCGGGGGAAGGAGCGCTCGACGCCGTCGGTGAAGCGGACCTCCTCCAGTCCATCGAGGGCCGGGGTCGGCTCCGGAGAGGGGAGGGTGGGCTCGACCTCCTCGTCCGAGCCCAGAGTGACCCAGCGCCCGTCGAGCCCGACAGCGTCGCCATCCGCGTCGAAGTTCGCCCGAGGCAGACGCGCTCCGAGCCGGACCCCGCCCGAGAGGATCTCATCGAAGGTGATCCTCCGCTCCCCGATCGAGGTCGCGCGCGCCGCCCCATCCCCCGATCCTTCGGCGACCAGGGTCGATGGCGCCGCCACGAGGAGCGTGAGCGCGAAGAGCGCGAAGCGGAGCGGCGGGAAGGTCGACGCCCTCCGCCCCGGATGTCGGGCGCTGGAGCCATGGAGGGACGCGGACCGTCGGAGAGGGCGGGGCATGTTGCACTCCTGTCGGCGGGGAGCGCCCGAGCGGCGCGGAGACCCCGAATCTCTTGCGTGGGCCCGGGGGGTTCGGGAGAATCCACGGTATCCTAGTGAACCGAGGGGCCTGGGGAAATCCCCGGGATGTCTCCACCCTCGGCGAGGCCCTCCTCCGGCGGGCCCCACCCGAGCCCGGAGCGGGAGGAAGACTCGTGACGAGCGCACCCGGGGGATCGACCCCGATCGACCCGCAGCTCCTCGACCTGCTCCGCTGCCCCCTGTCTCACGAGCCCCTCGTGCAGGTGGGCGATCGGCTGCTCTGCTACGCCTCTCGACGCGCCTACCGCATCGAGGATGGCATCCCCGTGATGCTGGCGGAAGAGTCCGAGGAGCTCAGCGACACCGAGATCCCCCCCGAGCACCGCTGAGTCGCCCTCCGCGACCCGGCCCCGAGACCCCAGGGAGTCCCACCATGAGCGAAGCGTCCCCCCGCGTGCGTCCCGACGCCGACCCCGAGGAGACCCAGGAGTGGGTCGAGGCCCTCGGTCAGATGCTCGCCGATTCCGGCGAGGCGCGGACCCGCTACATCGTGCGCCGCCTCATCGAGCACGCGCAGCTGCTCGGGATCGACCTCCCCGCGCTGGTCCAGACCCCCTACATCAACACCATCCCCACCGAGGACGAACCGCCCTTCCCGGGGGACGAGGCTCTCGAGCGACGGATCCGGCGGTTCATCCGGTGGAACGCGGTCGCCATGGTCCTGCGGGCGAACCAGCTCTACGACGGGATCGGGGGCCATCTCTCCACCTATGCGTCCGCGGCGAGCCTGTACGAGGTGGGCTTCAACCACTTCTTCCGCGGCCCGGACCATCCGGGCGGAGGAGACCTCGTCTACATCCAGGGGCACGCGGCCCCCGGCATCTATGCGCGGGCGTTCCTCGAGGGTCGACTCTCGGCGGACCAGCTCGCCCGCTTCAGAATGGAGTCGGACGGGACCGGACTCTCCAGCTACCCGCACCCCCGCCTGATGCCGGAGTTCTGGCAGTTCCCGACCGTCTCCATGGGCCTGGGGCCGATCAATGCGATCTACCAGGCGCGGTTCAATCGCTACCTCCACAACCGGGGAATTCGCGACACCTCCGATCAGCGGGTCTGGGCGTTCCTCGGCGATGGCGAGTGTGACGAGCCCGAGACCCTCGGCGCCCTCCATCTCGCGGCGCGGGAGAAGCTCGACAACCTCACCTTCGTGATCAACTGCAACCTGCAGCGGCTCGACGGGCCGGTCCGCGGAAACTCCAAGATCATTCAGGAGCTCGAGGCGGTCTTCCACGGCTCCGGCTGGAACGTGATCAAGGTCATCTGGGGGCGCGAGTGGGACCCCGTCTTCGACCTCGACGATGAGCACCGGCTCGTCCGTCGCGTGACGAACATCGTCGACGGCGAGTTCCAGCGTTACTCGGTGGAGTCTGGCGAATACATCCGGAGAAGCATCTGCGGCGACGACCCGGAGCTGCTCCGCCTCATGGAGTCGGTCTCCGACGAGCGGCTCCCGAAGATGCGCCGCGGCGGCCATGACTACCGCAAGATCTACGCGGCCTACGACCGCGCGAGCCACAACGAGGGACAGCCCACCGTCATCCTCGCGAAGACGGTGAAGGGCTGGACCCTCGGCCCCACCGCCGAGGCGCGAAACGTGGCCCACCAGGTGAAGAAGCTCAAGGTCCAGGAGCTCGCCCTGTTCCGGGACAAGCTCGAGATCGACATCCCCGACTCCGACCTCGAGAACCCCAGCTTCCACCACCCGGGAGAGGACTCCCCCGAGTACGCCTACCTTCAGGAGCGGCGCGCCGCCCTCGGCGGCTTCGTCCCCTCCCGTAGGACCACCGTCACGGTGCCCGAAGTCCCCGACACGAAGACGTTCGATGTTCTCCGGGGCGGGAGCAGCGCCGGCCTCCAGGCCTCGACGACGATGGCGTTCGCGCGCCTCTTCAAGGACCTCCTCAAGAGCCCGGACCTCGGAGCGCGCATCGTCCCGATCCTCGCGGACGAGGCCCGCACCTTCGGGATGGAGCCCCTCTTCAAGCAGGTGGGAATCTACGCGAGCGAGGGACAGAAGTACGAGCCGATCGACCACCAGCTCCTCTTCAGCTACTCGGAGAAGAAGAGCGGCCAGATCCTCGAGGAGGGGATCACCGAGTGCGGCTCCCTCGCCAGCTTCATCGCGGCCGCGACGAGCTACTCCACTCACGGCGAGGTGATGGTCCCGTTCTACATCTTCTACTCGATGTTCGGCTTCCAGCGCGTCGGAGACCAGATCTGGGCCCTCGGCGACATGCGAGGCCGAGGATTTCTCCTGGGCGCGACCGCCGGCCGCACCACCCTCAACGGGGAGGGGCTCCAGCATCAGGACGGACACAGCCTCCTCGCCGCCGCCGCGGTCCCCTGCTGCATCCCCTACGACCCTGCGTTCGCCTACGAGGTCGGGATCATCATCGAGGAGGGTCTCCGTCGAATGGTCACGGAGCAGGAGGATGTCTTCTACTACCTGACCCTCTACAACGAGAACCTCGACATGCCCGCGGAGCCGACCACCGAAGGTCTGCGGGAAGGAGTGCTCGAGGGTCTCTATCGCGTGCGCGAGGCGGCCGAGGACTGCAAGGCCAGGGTCCGCCTCCTCGGCAGTGGCCCGATCCTCCGGCAGGCCCTCGACGCGGCCGAAGTCCTCGAGCAGGAGCATGGCGTGGGGGCCGAGGTCTACTCCGCCACGAGCTATGAGCTGCTCCGGCGCGAGGCGATCGAGTGCGAACGGCAGCGCCTCCTGCACCCGGAGTCCCCTGCCCGGACACCGCGGGTCGCCCAGATCCTCCCCGCCGGGGGAGGACCCGTCATCGCGGCGAGCGACTTCGTGCGGGCGGTCCCGGACAGCATCTCGCGTTGGATCGAGGGGCCCTACACCTCCCTCGGGACCGACGGCTTCGGCATGAGTGACACCCGTGAGGCGCTGAGAAGGGTGTTCGAGATCGACTCCGCCGCGATCGTCGGAGCGGCGCTCTCCTCCCTCGCGCACGAGGGCTCTATCAAGCCGGGGCGCGCGGCGGAGGCGATCCGCGCCCTCGGGATCGACCCCGACCAGCCGAACCCTCTCATCCGCTGAGCCGGAACGGAAGCCTTCGACCCGGGGACGCCCGGGCGAGGGCGAGAGAGCCGGGCCGGTCGATCAGGGACAGGCGAGGTGGAGCGTGCAGTCCGCGGGAGTCTGTCCGTCCATGAGCCCGCACCCCGGATGAGGCGCCGGGGGCGTCGCCCCCCCCACGAAGATGAACGACAACAGGAAGATGGGGTCGGCGGCGTCAATGCCGCCGTCGCCGTTCACATCCGCGGCGGAGAGGCAGGGGCGCAGGGGTCCCTCCTGAAACAGGTAGTTCAGGAGCCAGATCCCGTCGCTCAGGTCCACGAACCCGTCGTCGTTCGCATCCCCCCGCAGGAACTCCACAGGGGCGGAGACCTCGAGCTGGCCGCAGCCGGTCATCGGGACGGTGGGGACACCGAGGACGCCCACGCTGACGGGGATCGTCGGGGTGCCCAGGCTGCCGCACGGGCAGAGCTCCACCGGAGCTCCCGGCGTGTCGGGCAGGGCGTACTCCGCGCGAGCGAGCTCGTAATCCGATCCCGGGGGGAGCACCGCGCAGCCGAGAAGGCAGACGACGACCGACATCGTCCAACCTTCGGGCTCCATGCTCAGCATGACGAAGTCGGCGGGGGCACCCTGTCGGACCGTCTCGGTCGTGGACCCGGGCTGGAGATCGACCAGCACGGCGGATGGGTCACTCTGGCAGATGCCGAAGGACCACGCCTGGATCGAGGAGCCCGCGGAGTCGAGACGAACCGAGGAGAAGGCACCCTGACCGGGAGAGACCGTGTCTCCGCCCGCCGAGATCAGGTACTCGGGGCTCTGCGCCTCGACGATCGAACAGGCCGGTGGGCCGAGGAAGAACAGGACCGAGAGAAGCGGGCCGGTGATCGTGCGTGAATGAAGTCGCGAGGGGCTGAAGAACACTCCACACACCTTCCCGTGCCTTGAAGCGACAAAAAGAACGGGCGGGAGTCCTGAGGACTCCCGCCCGAACCCTGATCCATCCCCGGGTGTCCCTGCCGGGAGTCACCCATTCCTCGGGAGGAAGAACGGGAGGGGAAGCCGGCATGACCGGCGCCCTCCCTCAACCCGCCGATCGCCCAGGAGGCGACCAGCCGGCGCGTGGCACCCTTACGGGCAGGCCGAATGGCTCAGGCAGTCCTCCGCCTCCTGACCGGCCGCGAGGCCGCAGTCCGGGAAAGGGGCGGCAGGGGCAGCACCACCGAGGAACTGGTATTGAATGATGTAGACCGCGTCCGCCGCGTCGACACCACCATCGTCATTGGCGTCGTCGGCGGCCGCACAGCTTCCGCCCGGACCACCCTGGTAGAGGTAGTTCAGGATCCAGATGCCGTCAGCGAGGTTCACAATGTTGTCCTGATTCGCATCGCCGTTGATGTGAGCCACGACGGTCGGCTGGACGGAGGTCACCGTGCCATCCGAGGTGGTCGGAGCCAGCGAGGCCCCTCCCACGACCACGACCGAAGCGACCGGCGGAGTGCCGAGAGTGTCGCAGATCGAGACCGTCGTCGAGCCGCCATCGGGCATGTCGTTCGTGTAGTCCGCCGAAGACACGACACCCGACCCGGGGGGCAGAGTGTTCGCGCCGAGCAGGCTGATGACCACCCCGAGGGCGTATCCACCCGCCTCGACGGTGCCCTGAACGAAGTCCGGTGCGGAGCCGCCGTTGGCGGTCGCGGCCAGAGGCCCGAGGAGGCTGTTCGCGTCGGACGCGAGGATCGTGAGCGAGGACGAGTCGTGGCAGACGCCGTAGGACCAGCCCTGGAGGTTGTCCCCGGCGCTGGAGTCGAGGGTCACTGCGAGGGTGACCGTGTCTCCGGGCGCCGCGGTCGCGCTGTCGATCGAGAGGTTGTATTGAGCATTCGCGCTGGTCCCAACCAGCACGAGCGCCAGGGTGGCGACGCTGCAGAGGATCTTGTGGTTCATTGGCTTCCTTTCCGAAGTCGGAACTCCTCGGTCCGGCCCCGAAGGGCCTGACTTCCTTGTGCTGGTCGTATCAGAGGCAGTAGGTGTCGTTGCTCACGCAGAGCGGGAGCTCGTCCACCGTCGGGTCGATCCCATCCTCGAGCGGGCCCGGCGCCGGCGGCGCGCTTCCACCGAGGAAGAGGTAGTTCATGAGAAGGACCGAGTCGGCGAGGTTGATCTTGCCGTCGTCGTTGGCGTCGCACGCATCCGGGCACTCGATCGCCTCGCCCTGGAACTGCCAGCCGAGAACGGTGGCGGCATCCGCGAGATCGACCTTGTCGTCGGAGTTGCAGTCGCCGCGCTGGAAGAGCTCATCCGGCACGACGCGGACGACGCAGCCGTCCATCTGGAAGTTCTGGATCGACTGGTACTCGATCACGGCGATGTTCTTCGTCGGGAGGGACTGAGCGGCGTTGACCCCGTCGGTGAAGTCGATCGAGAGATCGGTGCCACAGGTGTCGGCCTCGTCAATGAAGAAGGTGCCGCAGCCGATGATCAGCGGGACCGACGTCTGCGGGACGGTCTGGTCCTCGAACGGCGGAAGGGCGTCGAGCAGGATACCAGCGATGAACTCGCATCCGTCACCGTCGCCGGCGTCGTCGTCGATGCTGTAGCTGAAGAACTCGGCGCCGACCTCGTCGAAGATCGAGTCGGTGATCGAGAAGTCGAGCATGGTCAGGTTGCAGTCGTAGGTGACCGCGAGCTGCACACCCTGAATGTTGTCGTCGGAGTCGCAGTAGAAGAAGCAGACCTCGACCTCGGTCCCGATGGTGCCCTCGATCGGAGGAGCCGGGTTGTTGGTCGGGTCGGCGGTGTTCTCGTAGCTGCGGGGGCCGCAGGAGAACTTGGTGTCCTCGAGCGGGACCTCGACGGGCTCGCAGGTGAACGTGCCGTTGTTCTGGGCCGGGTTGATCGACTGACCACCCACCACGATGACGTTCGTCAGGGGCGGGGTTCCGAGGACGCCATCCACGAAGGTGAGGTCGCTCGTCATCGCCATCGGCGCATCCTGGCCCGTGAAGTAGATCATCGGGTTGTTGCAGCTGTAGCAGTAGTTGGCGATGTGGTTCTCGGAGCCGGTCGGGATCGCCTGGCCGTCGAAATCGGGGACGAAGTCGAGCACGACTCCGAGGCTTCCGCCGCCGGAACCGTTGTAGAGGTTCGCGACCTCGAACTCGATCCCGAGCAGCTCGGCGATCGTCCCGTTGGTGTTGATCTCCTCGAGGGTGATCGCCGACGGGTCATGGGAGATGGCGAGGGTGTAGCCCTGCACCGATCCCGACTGGTTGTTCAGGAGGATGCGGGCGCAGCCCGTCGCCCCCTCGCCATCGGCCGGCGCGCTGCCGGACTCGATGCTCAGGCTGTCGGGCGGCGGCGCGGTGATCGTGGCCGTCCCCGCGGCGTCGTCGAGGGCGAGACCCTGACCCGCGCCGAGGGAGAGTCCCCCCTGGACGAGGATGTTGTCGAGCGGCGGGTTGTTGAGGGTGCCGTCGACGAAGGTCATGGCCGCGGTGATGTCGGGATCGCCCTGGCCGAGGATGACGGTGGAGCTCGCCTCGACGGTCGCGATCAGCAGGTTGGTGCCGGCGGGAATCGTCTGGGCGTTGAACGGGGGGCCGGAGTCGAGAACGACTCCGAGGGTCCAGCCTCCGGAGAGGGTCTCGGGCACCACGAGTTCCGCGCCGGCGGCTTCGGTCGCGGTCCCGGTGACGCTGATGTCCTGGACAAGCAGCTCGGGGCCGTGACCGACCGCGAGCACGAAGCCCTCGGTGGGCGCGGTCGTCGACATCAGGATGTCGAACTGGGCGCTTCCGAGACCCTGGAGCGGTGCGCTGGGGCCTTGGATCTGGAGCGACTGCTGAGCGTCGGCCGTCGTGAGTCCGAAGAGGACTCCGCAGGCGGTAAGCAAGCAGGCGACAATGCAACGATGGTTCATGGTCTCCTCCCCACGGAGAAGGCGACGTTGTCCGGATCGATCCCGATAAGAGAGGACGAAGCCGCTCAAGAGGAGCAGTTCGCCGATCCGGTCGTGGTCGCGGTCGATAACGATTGGCCCCATCACTCGCTGCAACGGGAAGCCTGAGCCATATCAATCCCTGATGGAGGGTCTCCGACTTCGAGGGGCCGCGCGGTGATCCCGACAGGCGTCACGGCCCGGGGTTGCGTGGCCCGCTCCTGAGAGCGGCACGAACCGGCGAAGCCGGAATCGGTTCGGAATCGAGCGATGGTGTCCAGGGGAGTCATGCCCCTGGAGGTTCGGGAGGAGAAGCTCACTCCGGTGGAGTCGTCTTCGCGCGAATGCCACAGCACCCGAATAGCGGGCGCACCCTGCGCGATCGATAGGTGATCGATTCCACCGAGATCCCGGGGTCATAGGCCGGGGGGTTCAGACAAGTGAGTCCTTTGCCGAACGCAACTCGATAAGTCGGAGGGCGAGCCCTCCACGCTGCCAAGAGTAGCACTGTGCGCCTTGTTGTGAAGCGGTGATTTCCACCAACGAAGGGAAGAGCCGCGCGCCGATGCAGTGCACCAACGCGCGGCCCTTCGAACGAACCTGACTTCTCTGACTGCGGTTGTCGGCAATCGTCGAATGCCGCTCAGTAGCGATAGTGGGAGGGCTTGAAGGGACCCTCCACCGGCACGCCGATGTAGTCCGCCTGGTCCTTCGACATTTCTGTGAGGCGCACCCCCAGCTTGTCGAGATGGAGGCGCGCGACCTTCTCATCGAGGAGCTTCGGCAGCGTGTACACGTTGGTCTCGTAGCGATCTCCGTGACAGAAGAGTTCGATCTGGGCGATCACCTGGTTCGTGAAGCTGTTCGACATCACGAAGCTCGGATGGCCGGTCGCGCATCCGAGGTTGAGGAGGCGGCCCTCGGCGAGCACGGTGATCGAGCGCCCGTCGGAGAAGGTCCAGGTGTCGACCTGGTTCTCGTGCTCCACCGGGTTCTTGATGTTCTCCTTCACCACGCCGGGCTCCTTCTGGAGTCCCGCCATGTCGATCTCGTTGTCGAAGTGGCCGATGTTCCCGACGATGGCGCCGTGCTTCATGCGGCGCATGTGCTCGACGGTGATGATGTCCTTGTTGCCGGTGGCGGTGATGAAGATGTCCGCGCGGTCGACGACATCCTCGACCCGGACCACCTCATAGCCCTCCATGGCGGCCTGCAGGGCACAGATTGGATCGATCTCGGTGATGACCACGCGGGCGCCCTGGCCCCGGAGAGACTGCGCGCAGCCCTTGCCCACATCCCCGTAGCCGAGGA
>JAFMMO010000143.1 GCA_017859655.1 Pseudomonadota bacterium | reverse complement strand
GGCCGTTCCGAGCGATGTGGAAGCTCATGTCCATGGAGGAGTCCTTTCTGCGGCTCCCGTCCGTCGCGCGGAGCGGGGGCCCGGTCGGGTCGGATTAGGAAACGGCGTGCCCGTCCTCCCTCCCGACTCCAAGTTCAGTCCAGAGCGGGACTTTCGGACTCGCCGGGAGGCCCCGCCGTCGCCCGGGGGCGGCGAAGTCCGCCCGCAGGGGCGGGAAGGGACCAGCGATGCGTGTCCTCCTCCAGCGTGTCTCGCACGCCTCGGTCCGCGTCGATGGCCGGATCGTCGGAGGAACCCACGCCGGTCTGCTCCTCCTGGTGGGGATCGGGCGGGGCGATGGCGAGGCCGAAGTCGAGTGGATGGCGGGGAAGATCGCCTCGCTCCGGGTCTTCCCGGATGCCGCGGGCCGCATGAATCTCTCCATCCTGCAGGCGGGAGGCGGGGTCCTCGCGGTCTCGCAGTTCACCCTCTACGGAGATGCGAGGAAGGGCCGGCGCCCGAGCTTCGTGGACGCGGAGGCGCCGGAGCGGGCCGAGCCCCTCTTCCAGCGCTTCGTCGCGCGCCTCCGGAGCGAGGGGATCGCGCGGGTCGAGACCGGCGTCTTCGGGGCGGACATGCAGGTGGAGCTGGAGAACGCGGGTCCTGTCTCGATCTGGCTCGAGACCCCGCCGACGGGCGAGGCGACCGGGTCCGTTTCGGACACCGCCGGATGAGCGGAGCATCGGAGCCGGAGTTCATCGATCACTACGCGGTCCTCGCGATCGAGGTCGAGGCCGCGCCCGAGGTGGTCCGCGCGGCGTTCCGGCGTCGACTGCTCGAGGCCCATCCCGACAAGTCCGCCGAGCCGACCGACGGCGCCGACCTCTCGCGTGTCATGCGCGCATGGGAGATCCTCGGGGATCCCGAGCTGCGCGAGTCGTACGATCGTGTCTGGCGGCTGCGGCAGCGGGGAGAGTGGCTCGACGAGGAGAGCTCGATTCCCCATGTCACGGAGAGCGACCGCCCGACGAATCGGGCGCGCTCGGTCCTCTTCCTTCTCCTCGAGGGGCGGGGACCGGAGGCGCTCGAGCGTCTGCGAGCGATGGGGGAGCGGGCGCCGCAGTTCCTGCGGGAGCACCTCGAGGTGGACGAGTTCATCGATGCCGCGTTTCTCATCGCCGAGCACTTCGAGGGGCGTCGGAGCTGGTTCGAGGCGCTGGAGTGGCTCGATCATCTCCTCCGCGCCGAGCAGGGACGGCGTCGTCATCGTCCCTGCTTCCCCGAGGCGCTCGAGCGGACGCGCCGGATCCTCATCCGCCGCACGGCGGGAGAGCTGGAGCCGCGCGTCACTCTGGAGTACCTCCGTCGGGCGGAGATGCTCGGACTCGACCGATCCCAGAGGGTCGAGGTCGAGCGGCGTCGCTGCGAGTGCTACCTCGAGATGGGGATGCGCGTCGTCGCGGCGCGTCACCTGCGCAACGCGCTCGAGCTCGCGCCCACCGGAAAGGGCCTCGCCCGGCTCATGAAGGACCTCTCCCGCGAACTGGAGGGGGAGATCCCCGGGGAGTGAGATGGTTCCCGGCCCCCCGCGCTGGCGGCGGGTTCCGGGGCGTTGCGCGCTCGAATCGGTGATCACCCGGAGGGGAGGATCTCCCATGGCTGTACAGGTGCACGCGCTCATCCTCGCCGGAGGCTCCGGCACCCGGTTCTGGCCCTGGAGCCGGCGGATGCGCCCGAAGCAACTCCTCGCCATCGACGGTGAGGCGACCCCCCTCGCGAGGACCGAAGCGAGGCTCGAGGGCTGGATCCCTCCCGAGCGCCGCTGGGTGCTGACGCGGGCCGAGCTCGCTCCACGGATCTCGCCGGAGCTCCCCTCCGTCTCGCAGGAGCGGGCGATCCTCGAGCCGGAAGGTCGGGACACCGCCCCGGCCCTCGTGCTCGGCGCGCTGCGGATCCTCGACGAGGACCCGCAGGCGGCTCTCCTCGTGCTTCCCAGCGACCATCACATCCCGGACTCCGCTGCGTTTCGGAGCGCGGTCGATCGGGGGATCGCCGCTCTCGAGGCCGAGGACGCGCTCTACACCTTCGGCGTGACCCCGAGCGGACCCGCCACCGGCTACGGCTACATCGAGCGGGGAGAGTCGACCGCAGCCGAGGGGATCTCGACCGTCGCCCGCTTCACGGAGAAGCCCGACCTCGCCACGGCCGAGTCCTACCTCCGGTCGGGGGGACACCTCTGGAACTCGGGGATCTTCCTCTGGCGCGCTTCGACCTTCCTCGAGGAGCTCGTCCGTTGCTCTCCGGAGTTCGAGGGGGGAATCGAAGCGCTGGAGGCATCCCTCCGCTCCGATCCACCGGGCCCGTCCTCGCCGACCGGGGAGGAGGCGTTCCACGCCCTCCCGCGCCGCTCCGTCGACCGCGCCCTCCTCGAGCGCTCCGCACGGGTGCGAGTGGTGGAGGCGGGCTTCCCCTGGGACGACCTCGGCAGCTGGGAGGCGGTCGCGCGGCTGCGCGGAGGGGAGGTGGACGGGGACGGGAGCCTGCTCGACCCCGCGGTCTTCGCCTCCGACTCCCGAGGACTCCTCGTCCTCCGCCCGGACGGGGACCCGGGGGGACGACCGATCGTCCTTCACGGGGTCGAGGGGCTCCTCGTCGTCGAGACCGCCGATGCCCTCCTCGTCTGCCCGCGGGAGCGCTCCGAGGAGGTGCGCGAGGTGGTCGCCCGGCTCCGCGAGGCCGGCCTCGACCCGTTCCTGTGAGGCGGAGGGCGCCCGGGGGGCGGGCTCCACCCGCCTCCCCGGCGGCGGATTCCCCCGAACTGCCCTTGCAGGCGAGCCCCCCCTCGGTACGATCCTCGCTTCCGGCGGTCTTCAGGACCGTCGCAACCCCACTCCGGGACAAGGGTTGACTCGACTTCCCTGGTCGAGCCCGTCCGGTCCCCGACACCCGCGCGGTGTCGCCCGGTCTCTTCCCCCACGGGGACGGACGGGGGGAGCAGGGACGGGAGCTGCGCGTCGAGGGAGGTCCTCGACCGCAGATCGGGTCGAACGCGCGCCGGGCACGGTCGGGAGCGACTCCTCGCGAGGAGCCCCACGGGCGGAAACTCACCGGAGAGCGGCGCGGGGGATCCGGAGATCCGCAGGGAGTGGAGGAGAGAAGATGAGCATCACGGCTGAGCGCAAGCAGGAGCTGATGAAGCAGTTCGCGACCTCGGAGGGGGACGTCGGTTCCGCTCAGGTGCAGGTCGCGGTCCTGACCGAGAGAATCCGGAACATCACCGAGCACCTGAAGGTCAACAAGAAGGACTACGCGTCCCGACGGGGCCTCCTGATGATGGTCGGTCGGCGAACCCGCCTCCTTCGCTATCTCCAGCGAACGAACCGTCCGGAGTACCTGAAGCTGATCGCGGCGTTGGGACTGCGCCGCTGAAACGGGGCCTCGCAGCGCGCGAGGCCCTTTCGCATCGCGGCGACCTCCGGCTCGTGAGTGGCGCGCGATGAGAATTCCCCTCGATGAGACGTCCCGTCGCTCCGCGCGATCGATTCGGGCGCGCTCGAGGGGCTCCCCGGCGAGACCGGGCTGAAGATGAAGTTTTGCGAGAGAAGTGAGAGAAGCATTGGGGGCGCCGGAGAGCGCCCCGGGAGGACGGATGAAGACTGTCGTACAGAGGGAGATCGGCGGACGCACGATCTCGATCGAGACCGGTGAAGTCGCGAAGCAGGCCAGCGGGTCCGTCATCGTGCGTTGTGGGGACTGTGCGGTCCTCTGCGCGGTGACGTTCGGGGAGCCCCCCCGCCACCTGGACTTCTTCCCGCTCACCGTCGACTACCGTGAGTTCACCTACGCCGCGGGGAAGATCCCCGGCGGCTTCTTCAAGCGCGAGGGGCGCCCGACGACCAAGGAGATCCTCTCCGCGCGCTGCATCGACCGCCCGATCCGCCCCCTCTTCCCGGATGGCTACCGCAAGGATGTCTCCGTGGTGGTCGCGGTCCTCTCCGCCGACAAGGAGAACGACCCCGACGTGCTCGGGCAGATCGCGGCCTTCGCGGCCCTGACGATCTCCGAGATCCCCTTCCAGGGACCGATCGGCGCCGTCCGCGTGGGCATGGTGGACGGCGAGTTCGTCACCAACCCGACCTACGAGCAGCGGGATGAGGGAGACCTCGACCTCGTCGTCTGCGGCAGCAACGACGCGATCGTGATGGTCGAGGCGGGGGCGAAGGAGATCCCCGAGGCGGGGATGCTCGACGCCCTCGAGTACGCCCACAACGAGATCCGCGAGGTGGTCGGACTCATCTCCGAGCTGCAGGCCAAGGTCGGCAAGGAGAAGACCCCCTTCGAGCCGCCTGCGATCGACGAGGACCTGAAGGCTCGCTGCTTCGATCTCGGCTACGACCGGTACGCCGCGGCGAACCGGACCCCCGGGAAGCACAACCGCAAGAAGGCCCTGGATGAGATCACCTCCTCCATCGTCGAGCAGCTCTGCCCCGAGGACCAGATCGAGGCGGGGACCTGCCCCGATCCGAAGGAGGTCAAGGGCTACCTCGGCAGCGTGAAGAAGCAGGTCGAGCGGGACGGCATCGCGAATGAGCAGAAGCGCTCCGACGGCCGCGGCCTCAGCGATGTCCGCGACATCTCCACCATGCTCAGCTTCCTCCCCCGGAGCCACGGCTCGGCCGTCTTCACCCGGGGAGAGACCCAGTCGATCGTGACCGTGACCCTCGGCACGAGCTTCGACGAGCAGCGCATCGATGGACTGCGGGAGGATCGGCGCGAGCGGTTCCTCCTCCACTACAACTTCCCGGCGTACTGCGTCGGGGAGTCCTGGCCGAACCGCGGTCCGAAGCGCCGGGAGATCGGCCACGGCGCCCTCGCCGAGCGCGCGCTGCGCCCGGTCCTCCCCGCCCACGACGACTTCCCCTACACGATCCGGATCGTCAGCGACATCACGGAGTCGAACGGCTCTTCGTCGATGGCCACCGTGTGCGGCGGCACCCTCGCGATGATGGACGCCGGCGTTCAGATCCAGCGCCCCGTCGCCGGGATCGCCATGGGCCTCGTGAAGCAGGACGGCGAGTTCCACGTCCTCTCCGACATCCTCGGCTCCGAGGATGCGAGCGGTGACATGGACTTCAAGGTGACCGGCACGCAGAACGGCATCACGGCCCTGCAGATGGACATCAAGATCGATGGCCTCAGCCGAGATGTGATGGCGCGCGCGCTCGAGCAGGCGCGGGACGGCCGTCTCCACATCCTTCGGGAGATGCTCAAGGAGATCCAGCGGCCGCGCGACGATGTCTCGCCCTTCGCGCCGAAGATCATGCGGATCAAGATCAACCCCGAGAAGATCGGCATCGTGATCGGCCCCTCCGGGAAGATGATCAAGAGCATCCAGGAGGAGACCGGCGCGACGATCGAGATCGTCGACGACGGCACCGTGACGATCTGGGGCACGAACCTCGAGAGCGCGACCGCGGCCCGCGATCGGGTCGAGATGCTCACCGAGGAGGTGAAGGAGGGGCAGACCTACGAGGGTCGTGTCGTCTCCATCAAGGACTTCGGCTGCTTCGTCGAGGTGCTCCCCGGCCAGGAGGGTCTCCTTCACATCAGCGAGTTCGGCGGGGAGTACGTCGAGAACCCGAACGATGTCGTCTCTCGCGGCGACATGATCAAGGTCAAGGTCCTCGCGCTCGATCCGCAGGGTCGGATCCGCCTCTCCCGCCGCGCGGTGCTGGAGGACGAGGGCGTCCTCGAGCCGGCCACGGGTGGCGGCGATCGCGGGGGAGACCGGGATCGGGGACCGCGCCGGGATGGCCCGCGCCGGGATGGTCCGCGCGATCGGGACCGCGATCGGGGTCCGCGTCGCGACGGCCCGCGGGATCGCGACCGTGATCGGGATCGTGACCGGGGCCGCGGTCCGCGGGATCGCGACCGCCGCGATCGGCGCGACTGAGACCCGCAGGCGTGAGGGGGGCGACTCGCTGAGGCGCCCGCCGAAGTGAAGAGACCGGGCCGGTCCTCCGAGGGAGGATCGGCCCGGCTCTCATCCAGGACGCTCGGCGACGGGTCGAGGTCCGCCGTCTGCGGATCGGTTGAGGTGTCGGCCACCGTGGGGGAAACTCGCGGCGGGGTCGGTCCGGGAAGCGGAGAGTCGAATGCAGAACGGTACCGGAGCAAGCCGCAGGGAATGGGGAAGGCGACTCCTCGTCTCCGTCGTCCTCCTGCTCCTTGTCCCGGCGGGCGGGCCGGACCCTCTCCACCCCGCGGGTGGGCTGCACGCCGGACAGCCTGCAGCCCAGAACAGCCCCCAGCCGGACGGCCCCCCGCGCGACTCAGCCGGCAAGCCCACCGGGGAAGACCCTCTCCTCCCGCTTCGCGGTCATCGCACCATGGTCGAGCTTCCTCCCCTTGAGCGGGTGGGGGAGCCCCTTCCCGCCCCTCGCGGCTGGCGCTCCACCCAGGTCACCACCGCGACCTTCGATGCCTTCCGCCGTCTCCTGCCGGAAGGGGAGACGGTCGGCATCCTGTTCCTCGATGAGCATGGCAACCTCGCAGGCCGCCTCGTGGGGGATGGAGCCCGCTCCCGGGCCGCTCGGGGGATTCGAGAGGCGGAGGCCCTCATGGAGCGGTGGGGGGCGCGGCTTCGCGCGGAGGCGACCGCGGCCCGGGAGGCGCGGGAGGCCGCCTCCCCGGCGCGGGAGCTGCGCCATCTCATCGCCCTCCGGGACGCGGGGCTCCGCGGCTATCCGGAGGTCGAGAGGGCGCGCGAGAGGCTCCGCGAGGTCGAAGTGGAGCTCGCGCGTGAGCTCTGGCGCGCGCTCGCCGGAGAGGGGCGGGTCTCGGACCGGACCCTCGTCGCCACGCTCGAGGAGCTGCGAAACCGCAGCCGAGGCTTGTGGATCGAGGCGATCGTCGAGGAGGAGCGGCGGCGCGTCGAGGATGGCCGCGTGGTTCATCCCCGGCGGCAGCCTGCTCCGGAGGGAGAGGCCGAGTGACGGAGCCGGGCCTCTGGATCCGGGGCGTGCGCCCGCTCGACGGTCATCGCCACGCCCTCGGGGGGGCAGAGCCGATCGATGTGGGGATCGAGGAGGGGCGGATCGTCGCGATCGCGCCCGCGATCGACGGACCGCGTCGACGAGGGGGAGATGAGCTCGACGGCGGCGGCGCGTGGATGCTCCCCGCCTTCGCCGACAGCCACCTTCATCTGCACACGCTCGCCCAGCAGCGCGGGGTGCTCCGCCTCTCGCGATCCCACGGGGAAGCGGCGCTGCGAGAGGCGCTCCTCGGCCGCCTCGCCGGAGGCGACGGGGTGGACTGGGTCGTGGCGCAGGGGTGGCACGACCCGCTCCCGGAGGCGCTGGTCCCCGCTCCCCGCCTCTGGCTCGATCGTCTCGCACCGGAGAGGCCGCTCTGGCTCTTCGCCGCGGACCATCATCGCGCGCTCCTGAACTCGGTCGCGCTCCGCGCCTGTGGTGTCCCCCCGGATGGTCACTCCGGCGTGCTGCTCGAGGATGCGATGATGGCGGCGTGGCGCGAGGTCCCGCCGCTCCCGGCGGACCTCGACGGGGTGATCGCGGACCTCCACCGCCTCGGCATCACGGCCGTCACGAGCTTCGACGGCAGCCGCGCGCGCGAGGTCTGGGCGGGCCGCGCGGAGCAGGGCGAGCTGCCGCTGCGCCTCCGTCACTCCGTCCCCCGGGAGGAGCTGCTCGCCGACCCGGGGCGGTGGTCCCGCGAGGGGATGGCCGGGGGGGATCCCGATCGGGACGGCGCCTTCGCTGCCCTCTGGGTGAAGGTGTTCCTCGACGGCACCCTCGGCTCGCGGACCGCCTGGCTCAAGGGGGACTACGATGACGCGCCCGGCGAGCGGGGGGATGAGCGGGTCTGCGCCGCCGAGCGGCAGGAGATCGTCGATGCGGTGGTGGGCTCCCACCTCCAGCTCGCGATCCATGCGATCGGGGATGCCGCGATCGCCGCGGCGATCGAGATGATCACCGCCGTCGAGCAGGCGCGGGGTCGGCCCGGAGGGGCGGCCCCGCATCGGATCGAGCATGTGCAGCTCCTCGACCCGGCCGATCTCTCCCGCCTGCGGGCTTCGGGGGCGGTCGCCTCCCTGCAGCCGTGTCACCTCCTCGAGGACGCGGCGGTGGGGCCGGAGCGGTTCGGCAGCCGCTGCCGCCATGTGATCCCCCTCCGCTCGCTGCGAGAGGCGGAGGTCCCGGTCACCCTCGGCAGCGATGCGCCGATCGAGAGCGCGGATCCGTGGGTCGATCTCGACGCCGCGGTGCGGAGGGTCGATCGCGCGGGGCGCTTCCCCGGCGGGTGGATCCCGGAGGAGCGCGTCGACTTCGCGACGGCCCTCGCCGGGCGGACCTCCGCCGCGGCGACCGCGAACCTCCTCCCCGCCCGCTGGGGGCGGATCGAGGTCGGGGCCCCGGCGGACCTCCAGCTCCTCGCCTGCGACGATCCCCGCGAGGTCCGCTCGATCGATGGCGCTCGCCTGGTGGCCCTCCTTCACCGCGGCCGACCCCTGAGACTCCCGGACGGAACGGAGCCCTCGTGAGAGAAGTGGTGGACCTCCATGTCGACACGTTCTCCCGCCTCGTGGGGGAGGGAGGGGAGTGGACCGGAGCGCGAGAGGATCTCTCCGTGGACCTCCCGCGCTGTCGGGAGGGTGGAGTCCGGCTCCTCTGCTGCGCCTGCTGGGTTCCCGATGACGACCCGACTCCCGCCGTGAGCGTCGATCGCATGCTCGACCGCATGGAGGCGCTCGACCGGGACGCGGCGACACCGCTCCGGCAGGTGCGGTCTCCCGCCGAGCTTCGCGCCCTCGGGGAGGGAGAGCTCGGCATCCTCCCGACGATCGAGAACGCCCGCTCACTCGAGGGGAGCGTCGA
>JAFMMO010000142.1 GCA_017859655.1 Pseudomonadota bacterium | reverse complement strand
GAGGCTGTTCTCCGCCTTCAACTCGTGGATCCGGGCGAGGCGCTCGAAGACCTCCTCACCGTAGAGGCGGTGCCCCGACTCGGTGCGTTCCTCCTCGGTGATGAGGCCGAGCATCGTGTAGTTGTGCAGGGTCTGCCGGGAGATGCCGGTGTGGGACATGACCTCGCCGATCTTGAACAGCTTGCGGATCTTCGGGATCCGGAAGCCCTGCGGACTCCCCCCCCCTGCACGCTCTGCTCCCTCGACCATGGCCTCCTCGATCCCGCTCCGGCGGACCTCACTCGACACGAGATTCTGCGAGCGAAGGCTCATTCCGAGCTCTCATCCTGCCTCCGCCGACGGTCACCGTGCAGCGACGGGGCACGAGCCGAAGCGGAGGTATTTGTACTTTATAATTTGTAAAGCGGCCCGCAAGAGGATTGTCGGCCGAGGGGCAAGATTCGCCGCGCTCAGGGAGAAGGGCGCGAGCCGGCGCGAGGAGGGGGCACCGGGTCGTGTCCCCCTCGGCAGAGGGGGTTGCAGCGAAGGAGACGGCCGAGGGTGAGCCAGGTGCCCCGGATCAGGCCATGGGCCCGATAGGCCTCCGCCGAGTAGACGGAGCAGGTCGGCTGGAAGCGGCACAGCGGGGGAAGGAGGGGGGAGATCCGTCGCTTGTAGAACGCGATGAGGGCCAGCACCGGGCGAACCCGGGCGGGGGGCGGCGGCTCGCGATGCTCCGAGGTCAAGGATCCGCCCGCTGCGGCGCCGGTCGGCGCGGCTCGTTCTCGCGCGGCCCGCGCCCGCGCGGCCGCCAGGCCTTCATTCCCCGGAGGAGCTGCTCGCGGAGCGCCTCGAAGGAGAGCGCGGCGGCCCCGGGCTGGGGGATCACGACGACATCGACGGGAGCGGCGAGCAGAGCGCGCTCCCGGCGGAAGACCTCCCGCAGGCGACGCTTCATCCGATTGCGGACGACGGCGTTGCCGACCTTGCGGCCGACCGCGAGCCCCAGCCTCGGATACCCGAGGTCGTTGGGACGGATGACGAGGCGGAGCTCTCGCGTCCCGCCTCGCCATCCCCCCTGAAAGACTCGCTGGAAGTCGCGCTTCCTGCGCAGCCGCGCCCGAGGGGGAAGCGACTCCCCGGTCGGCGCAGCCGCGGCGTTCACGCGGTGGGCGCCGATCCGGTGACGCTGTCGAGGAGGGCGCGCGCCTCGGTGAGGCGGTGCTCCGCGACCCGGTCCGCCGCGAGCTCCGGGGTGATCCCGTCGCGACGCGCCGTGGCGAAGATCTCCTTCAGCGCGGTGTAGATGTTCTCGATCTTCTCGACCGCCCGGCGCTCGTCGTAGCCTCCGGGTCCGACCTCGATCGAGACGTTGATGATGCCGCCGGCGTTGATGACGTAGTCGGGGGCGTAGAGGATCCCCCGCTCGGCGAGCATCTCGCCGTGACGCGGCTCGAGGAGCTGGTTGTTCGAGCAACCCGCGACCACCTTGCACTTCAGACGCGGCACGGTGTCGTCGTTGATCACGCCTCCGAGGGCCGAGGGGACGAAGAAGTCGCAGTCGACATCATAGATCTCGTCCGCCCCGACCACGTTGACCCCGGGGAAGGCCGCGAAGCGCTCGAGCCGCTCCTCGCTGAGATCGGTGACGGAGATCAACGCCCCGAGCATCGAGAGACCGAGGACGACATCCCCGCCGACGTTGCCGAGCCCCTGGACCGCGTAGTGGAAGTTGTCGAGGCGACTGGTCCCGAACGCCTCCTCGGCGCAGGCGCGCAGACCGCGCATGACGCCCCGGGCGGTGAAGGGGGAGGGATTCCCGCTGGAGCCGCTGCGCCGGGAGAGGCCGGTCACATGGGGGGTCTCCTCGCGGAGCCACTCGAGCTCCTGGATGCCGATCCCCACATCCTCGGCCGTGACGTACTTGCCGCCGAGGGTGTCGACGAAGCGCCCCATCGCGCGGAAGAGGGCCTCGGACTTCTGGGTCTTCGAATCCCCGATGATGACCGCCTTGCCTCCTCCGAGGGAGGTGTCGGCGCAGGCGGACTTGTAGGTCATGCCGCGGGAGAGTCGGAGGACATCCCGGAGAGCCTCCTCCTCGCTGCCGTAGTTCCACATCCGCAGGCCCCCGAGGGCGGGTCCGAGGGTCGTGTCGTGGACCGCAATGATCGCGTGGAGGCCGGAGTCGGGATCCTGAGCGACGACGACCTTCTCGTAGCCGTCCACATCGATGTCTCGGATCTTCATGTTCGGGGAGCTCATGGTGGTGACCTTTCAGGGCCGCCGGAGCGGCCGTCACTGCGCCGGCATCACCGCGACCGCACCCCTCGAAGCCGGGGTCGCGGCCGGAGCACTCCGCCGTCCGCCGCGGGGGCGGGAGGACGGAGCGGGACGCCGGGGGGCTCTCTTGCCGTCCCGCCCCAAGGCCTCGGTGGCCGGGGGGGTGACTCTGGGTCGGCGGGAGCCCGGGGCTCGGGTTTTCAGGCCTGGGATCACGAGAATCCAGGCCGGGTTGCGGTCCCCGCATCCTTCGCGGCAGCCCCGTCGGGGGATGCAGTCGGGAGCGGGCAAGGTAGCGACGGTGGCGGATCCACCGTCGACGGCTCGACCCGGACCGATCCCGGGTGGATCGGGTCCCCGCGGACGGGGGGCCTCGGGTCGAGGGGGGTTCCCCGCGGCGGCGGCCGCGGGCCCCGGGGCGGGCTGGAGGGCCAGAGTGGAGTCCGGGTCGAGAGGGCCTTCCCCGGCCTTCGACCACTCCTGCTCCGGCGGTTCTTCCGCCCCGTCCACGTGCGGGAAGCGGACGCGCGGACCCCGGGGGCACAAGCCCGGATTGTACTCCGCAGCCCCGGGGGGCGGTACTGAATCCAAGACCTGCCGAGAGGGGTCAGGAGTGACAGGAATGGGGCCTAAATCGCCTGATTCGCCGTTCCCGGGTCCTGAGGGGTTGCGCTGCCCGGTGCGGTCGCGTATCCCGAAGCGTCCTCCTCGCCTCGACTTCGGCGCCGCCCCTGACCCGCGTGGCAAGACGCCCCCTCGCCGGGAGTGGAAACGGATCGGACCGCGTGCAGTACCACGGATTCCTGATGAAGCGGTATGTCTTCCGCCGCCTCATCCCCTACGCCGCCGTCCTGGCCGTCGCCTTCGGGGTCTTCTCCCTGATCTCGGTGCTCGCGGTGATGGAGGGGTTCAAGGACGAGATGCGGGCCCGGATTCGGGGCAGCCTCTCCCACCTCTCCATCTTCGGGCCCTATGGCAACGACCTCCTCGGCTCCCCCGAGCTGATCGAGGCACTCCTCGCCCTCGAGCATGTCGAGGCGGCCGCGCCCTTCGTCGTCGGGCAGGGGATCTACCGGGCCTCGACCGTGACCCCCTGCGAGATCCGTGGCATCGACCCGGTGGCCGAAGCGGCGGTCGGAGACTTCGACGCCTACCTCCTCCGCGACGACGAGATCCGTGAGCTCCTCGCGGACGAGACCCGCATGCTCGGGGATGAGCGCATCCCCATGACGGCGGAGGAGATCGAGGCGGTCTTCTCCCGGGAGCGCCGGGACCTTCTCTTCGACAGCTTCCGCGCCTTCGATGGGGACTCGGGCTTCCGGCTCCCTCCCCAGCCGATCGTCGTGGGGATCGAGGTGCTCCGCCGGAACCACGCCCGCATCGGGGACATCATCGAGCTGCAGTCCTTCTCCCCCCGGACCCTCGAGGCCCGCAATGAGGAGTTCCTCGTCGTCGGCTCGTTCCAGACCGGGGTCTTCGAGCAGGACCTGAGCTGGATGTTCATTCCCATTCAGGTCGCGGTCAGCTTCCTCGACCTCTTCGACGAGGAGCAGCTCGACGACCGGATCTCCGGGATCTCGGTTCGGCTCGACGACTACGAGAACGCCGGCGCGATGCGGGAGACGATCCGGAGTGTCGTGCTGGAGGAGCTGTACGGAGATCGACTCGAGAGCTACCCGCTCGTCCGGACCTGGGAGGACCAGCGCCGCAATCTGCTCCGGGCGGTCGCGGTGGAGAAGCGGATCATCTCCGTGATGATGATGCTGATCGTCCTCTTCGCCGGCGTGATGATCTTCCTGATCCTGACCCTGATGGTGATCGAGAAGACCCGCGACCTCGGGGTCCTCCGCTCCCTGGGCGCGACCCGGGGCGGGGTGATCTCGCTCTTCCTGAGGCAGGGGCTGACCCTGACCCTGATCGGGATGGTCCTCGGCTCCATCGGGGGGGTGATCCTCGTGGCGAACCTCAACCCGATCCACGACGCGATCCGCGACGCCACCGGCTTCCAGCTCTTCGACCCGACGATCTACTACCTCTCGCGAATCCCCGCGAAGATGCGCGTCGAGGACTGGGGGACCGTGCTCGTGCCCGCCTTCGCCTTCGGCCTCCTCGGGAGCCTGATCCCGGCGGTCTGGGCCTCGCGTCAGGACCCGATCAAGGCGCTGCACCATGAGTAGCCCGGGGACCGACCGGTCGGGCATCGAAGCCGAGGCCCCGATCGTGCTGAGCGCGGAGTCGGTGACCCGCTCCTACCCCCTCGCGGACCGGCGTCGTCTGGATGTCCTCCGGGGCATCGACCTGGAGGTGCGGGAGGGGGAGATGGTCTCCGTCATGGGAATGTCCGGGGTGGGCAAGAGCACCCTCCTCAACATCCTCGGCCTCCTCGATACCGCGACCGCCGGAGAGGTCACCTACCACCTCCCCGGGGGCCCGGTGCGCGCCCGGGAGCTCGATGAGGCGGAGAGGGCGGAGATCCGCAACGAGCACCTCGGCTTCGTCTTCCAGTTCTACCACCTGCTCCCCGATGTCTCGGTCCTCGACAATGTCCTGCTCCCCGCCATGATCCGTCGCTCCTCGGCCCGGTACCGGCGCGAGCGGAGGACCCTCACCGAGCGGGCTCGACACCTCCTGGGTCTGGTCGGGCTCGACGATCGTCGCCGCCAGCGCCCCGGCACGCTCTCCGGCGGGGAGCGCCAGCGCGTGGCGATCGCGCGCGCCCTCATGAACGAGCCGCGGATCCTGCTCTGCGATGAGCCGACCGGGAACCTCGATGTCCGCACGAGCGAGGCGATGCACTCCCTCTTCGACACGCTGAATCGCGAGGAGCGGATCACCTTCCTCTTCGTCACGCACGATCCGAGCCTCGCCCGTCGCGCGGGGACCCGGAAGGTGATGGTGGACGGGCGGTTCGAGGCGGTCTCCCTCGAGGAGGCGCTGGCCCGGAACTCCCGGGGCGAGGAGCTGGAGACCGCGGAGCTCAAGACCGCGGAGCCCGAGACCGCGGAGGGTGCGCGGGATCCGGACCTCGAGCGCGGCGAGGGCGCCGCGACTCCCTAGTCGGCCCCCCCGGACGGCTCGCCGCCACGACGGAAGAGTTCCACCGGAGATGCGCCCGGCCACGCGCGGTGGGTCACCACCAGCACCGTGCTCCCGGTCGCGGCGATCCCCTCGATCACCTCCCTCACGCGGGCCGCGGTCCCCGGGAACTGCTGCCCGGTCGGCTCGTCAAGGAGAAGGAGCGCGGGTCGAGGGGCGACGGCGCGGAGCAGCGCGGCGCGCTGGGCCTCCCCGCCGGAGAGACTCGCGGGCCGTCGATCGAGGAGCCCGGAAAGGTCGAGCGCCTCGGCCATCTCGACGATCGCCTCCGCCCCTCCCCCCACCAGACGCGCCTGCTCTCGCACCGAGAGATGCGGCCAGAGCCCCAGCCCCTGGGGGAGGAGACCGATGGAGCGTTGGTGAGGGGGCACGAGGGTCCGCTCCTTCTCGGACCAGCCCTCTCCCGCGAAGCGAACCCCCCCATCCACCGCCGGGAGCAGCCCGGCGATGGAGCCGAGCAAGGTGCTCTTCCCGCAGCCGTTCGGCCCCGTGATGGAGGTGACCCGGCCCCGCTCGGCCCGGAAGGTGAACGGACCGGCACGGAACCCGCCGCGGGTGACCCGCAGTCGCTCGACCTCCAACCCCGCCGCCGACGCTCCCTCGGTCATGGACGCCTCCCTCCGCGCTCCCCCAGCGCCCCGAGCAACAGCAGCCACGCCCCTGCCACCAGAGCGATCGCGAGGGAGAGACGGGCCGCCTGAACATCGTAGCGGTAGTGCAGCAGCTGATGCAGCTCGACCGCGGGGAGCAGTCGACCCGGGGGCGCGATCTGAGCTGCGCTCTCGACCTCGCCCAGGAGGAGCGCGAAGATGAGCCCCGCCCCCGCGAGCACCCCGGGCAGCGCTCTCGGGAGGCGGATGCGGCGGCGGGCGACGGAGGGGGGGAGCAGCCGCGCCGCAGCCCTCTCCGCCGACGGGATGCTCCCATCCGCGATCCGCCCGAGGAGGATCGCCACCGCGACGAAGCGCAGCCCCTGCACCGTCGAGAGCGGGAGCGTCGTCTCCGCCAGGCCCCGGGGGAGATGCGGCAGCGCACCCTCGATCCAGATCAGCGCCGGGAGGCAGCCCGGGAGGACGAGCGGCATCGCGAGGAGAGCGAGCAGGAGCCGCGCGCGCACCCCATCCCCGATACCGACGGCGATCCTCCATCCGATCAGGGAGAGGAGGATGGAGAGGGGCGCGAGCCGGAGCAGATCGCGCAGCAGCGCAATGCTCCAGCGCCGCGCCTCCGCACCACCCGCGATCCCGTCTCCCGTGGCATCGACGGCGAGCCCCGCGAGGCCGACGAGAGGGAGCGCGGCAGGGAGGAGGACCAGCGCGGTCGCGAGGAGCGAGCGAGGCGCGGCGGGATCCGTCCCCCCCATCGCCTGGGGCGCCCGACCCGACGGAATCGCCCGGATCGCCAGGGGAAGGAGCGGCGCCGCGAGGAGGAGGAGAGCGACGCACCAGATCCACCCCTCGAGGTCGCTCCCATCCGCGGTGAACGCGACGAGGACCCGACGCCCCACCGTCTCGATCCCGGTGTAGGCGGGCACCTCGAGGCGCGGGACGAGGAGCAGGAAGACGAGGACCGCGGCGCGCGCCGAGATCGGGAGCGCCCTCCGGCCGAGCTGGCGCGCCACCGCGGCGGGAGAGAGGGAGGAGCGAAGCGCGAGGCGCTCCTCCTCGGGGAGCGCCCGGAGGGAGCGGGTGACGATCCACATCACGAGAGGGGCCATCTGGAGAGTCGAGATCAGGACCGCCCCCGGAACGCCGCGGATGAGCGGGGTGAGCGGTCCCCCCGCCAGCCACGACTGCACGGCGGTGGTCACCACGACGCTCGGGAGCAGGAAGGGGGAGAGGAGGAGCGGGTCACGGATGAGGGGAAACGGAGCGCGATAGGCCGCGAGCAGGACCCCGATGCAGCCACCGAGGATCCACGCTCCGAGGGCGCCCCCCCCGGCGACGAGGACGGTCCGCAGGAGAACCTCGATCATCCCCGCGGGAGGGGCGAGCTCCCCCGCCGACTCCCCTCGCCCGAGCCAGATCAGCGCAGGGATGAAGAGCAGCCCGGCGACGATGACGGCGAGGAGGGAGGCGAACGGATCCTCGCTCCGGCTCCCGGCTTCCCCCTTCATGGCCGACATCCCCGCCCTCCCCGGTCGCCTCAGAGCCCGAGAATCTCCCGCGCGATGCGGAGCGCGTCCGGCAGCGCGGCGGCCGCGTCCTCGAGAGAGACCGGCGCGGAGCGGACCTCCGCGAGGGAGAGTCCGCCCGGCGGGACCGGGACCCCCGGTCGAAGGGGGATCTGTCGGGAGCTCGACGCCGCGAGCAGCTCCTCCCGCTCCGGCGCGAGGAGATGGTCGATGAGGAGCCGCGCCTCCCGAGGGTGGGGCGCGCCGGCGACGAGGGCCACGGTGTTCGGCAGGATGAGGGTCCCCTCCTCGGGGAGGAGGGTCTCGGAGATCCTGTCTCCGGCTCGCCGGGAGACCTCCACGTCATCCGTGTCGGTCAGCCCGAGGAGGCACTCGCCCGAGAGCACGCGATCCCGGCTCATCGAGTTGCCGCCGACGATCTGCACCTCGTTCTCACGAAGCCCCGAGAGGAAGGCGCGGTAGCGCTCCTCCCCCCACTGCGAGAGGAGCGCGGCGAGGTGGCTCCCCGTCGTCCCGAAGCGGGGATCGGCCAGGGCGACCTGCCCCCGGAAGCGTGGCTCCAGCAGCTGCTCGAGGGTGGACGGCAGCGCATCCCCCGAGATCCGCTCGGGATCGAAGGCGATGACCCGAGCCCGCGCCGCGAAGCCGGTCCACAGTCCGGCCTCGTCCCGATGTGCACCGTCGATGCCGGTCGCCGCCGGAGAGAGGTAGGGCTCGAAGCACCCCTCCTCCGCGAGCCGGATCGTCCGGAGAGGCTCGTTGCTCCAGAAGACATCGCAGAGCGGTCGCGACCGCTCCCGTCGGATGCGCTCGACGAGCCCGGTCGTCTTCGTCGCCTCGGTGTCGAAGACCTCCCGCACCTCGATGCCGGTCTCCTCCTCGAAGCGTGAGAGGATCGAGCGGCTGAAGACGGGGTCGAGGGAGGTGTAGACCACCACCACGGGGCGGTCCCCCCCGCCCCCGAGAATGCCGATGAGCAGACCGAGGAGCGCCAGCGCCACCGCGACTCGGATCGTCGTCGTCATCGTCCGCGCTCCTTCAGGGGGTCCAGCGACCATCCGCCATGGTCAGGACGCGGTCCGCCCGCTCGGCGACCGCGTCGGAGTGAGTGACGAGGAGGAGGGTCACCCCCTCCTCCCGCCGGAGGGACTCGAGCAGCTCGAGGATCTCCGCCCCGGTGGTGCTGTCGAGGTTCCCGGTCGGCTCGTCGCAGAGGAGGAGCGGCGGCCGCTTCACGAGCGCCCGGGCGATCGCCACCCGCTGTCGCTCCCCCCCCGACAGCTGCGAGGGGCGATGCGCGGACCGGTCCGCGAGCCCGACCCGCTCGAGCATTCGAGCCGGGTCCCCGGCGGGCGCAGCTCCTCGCCGCCGGTACTGGAGCGGGAGGGCGACGTTCTCGAGGGCGCTCCGATCCTCGAGCAGATGGAAGGA
>JAFMMO010000141.1 GCA_017859655.1 Pseudomonadota bacterium | reverse complement strand
CGCGGGCGTCATCGCCGCCTCTAAGGACGTCGGGTCGGACTAGACGAGCCGAGGCTCCGCTCCGGCGTGGCGCCCTCTACTGAGCGGCGCCCCTCTGCCGGGCCTCGGGATCCGGCGTCGGGAGCTCCCCCCGGGTGAGCGACGCGATGAGCCGCTCCCCGCGCTCCTCGAACTCCTCCGGCGTCCACCACTCGATGGGGAGCTTGCGCGCCCAGGTGAGCTGTCGCCGGGCGAAGGCGCGCGTCCTCGACTGAATGCGCTCGATCCCTCCCCTCGGGTCCTCCCCCGCGAGCAGTCGCTCCCGGATGACCTCATACCCGATCGACTGCGCCGCCGATGAGGACCAGGGCGGCTCCCGCCGAGCGAGCAGCCCCTCCACCTCGGCGACCCACCCCGCGTCGAACATGCGCAGGACCCGGGCCTCGATGCGCGCGTGCAGCGCCTCCCGCGGTCGCGAGATGCCGAGCCAGAGGGTTCGCTCCGGATCGAGGCTGGGCTCCCTCCGCGCCTGCCAGGCGGTGAGGGTCTCTCCCGAGCTCTCGAAGACCTCGATCGCGCGGATCAGTCGGCGGCGGTCGGTCGGGTGGATCCGCGCCGCGGCGATCGGATCGATGCCGCAGAGGTGGCGGTGCAGCGAGGCGGTTCCCTCGGCGTCGGCCCGCGCCTCCCAGCGCTCGCGCGTGGCGGGATCGGCGCCCGGCCCTTCGAAGAGGCCCTCCCGCAGGGCGTTCAGGTAGAAGAGCGTCCCGCCGGAGAGGATCCGAGGCCCCGCGATCCTCTCCGAGACCGCCTTCCACTCCTCGAGGTAGTCACTCACGGAGAAGGTCTCCCACGGGTCGCGCAGATCGAGGAGCTCGAAGCGAAGCTCGCTCCGCAACTCCGCAGAGGGCTTGGCGCTTCCGATGTCCATGCCCCGATAGACCTTCATGGCGTCGAGGGAGAGGATCGGCCAGCCGGTCGCGCGAGCGAGCGCGGTGGAGAGGCCCGTCTTCCCGCCACAGGTGGGGCCGGTGACGACCACCGTCCAGGGGGCGCTCAAGCCGCCTCCTCCGCCGCCGCGAGGCGGTGCTCGCTCCACTCCCCGTCCCGCGCCCGCAGATAGTAGCCGTGGTCCTCGAACGGTTCGAGAACCCGGAAGCGACCGCCCCCCTCCCCGGGAGAGAAGCGCTCATCCCGGGCCTGATGGAAGTGCCCGCAGATGACGACATCGACCCCGTCGGTGAAGAGCGCGGCGATGCTGGGGCGATCGGGCGCGAGGACCTCCGCGTCCTTTCGCGCCACCACATGCTCCGAGTGGCGACGCAGGCGGCGAGCGAGCGCGCCGACGATCGCCGCCGGGAGGTGCGAGGCGAGCCAGCGCACCACCGGGGCATGAAGGAGACGACGCATCCGCTGGTACCGGACATCGGCGACCCCAAAGAGATCGCCGTGGGAGAGGTGCACCCGCTCCCCCCCCACCACGAGCTCGGTGGCATCCGCCGCGAGGCGAACCCCGGTGGCCCGGGAGAACTCCGCATCCAGGAGGAAGTCCCGGTTCCCGGGGACGATCAGGACCGGGACTCCGATCGCGACCGCGCCGCGGAGGAGCTCGAGCTCCCGATGGAACATCGGGTGGTCGAGATGACGGGGGCCGAACCAGTAGTGGAAGACATCACCGAGCAGGTGGAGGGAGGCACCCTCCGCGTGGGCGGTCCGGATCAGCGCCCGCAGGCGCTCCCGGGACACCTCGCCTCCGTCGAGATGGAGATCGGCGGCGAAGAGGTGCACGCCGGAGGACGCCCCGCGCCCCTCCGTCGACTCAGCCACGCTGCCCCTCCTTCCGATGCCGGGATCGGCCCGGCTCAGCGAGGTCGGCGCCCGAGCGCGCTCGACTCAGCTGCGGTCGCGGTCATCGTCGAAGATCCCGGCGAGGAACCCGGAGGGCGACTCTTCCGGGGGCTCGGTGGCCCGCCGAGGAGGGCGCGGCGGAGCCTCATCCCGGGGGCGGTCCTTCGCGGCGGGAGCGGGAGGCGCTGTCTTCTCGCGAGTCCGCGACTCGGACCGGTCTCCCCGCGGCGGGGCCTCCTCGCCGCTCTCCCGCCGACGCTGCGGCGGGGAGTCCTCGCGCTCCGGTGAGGCGGCCGCAGGTCGCTCGCGGGAGCGGTCCGGAGTGCGGTCGGGGCGATCGATGGGGGAACTCTCGGCGCGGCTCTCCGCGCGTCGATCCGCTTCCTTCGTGCGGCGCTCCGAAGGCCGCTCGCGGAAGCGGTCGGCCCCGCCGCGACCTTCTTCGGACTCGCCTCGCGTCGAGGATCGCCGGTCCCCGGCCTCTCCACGACGCCGGGAGCGCGAGGGGCGATCCTGCTCCCGCCGACCCGCCTCCCGGGGCCCGTCGTCGGCACTCCGCCCATCGGGCGCCCCGCGCTCTCGCGCTCGACGCGACCGGGACGGACGCTCGGGCGGGGCGGAGTCCTCGCCGCGAGCCGAAGTCACCGGTCGCTCCGTCTTCCCGTCCCCCTCCTCCGGGGTCGATCGCTTCGGCCCATCGGCCTGCGCCGGTGTCGGGCTCTGCTCGCGCGGCTGACGCGCGGGCCGGGCGGGTGCCCGCTTCGCTGGGTCGAGGGAGAGGCGCAGCTCCGGTGACCCGATCCGCGCCTCGATGACCGCATCGAACAGGGCGCGATCCCCGGATTCGACATCGGGGAGAATGACGAAGATCTGCGGGAGGTCATCGCTGAGGCGGTGAAGCGCCGCGAGAGTCTTGCGCACCCGCCCCAGATCCATGGCCCGGAACGGCTCGTCCAGGAAGAGGAACTGAGGCGCGCGGGTCACCGCGCCGACGAAGGCCTGTGCGAACGAGAGGCGGAAGCCGAAGCTCAACCCCTCCAGGGTCCCCCCGGAGAGCTCGTGCGTCTCGAGGAAGTCGCTCTTGGCGCCGGTGAAGAGCTTGAGGTCGAACTCGGGAGTGACCTGCAGGTCCTGGTAGCGGTTCTCCGTGAGGAAGGGGAGCAGCTTGCGGATCCCCTTCCCGAGGCTGGGGCCCGCCCGATGCCGGATCGAGTCGACCGTCTCCCCGAGGAGCTCCTGGGCGAGGTGGTGCACATCCATCTCCTCGCGGAGCGCCGCCCCCTCCTTGCGAAGCTGGGCGTTCTTCTCCTCGAGCTCCGCTCTCCGGCCATCCTGCTTCTGGTACTCGCGGATCTCCGAGTGGACCCGATCCCGCTTCGACTGGAGTTTCTTCAGCGCCTCGGCTGCCTTCTGCGCCTCCTTCCGCGCCTCCTTCGCCCCGTTCTTCGTCTTCGAGACGATCGCCTTCTCCCGCGCGGCGAGAGCTCGGAAGATGTCCGGCTCCCCCGACTGAACGGCGGCTTCGACCCGCGACGACAGCGACCTCGCCTTGGTGGAGACCGCCTCCTGGCGGATCGAGAGGAGGCCGTCGGCGATCGCGGTGATCGGCTTGCGGGCGAAGTCCTCACGGAAGGCCGCGAGGCTCTCCCGCGCCTCGCTCGCCGAGGATTGATCGACCCCCACCCGGGAGATCGAGGCCTCGAGATCCGCGATGTCGTGACGCTGTGCGCTCGCGCGCCCGGCGAGGACCGCGGCGAGGATCAGGGCGAGCCCGGCGGAGAAGCCGCAGAGGATCAGGGTGCTCTCCTGCGGACCAAGGCTCTCCGGGAGCCACGGGCTGCCGGGCACGAGGCGATCATGGAGGGCGACGCCGGCGATGGAGATGCCGATGAGGAACGAAAGCGTGCTGAGGAGGATCCCGTTCCGACGGCGCGCGATCGACCGGGCGAGGAGCGCGCGAGCGTCCCGCTCCTGTCCCTGATAGGAGTCGCTCCCGGCGCCATCGAGACGACCGATGATCGAGCGTTCCGCCCGCTCCACCAGGCCCTGCAGCTCCTCCGCCTCCTCGCCGAGGCGATCGAGGAGGTCGAGGCCCTCCAGGAGCCCCCCCCGGAGGGACTCGTCACCGGAGAGGTCCGGCACCTCCTGCAGCCGCTGCCGGATCGCACGGACCTCGCCGCGGAGCTCGCCGGTGGGAGTCCGCGCCAGCCCCTCCAGGCGGTCTCGGAGACCCTCGCGCTCCGCCAGCTTCGCCTCGATCGCGGCGTGCGACTCGTTGGCGCGGCGCTGCTCCTCCTTCTGCGCCCCCAGCGCCTCGTCGTGACCCGAGAGGGACTCCTCCAGCTCCGGGATCTTCTCGACATTGGGCACGTAGCGGGCGATCTGCTGCTCGTTCTTCCGCACCTGGGTCTGGATGACGGCGAAACGCTCCTCGAGCTCCCCGACCCGGCCCCCGGCCGCCTCCTGGGCGGCGAGGAGGACCTCGACGCCGGTCATGCGATCGAGGAAGTCCCGCATCTTGTCCGGGGAGCGCGGGAAGTCCCGCTCCGCGAGGTAGAACGAGCGGAGAAAGTCCTCGAAGGAGAAGCGCAGCCGCGCCTCGAGAGCGCGCGCCACCGGCATCGCCCCGGAGGCGATCTCCTCGGTCTTCTCCGGATCATCGGGATCGACCTTCAGGAGACGAGCGTAGTTCGTGCCGTAGCGATCGATCTCGCGCCAGACCCGGAAGACACCCTCATGCACGAACTCGAGCTCGACCACGCAGTGATCCCGATCCCAGTGGATGAGATCGAGGATCGACCCGCGCTCGACGGAGAGGGTCTTCCCGAAGAGCGCGAACTGGACCAGCTCTCCGATCGTCGTCTTGCCCCCCTCGTTCCTCCCGACGATGCCGACGAGACCGCGGGAGGGAATGTCGTCGAGCTCGAGGGCCCGGAACTTCATGAAGTTCTCGGCGCGGAGGCTCCGGATCAGCATTCGTCATCCCCCCCCCGCTGCTTGCGGATCAGCTCCTCCGCAAGCTCGAACGCCCGCCGATAGATCTCGGCGGGGCGGGCCACGGCCATCCCTTCGAAGCTGCGCTGCTTCTTCCGGTAGTGGCTGCGGAACTCCTCGAGGGGCGTGCCGATCTGCAGCGAGCTGAGGATGGCTCCACCGGAGCCCGTGTCCCGCGTGCGGGAGGGGCCGTCGCTCCCGGGCTCTCCCCCGCTGCGGCGCGGGGGCTCCGGGGATCGGGGAGTTCGTCGGGGCTCGCGAGCTTCGGTCATGTCGTTCGGCTCCTCCATGGTTCCGCGTCGGCTCCTCGTTCAGGACTCGAGGGCGGAGACGATCCGGTCGACCTCCACGTGGGCGGAGACGAGCCCCTGGACCGTCGCGATCTTCTCTGCGTCGTTCGGCTGGATCCGCAGCGGCATGTCGTGGATCCGGCTCGCGACGGTGTAGGAGTCCTCCGTCGCGAGGAAGATCGGCATGCCGGAGCTGCGGAGCAGCTCGATGATCCGGTCGTGCGGGCGGATCCCGCCGCTCAGGACCATCCCGGATGGACCCGCAGCCTCCTGCGCCGCGGCGGCGCAGGCGGTCACGATCACATCCTCCCGGTCCCCGGGGGTGATGACGAGGCAGCTCCTCTGGAAGTAGCCGATCGCACGGTGCGGCACCATCGCGCCGACCCGCACCGAGGAGATCACGCGCTCCGCCTTCGCCTCACCGCAGAGCATCTCGCCGTCGAGGTACTCGGAGACCTGCAGGAACTGGAAGTTGGTGAGGGCCGGCTCCTCCGGGATGCACCCGAAGAACCGCACTCCCATCTCGTCGAACTTGTCGCGCGCGTAGGAGGTGTAGGAGTCGAGCTGCTCCGCCGGGACACGGTTCACCACCGCGCCCAGGACCGGGACCCCCATCGCCTCGAAGTACCCGCGACTCAGCTCGAGGGCGTCGAGGGCGTTCCGCTCGAGGTCGCTGTAGGCGGAAGCGAGGAGGACGCGGGTGCCGAGCGCCTTCGCCACGCGAGCGTTCGAGAGGCCCATCACGGCGCCGAGGGCGGCGTGGCCCGTCCCCTCGACCACGACGATGTCCTTGCCCTCGGAGACCCGACCGAAGGCGCCCTCGATCTTCTCCATCATCCGTCCGGACTCCTCGGGGGTGACCTTCGGCCAGATCGAGCGACTGACCGTGACGGGGGACATGTCCTCGATGTTCGATCGGGTCTGGCAGACCTTGTCGACGAGCATCGCATCGATGTCGATGCCGGCGTTGCCGGCGCGGACGCGCGCCAGGCCGACGGGCTTGATGAAGCCGACCGAGTCGAAGGTCGTGCCCAGCTCGGTGACGAGGCCGAGGGTGAGGACGGTCTTGCCCCCGCCGGGGGCCGTATCGGTGATGTAGAGTGGTGCCCGCATGTCGAGGGCCTCCAGCTTCGAACAGGGTTGTCGACGGACGCCGACGGATCGGTTGATGCCGTCGGGCTGCCCACCTCCCCGGGGAGGTTTCTTCAGTCGCCTCGACGCTCGCGAGGAAGGCTCGGGGCCTCGAGAGCCCCGCGATCGACGAGTCCGGAAAGGATACGCTCCGAGAGGGGTCCGCGGGGGTGAAAGGTGAGCTTCCGCGGGGAGATTTCCCCGGCCCGGAGACTGCCATCCGCGCTCGGCCTGTGCTCCAGACCGACCTCCAGTCGATCCTTCGGGAGAAGCTCCTCGACCCGCTCCCCCCACTCGATCACCACGACCCCCCGCTGGCGCATCTCGTCCCACCCCTGGATCAGGAGCTCCTCCGGCTCCTCGAGGCGATAGGCATCGAGGTGGAAGAGGTTCGGCTCGCCGCGGTGCACCTGACAGATCGTGAAGGTCGGGCTGCGGACCGGCTCACCGGAGCCGAGCCCCCGAGCGATCCCCCGGGTGAGGCAGGTCTTCCCCGCGCCCAGGTTCCCCCGCAGGTCGACGAGGTCGCCAGCGCACAGGAGCTCTCCGAGCGCCTCTCCGATCGCCTCGGTCTCCTCCGGAGAGGCACATTCGATCGTCCACCGCATGGCCGCTCCCCCTCCCGACGGGGCCCCAGGAGTCACAAGTCCGCTCGGATTCGAAATGTAGCAACCGCGCCGGGGTCGTACAAGCGCCCCCTCCTCTGCGACTCCCGTCCTTCACAGCTGCCCCGCGGAACGGTGGAGTCCGACCGCCGGACCGCCGATGATGGAGGGGTGGGATTCGATTCCGGGCGTGGGGAGGCGTGATGACGAGAGCACAGCAGGGACGAGAGCACGAGGGGGGCCTCCCGGTCCCGATCGTGATCCTCGCCACCCTCCTCGTGGTCGCGGCCGCCACCGTCCTGCTCCCGTCCCGCCGGACCGCCACCGCGGACGGCGCGATCCAGTTCCTGCTCGGAGGCGAGGAGGCGGGGATCCCCGCCACCCGGATCCCGGTGGCGCGCCCGCCGTGGATCGACGGCGACCCCCTCGAGGTCGTGCGCGGACTCCTCGCCGATGGGGATGGCAGCGAGGCGCGGACAGTCCTGCTGCGCTTCCTCGATGAGCGTGGACCGCTCCTCGTCCCTCCGGGAGAGCATCGCACCGGCGCCCGCGAAATCTCCCCTCCGTGGCAGATCCTGCGCGGTTGGTTCCTGTCCCTGAGCGATGAGCAGCGGAGTCGACTCCGGTTCCCCGCGGGCCTCGTGAAGCGGACCCTCGAGGCGGCGCCCATCGACGCGGCGAGTCCCCTGATCTGGCTCGACGGGCTCGAGGAGCTCGCCCTGCGCCGCCTGCAAGACGCGATCGAGTCGGGGGATCGAGGCACCGCGCGCCTCCTCCTGCGACGGGAGTCCCTCGGGGATGAGCTCCACGAGCAGCTGCGCGAGTGGGTGCTCGCCCCACCTCGGGAGGAGCCGATCGAACTGCCGCTCCTCCCCGAGGGACGCCTCTCCCTCGAAGCGGTGTACCCCCTCGACCTCGACCCGAACCCCAACGATCGCACCGGGACCATCGCGACCCCCACTCACCGCCGTGTCCCGCTCGCCGACCTCACTCCCGCGGTGCAGGACTCCCTCGCGCTGCTGCCGGCTCGGGGCGGCCCCCTCGCCGTCTCCCTGCGTGCTCCCCACGGTGTGCTCTGGCGTGTCCCCGCGTCGCACCCGACCCCGGAGGGAGGGGCCGAGCCGCTGCGGGACACCTCCTGGACCGCCCGGGTCGGCGAGGACTGCCTCCTCCTCCCCACGCGCACTCCGCGGAAGGAGTACCGGACGACGAGCGAGTGGATCTACGAGGAGCACGAGTGGAGCGACCGAGGCTGGACCGCCCCCACCATCGTGACGAGGGAGAGCGGCGGGGGTCCCACTCTCCGCCCGGCGCCGGACTGGGCTCTGGAGGGGTTCACCATCGGAGGGGTCCCGCATGTCTCCTCGAGCCAGGTCCTCTGGCTCGCGACCCGGGGGTTCATCGAGGTGGAGACCTGGGTCCTCGCCCTCGATCCGCGGGACGGGCGGGAGCTCTGGCGGACACAGCTCGCGGTCCGCACCCTCCCGTGGCACGCATCCTCCGACCTGAGTGACCTGCTCCCCGCCGGGTCTCTCCTCCGCCACCGGGATGAGGTCTTCGCGATCGCCCGGGGAGGTCTCGTCGCGCGGCTCGGACTCGCCGAGGGAGACCTCCGTGGCATCCACCTCGTGCCCCGGCACCTCCGCACCCCCCAGAAGGGGGACCTCGCCCGGTACAAGATCGGCAAGGTCGCCGCGCTGCGCCTCCGACCGGAGGCCGCGGCGTGGGTCTCCCGCGACCGGGAGGGAGAGGAGCGCCTCATCGCCCTTCCCCCCGACGGTGCTCGGATCGTCGCTCTCGACCTCGACCGCTGGGAGCTCGACTGGGCGCACCCCGCGCCGCCCCTCGCCACCCTCCATCGGGGTGAAGACGCGGTGCCGTGGGTGATCGACCTGACGACTCCGGTCGGCGAGGGCACGATCCGCGCCTGGTCCCTCGACCCTCGCACCGGCGCGCTGCGCGACTCGGTGCCGGTCGAGCTCGAGATTCCCGGGGCGAGCCCGCGCCGACGGAGCCGACGCGGGGGTGGCGCTCCCGCGCGCCCCGAGGACCTCGCGCCGATCGTCGGAGGGAGCCCCACGCTGGTGAAGGGCGGGATCGCGGTGCCGGTGGCGCG
>JAFMMO010000140.1 GCA_017859655.1 Pseudomonadota bacterium | reverse complement strand
GAGGGAGTTCGCCAGCTCCCGCCGGTAGACCTTGAACCCACAGTTGATGTCCCTGAGCGGCGGACCGCCCAGGAGCCGGGTGAGGGCGTTGAAGAGTCGGGAGCTGCTGCGCTTCGACCACGGATCCCGACGCTGCAGGCGGGCACCGCTGACCAGGTCGTACCCGGCCGAGAGCGCATCGAGGAGGCGCGGCAGCTCCCGCGGATCCTCCTGAAGGTCGGCATCAATGGTGGCGATGACACTGCCCCGCGCCCGGCGGAACCCGGTGGTGAGGGCCGCGCCCTTGCCGTACCGCCGACGATGGTGAAGAACCCGGATGCGAGCATCTCTCCCCGCCAGCTCCCGGAGCCTCCCAGAGGAGCCATCGGTCGAGCCGTCGTCGACGAGGATCCACTCGAATCCGCCCGGGAGTTCCTCGAGCACCGGGAGGGTCGCCTGGAAGAGCGCGTCGAGGTTCGGGAGCTCGTCGCAGACGGGGACGACGAGGGTGAGCGCCGGAGTCGGTGCCGTCCCGAGCCCGGGATCGCGGTGCGGTGTCGTCATCTCAGATGACCTCCGGGACCTGGACCTCGTAGCGAGCGGTCAGGATCTCCATCAGGTCCCAGAAGTTCTCGACCTCGAAGTCCGGCTCGGACTCCCCGCGGACATCCCGGTTGTGCCCCTCCCTGAGGATGCGGACCGTCACCATCCCGATCGAGTTGGCGGGGTCGATGTCGAGCGCCGGCTGGTCGCCGACGTACATGCACTCCGAAGGCTTCAGGTTCAGGTCCCCGCAGGCGCGCTGGTAGAGCTTCGGGTTCGGCTTGGAGATGCCGATCTGGTGGGAGATGAAGATCGCGTGCGGGGTGAGGAACTCATGGACCTTCAGCCGGACGAGCTTCTCGGCCTGCTTCACCTCGAGTCCCTCGGTGATGATCCCCCGGACCAGCTCCGTGCGCGCCAGTCTCCGCAACACCTCGTACGCGTCCTCGAACGGCTCGAGGTGGCGGAACTTGGTCTGGTGGTAGGCGACCATTCCAGCGGCCACGATCAGACTCGGATTCAGGCCACGGGTCACCCGGCGCGGGAGCCGGAGGAGCAGCTTGTCGAAGTGGCGCTCGTAGTTGGAGCTGAACTCTCGGACGACCTCATCCAGCTCGGCGATCAGGGTGGGAGCATCGATCCGGAGCCCGGCCTGGATCATCGCTTCGACGCTCGCCGCTCGCGCCCTGCGGGCGAACTCCCGGGTGGAGAAGAGCGTGTTGTCGATGTCGAAGAAGATCGCGCGCAGCATGACGCCGGCCTCTCCGCGGGCTTCGTCGGCCCGACTCCTCGGGATCCGTCCCCGGACCGCCGAGATGGGAAGAACCACGCCTCGAACCGAGATGACCGGGGCCGCAGACCCCACCCGGGACGAGACGTGGTTCTCGAGCGGAGCCTCGGGCTCCCGCTCCGGGGAAGCGAGCGGGCGCGCCGCTCCCGACCCGAGGATCAGTTGTAGAGATCGCGCTCCTCGGCGCGCAGGTCGACGACCTTGGCGGTGATGAGGATGTAGAGCGACCGCTTCTCGTTCAGGTAGGCCTTACGACGGAAGGCGTTCTTGAAGAACGGGATCTTCCCGAGGAGCGGCACGCTGGACTCGTACTTCCGCTCGTTGAGACTGCGGAAACCACCGAGGAGCACCGTTCCGCCGTCCGGCACGGTGACCGAGGTGAACGCCTGCTGGAGCGAGATCTCCGGCAGGTCGATCTCGACCTGACTCGCGGCGGTGTTCAGGGTTCCCAGGCTGATGGTGACGGTCGAGATGACGCCGTTGATCAGGCTCGCGAGGGTCGGTCGGACATCGAGGGTGATGTACTTCCGATCGGAGCTGATCACCGGACGGACATCGAGGACCACCCCGTCCTGGAAGGTGTCGATCACCGGGTCGGCGACCTCGGAGACGACCTGACCGGTTCCCCCGGAGACGAGCTCGTAGTCCTGGACGTACGAGCGCTGGGTGATCACGGAGACATGGACGCGCTGGCCGTTCGAGGCGGTCACGCGCGGGGCGGTGACCGTACGCGCGCTGCGCTGCTCCTGGGTCGCCCGCACGATCGCGTTGATCTGGAACGGATCGAGCCAGGTGACCTGCAGGGTCAGCCCGCGCAGGGCGGAGGTCAGGCGCTCTCCCGCGGCCGCGCCCACGAATCCGTCGAGGACATGCTCGATCCGGCCCGCGGTGCGATCCTGTCCCATGGCCAGCGCGGGGTTCGTCGGGTCACCGAGGTTGTTGAAGCCGATGTCGGTGCCGCCGGTCCGCGCCGAGTTCAGGGTGCCGAACGCAGTACCGAAGCCCTGTCCCGGCGGCTGGCCGAGATTGCGGCTGTCGACGCCGATGTCCTCGAGGAAGTCGTCGACCATGTCGATGAAGCGGGTCTCGACGATCACGAAGACATCCGAGTTGGCTCGGAGGTTCTCGAGGAAGCTCGCCGTGGCGAGGTGGAGCTCGCGGGTGGCGGTGATGAGAAGCTGTCCGCTGGAGGGCACGATCTCCGAGCCGGACTCGTCCCACACATCCTCTCCCCCGGTCGACTCGATGATGAGCTCGGCGAGGTCCTCGCCGGTGAGCGGCTCCTCGTCATCCTCGTCGTCGCCGAAGCTGAACGGGTTCCCCGCTCCCTCGTCCTCATCGTCGGTCGAGGAGACGCGGATCTGCGGTCCCGGGAAGTCTTTCACCTTGTTCAGGAGGTCCGTGATGTTGTAGACGTCGAACATCTTGTCCCCGAAGGCGTTGTCCGGGGTCGTGATGAAGAGCGTGTTCTCCTTGAAGGTGTAGGCGAAGCCCGTGTGCTCGAGGATCAGATCGAGCGCCTCTCCGAGCTTCACGTCACGGATGCTGAGGTTGACCGTGTTCTCCTCGAGATCGATCTCCGGATCGACGGTGATGTTCAGGCCGGAGAGAGTTCGGATGTAGGAGATCGCGTCGCCCATGGTGCTCTCGGGGAAGACGAAGCTCGGATACTCCTTCGCCAGCTCCCGCCGCATCTGGCGGACCTCCGGAGACTCCTCGAAGCTGAGGTTCCGCAGGCCCTCCAGCCGGGGCTGGACCTCCTCGCGCCAGAAGCGCTCCTCCGGGAAATTGAAGGGGTCCTCGTAGGGGATCGTGATGCGGCCCAGATCCTCCCAGACCCGGGTGATCTGGTCCGCGTCCTTGTCCATGATGTCCACGCGACGCTGATCCATGAGGAACGAGTTCGCGCGCTCACGGAGCCGCTTGGCCACATCGTTCTGGGGATCGAGATCCAGGATCCGCTCGGCAGTCTCCAGCGCGACCTTGTAGTTGCGCTGGATCATGGCGTCCTTGACGCGCGAGACGAGCGCGGCGATCCGCGCCTGCTTGCGCTCCTCGTCGCGGCGACGGACAAGGTCCGCCTCCTCGGCGGCCGCGGCCTGACGGTCACGGTCGAGCCTTGCGTCGAGGCGGAGCTTGGCATCCCGAACCTCGTCGTAGAGGGCGGTCGCGGCGGCCTGCAGCTCGGTGATGTCGACGTCGTAGTTGAAGTAGATCAACTGCTCACGCGCCCGACTCGCTTCGCTCAGGGCGTTCGTCGCATCCCCCTCCTGCAGGTAGGCGCGGGCCTTCTCCATGTGCTGACGCACCTCAACGAGGCGCGCCTGCTGACCGACGACGATCTCCTCGCCCAGCTGCTGAATGACCGACTGGATCTCCCCATCGCGCCGGCCGAGGAGCATCAGGCTCTCCGCGAGCCCGTCCCGGGCATCGCGGGAGGTCGGGTTGTTCTGGAGGGACTTCTCGAAGTTTTCGGCGGCCGAGCGGTAGTCCCCGTCGCCGAAGTTCTTGCGAGCCTGGTTCAGGTAGAACTCGGCGGCGCGCCGCTTCTCCTGATCGGTCAGCGAGAGGTTCTCGAAGACATCGCGGACACGCGGGTCATCGGCACCGTCCTGTGCGATCGGCTCCGCGGGAGCGGCGTTGTTGACGGGGGCGGCCGGTTCCATGACGGGGGCGGCAGCCACAGTTCCCTGCTGGGGACCGGAGCAACCGACGGTCGCCAGGAGGGAGAGGGCGACGGTGAGCAGCCCGCCCTTCAGGAAGCCCGACCCGCGACCGGGTCCATGCTCGATCTCGTGATGGCGTGTGACCACGATGGAGCCCTTTCCTCCGCCTCGCACCGCGAGGCTGTGCTTCTGTTCCCTCACCCGACGGCGAGGGGATCTTCATCGAGTTTCCGAGGTCCGGAGCACGCAGGCGCGCTCCAGAGGCCTCTCCAGTCGTTTCGGGCGGACTGCGGTCCTCGCCCTGATCGGAGAGCCCGTAGAGGGTCCCCGATCGCTGTCATCGCCCCGTCACCCGGGGTCGGTGCTGGTTGTGTCCGCCGCGCCCGCGCGCGACTTGGTGGACGATCCCGGACCCCTCCGAGGGCGTCTCGAACCTCTCCTCGACTCCCCCACACCCCTGTGGATGGCCGAGAAACGATCAATGCGGGCGAATCCTGGCCAGGGCGGCCCCGGCCGACCTCGAACCCTCCCGCGACGGCGCGGGCGATCGAGGGAAGCGTCCTCTAGTACTCGTGCTCGGGAGCGGCGAAGGAAATCGCCCGGATCCCGATCTCCTTGCAGATGTCGACGACGGCGACGGTGTACATGGTCGGGACATTCTCGTCCGCCGCGATGATCACGGGCAGACCGTCCGCGCTCCCCCCGATGTAGGTGTCCTTCCGCAGCTGAATCTGCTGACGGAGGATGTCCAGATCGGGTCCGATGATGCCGTAGTGGTCCTCGTAGTCCGCCTGGGCGGACTGCAGATCGTCGGCCTCGTTCACGCTGCTCCGGGTGGGGATCCGCGAGTTGTTGCCGCGCCAGGCGACGATCTCGCTCCCCTCCTTGTAGATCGTGATGCGGCAGCCGGGATCGACCACCGGGGAGCCTCCGGAGGTGCCTCGATCCCGCGGGAGATAGGTGGTCAGCTCTCCCTCGGGTTGTTTGAACTTGGTCGCGCACATGAAGAAGATCAGCAGCAGGAACACGACATCGATCATCGAGGTCATGTCGAGCTCGGCGGAGATCTCCTCCGCGTCCTTCTTCCTCCGCTTCCGGCGGAGCACATGTGGGGGCAGGGGCATTTTCTCCTCCTCCCTCTACTGCTCGGCGTACGGGTTTTCGAGCTTCTCGTTCTGCGCGGCGAGGCTGACCTTGTAGATCGTCGCCTCGGCGCAGGCCGCGAAGACCTGGGTCAACGCCTTGTTGTCGGCGTGCCGATCCGCCCGGATGATGACGGCGAGCGCGCTGTTCTTCTCACCGGGGTTGTTCGGCTTCGGGTCGAACTTGTTGTAGGCGGTGACCTCCGCCCGAAGGGCCTTCACCAGAAGGTCCTCCTTCGAGAGGTCCTCTCCGCCCTTGATGGAGATGATCTCCGTCTCCCCATCCTTGTCGAGACTGATGTCGATCGTGACGACCCGCTGGCCGGGGTCCGGTTCGACGACCTCCGCCTGGGGTGCCACCATGAGCACCAGCTCCGCCTGATTGAGGGTCAGCTCGGTGACGACCATGAAGAAGATGATCAACAGGAAGACGATGTCGATCATCGGGGTCATGTCCTGCTCGACCCCGTAGTCCTGCTTCTTGGCCATTCTCAGCTCTCCTCAGCTCTCCTCAGCGGAGCCGGTCCGGGTGGCTTTGGAATCAGCGCGGGACGCCCGCGCTTCGGGTCGGATCGACGAGTGAGGCTCAGTGCTCGGGGGGATGGTCGAAGCGATCCATCAGCTCGGTGGCGATGTTCGACACCTCGATGATCGAGTTCATCACGCGGTTCCGGAAGATGAAGTAGGCCACCGACATCGGGATCGCCACGGTCAGTCCCATCATGGTGGTCATCAGCGCCTGGGAGATCCCGTCCGCGAGCTCGGCCGGCTTCGGAGAGGTGGCCGAGCTGGCGATCTTGTCGAAGGCCGCGACCATCCCCATGACGGTACCGAGCAGTCCGAGCATCGGAGCCACGGACGCGATCAGCGAGAGGTAGCCGATCTTCTGGTGGAGGACGGCGGCCTCCTGCTCCCCGGCCTCCTCCATGGAGGCCTCGATGTCATGGTAGGGGCGATCGATGCGGGGGAGCCCCGCCGCGAGCACGGAGGAGAGGAAGCTCGGCTGCTGCTCCACGACCTCCAGGGCCTGGTCGTAGTCCTCCTCCTCGAAGAGGCCCTCCACGTGCCCGAGGAGCTCGGGCGGGACGAGGATGTCCCGGCGAATCTGCATGGCGAAGGTGATGACGAGCGAGAGGCCCGCCACCGAGAGCAGCATGATCACCACTCCGACGGTACCGGCGGCCGCGATGTTGTCGCCAAGGGTCCGCTTCGTCACCGTCGCGCCCTCGGACTGCGCGAGCGCGGGTCCTGCGACGGCCACGACAAAGAGCAGCGCGAGGATGCCGACGAGCGGCCAACGCGTGTTCCGAGTCACATTCGCGATCATGCTGTTCACCTCTCCGATCATCCTCCGGACCGCGTGGGTCGGGAGGGGTCGTCTTCCTGATTGCCCATCGCCCCGTTTGCTCATCGCTCCGCGGGCATGAGATTCGAGCTCGACTCTCGACCGGCGGTCGACCCCCCGGTCACGAGGGGGGCAGCCCGCCCGCCTCGCGTGATCCAAGATCCAGAGCTCAGCGCTTCGTCCACGGGGAGTTGGGGCAGAGCTGGTTCATCCTCTGATCGATCAGGCTGGCCCGATCGGCGTTTCCGAGATTCTCGTAGAGCTTCTTCGCGCGGTACAGGGCCTCCGCGAAGGTTTCCCCGCCCCCCACGGCCACCACCGAGGCGCGGAGGTAGTGGTAGAGCGCGAACTTCAGCTTGTCCTCGTCGCCACCGGCCCCTCCCTCCTCGGCCTGACCGAGGACGATCCACCCTTGAGCGCGGATGTCCCCGTAGCGGGGGGGCTGGCTGTTCCGATCGCGGTCCGCGGAGCCGAGCACCGGTTCGAGGGTCTTGGCGACCCCCTCCCACTGCTGTTGACCGACCTGGCAGGCAGCGTAGCCGACCCGGGCCTCGATGGAGAAGCGGGGATTGGAGCTCCCCTGCACCTCGCCGAAGAGCTCCCGCGCCTCCCGGAACTTGTCCTGGGCGAGCTGGACCTGGCCACGCTTGAGCTTGGCGGCCTCGACCCACTTGGAGCCCATGGCTCCGCCCGCAATGCTGGAGAGGGCACTCTCGGCCTTGGCGTAGTCCCCGGCCATGCTGTGCGCCTCCGCGAGGGCGAGTGCGCCCTGAGGGACGTAGTAGTGCTTGGCACCCTGGGCGGCGCTGACGAACTTCTGCAGCTCGGTGACCGCGGCGCCCACATGGCTCGGGTCCTGCTTCGCCCAGGTGAGCTCGGTCCAGCCGAGCATGAACTGGGCGGTCGCGGCGAAGAAAGGCTGATTCAGGGTGGTGGCGTTCTGGAAGGAGCTCCGCGCTCGTGTGAAGTCTCCCTTGGCGAGAGCGGCCCGACCGCGCACGAGGCTCGGGGGCTCGCTCGTCCAGACGATCTCGTCCACCCGCTCGGCGGGGATCTTCGAGTTCCGACTGACCGAGGGCATCTTGTACTCGATCTCCTCCCAGGTCGCCTCTCGCACGGTGACGCCCGTGATGGAGGGACTCCCGTCCGCCATGACGAGGTCGTCCGCGCGGAGGGCGCGGTCGGCGGGGAGAAGCAGGAGGGTGGCGCCGAGGAGCGCTGGGACGAGGATGCGGTTCACGGGAGCCCCCGTTCGATTTCGTCGATCTGGGCCTGGAAGGCGGGCGGCGCGAACTTGTCACGCCCGATGATCGTCCGCTCGGCGAGGATCACCTTCTTCGCCCGGTCGTAGAGCTTCTGCCCCTCCAGGACCTTGAGCCACGTCACGAAGACGTTCCAGCGCTCCTTCTCGAGGAGGGGCGGGATCTCCCGGTCGTTCGCGACCAGAGAGTCGATCCGCTGCTTGAAGATCGCGTAGGCGGACTCGAGCTGCTTTCCGGCCTCGGTGAGGTGTGCATCGCTTCTGTCCTGCTCCCTCATGCCGAGGTGAGCGAGAGCGTACTGGTACCAGATGAAGGGCGCCTCCTCGAAGCTCCCCTGCAGGAGCTCCGCACCGAATGTCTCCTCGAAGGACTCGCAGGCGGCGAGGGCCTCCCGGTGCTGATCGGTGAGGTTGGCGGACTTCACAAGCAGGTAGGTCACGATGTAGGCGAACGCAGGGTCGTCCCCCACTTCTCTACGGACCGTGCCGAGGATGTCGTTCGCTTCGGCGTGCAGGTCGCCGTCCATGAGGATCCGGGCGAAGCCGAGCCGAACGCCGGGAGCGGACTCGGCGACTCCCGCCTCGGGGTGCGCCATGTACTCGCGGATCAACTCGGCCGCGCGACGGGCGCTCTCGACCGTCCCGAACCCGTCATACGCCGAGGCGGTCTCGTAGAGCGCGATCAGGTAGTTCGTCGATTCGTAGAAGGAGGACTTCATCGCGGCGAGGGCCGCCTCCGCCTTGTCCGGGCTCGTCCCCGTTTCCGGTCGGGCCGGATCGACCTCGTTGTGGAGCGTGATCAGGTAGCGGAGGGCGATCTCCCGGTAGCGGCTGTCTCCGGAAATACGGTCCACCAGGGGAGCGAGGGTCGCGAGCGCGGCCTCACGCTGCCCCACCTCCTCGTCCGCCTGGATCTTGGCGATCTCGAAGAGGAGCACGATCTGGCCGACGACATCCCGGGCGGTCTCCGCGGCCTTGAGGTCTCCTTGCAGGGTCGAGATCGCGGCGGACGCCGCCGCCGCGCCTTCCCCTCGGGTCTTCGCCTCGAGGAAGGAGCAGCGACCCACTCCCGCGCGCGCTCGGTGGTAGGCCCCGACCTGCTGAGTGGAGCCATCGTCATCGATGGTGGCGGGAATCCCCTGGTAGATCTGGACAGCCTCGGCGTACTTGCCGATCTCCTCCAGCTCGAGCGCCTTCTGCATCTGCAGGGTGATCCCCGCCTCGCCCCGGCTCAGCTCGCCGAAGACGGACTGCGCCCGCTGGGTGA
>JAFMMO010000139.1 GCA_017859655.1 Pseudomonadota bacterium | reverse complement strand
GCGAGCCGGCTCGCGGCGCTGATCCGGGAGGTGGCATGAACCGCGATGTCGAGGCGCGACCGCCCAATCCCCCTTCCCTCGAAGTCACGGGGGTGTCCCCTTCGGGGACCGAGGAGGCCCCCCTTCACTCCCGGCCGGCGCGCTCCGGCTGGGGTGTGGGCCTCCTCTGCGCGGCGCTCGCCTTCGCGCTCTACCTCCCGGTGGTCGAGGGAGAGTTCGTCTTCGATGATCGCAAGCTCGTCGTGGAGAACGAGGAGCTTTGGCGCCCCTACGAAGGGCCAGGGGGGGAGGCGCGCGTGCTCCTCGACCGGCTGGGGGGGATCTTCCGACCGGAGGAGGCGGAGAGCCCGGTCCGGACCGCCTTCCGACCGATCCGCTTCTTCTCCCTCCGCGTGGACGCCCTCACCACACGGGCGCTCGAAAACTTCGATCCGAACACGGGGGAGCCCGGGACCGAGGTCTTCCACCTGCACAACATCCTCCTTCACGCGCTGAACACGCTCCTCCTCGTCCTCATCGTGCGGACCATCGCGCCGCGCGGCCCACTCTGGGCGGCCCCGTTCCTCGGGCTGCTCTTCGCCGCGCACCCGATCCAGACCGAGTCGGTCGCGTACATCTCCGGACGCCGGGATGTGCTCTTTCTCTTTCATTACCTCCTGGCCGTCCTCCTTTACCTGCGGGGGCGGGAGAGCGGTGGCTGGGGCCGGGGCCTCCTCATTGCGGCGATCGCGTGGTGCGCGCTGGCGACGAAGGAGATGGCGGCCTCCCTCCCCGTCACCCTCCTTCTCCTCGAGGGATTGGCGGAGCCCGCGCGAGGAGACCGACCCGGAGTCCGACGCGTCCTGGATCGCCTGCCGCTCCTGCTCCCCACTTTCGTGGCCACCTCTCTCTTCGTCTTCATCCTGCTCGGGAGTCAGAACCCCGGGGGGGGAAGTGACTGGTGGGGGGGATCTCCCCTCTCCGCGTTCCTGACCTCCGGGCGCGCGATCCTCTCCTATGTGCGGCTCTTCCTGCTCCCCTACCCGCTCTCGGTCGACCATTCCTTCGACGCCTTTCCTCCCTCCACCGGCTGGCTCGAGCCGGCCTCGAGCCTGCTCGCCTGGATCGGCATCGCCGGTTCGATCCTCGCTGCGTTCCTCCTTCGAAGGCGGAATCCGCTCACCTCGATCTCCGTGCTCCTCTTCCTCGTCACCATCGCACCGGTGGCCCAGTGGATCCCGCACCCCGAGCGCTTTGCGGAGCACCATCTCTATCTCCCATCGATCGCACTCCTCATGGTGGGCGCCGGGGCCCTGGGGTCCTTCGTGCGGAGGAGCCCCGACCTCGCCCTCGCGGCCGGGGCCTTGCTCCTCCTCGTCGCAGGTGGCGTGACGGTCGACCGCCTCGCGGACTGGCGAAGCCCCTACGCCCTGTGGCGCTCGGCAGCGGAGGTTCATCCTCGATGCGCGCGCGCCCACTTCGGGTGGGGGAACTCCGCCTGGCAGCTGCAGCCGCCCCGCCCCGACGAGGCGGTCCTCGCCCTCGGTCGCGCCGCCGAGCTCTGGGCTCCGGTGGCCCGGGACTCCCTCCAGCAGGGCTACTACCTCCAGACCCTGCAGATCCGCGCCGGGATCCTCGCGACCTCCGAGAGCCCGGAGGACCTGGAGATCGCGGTGGGGCACCTGACCGCTCTGCTCGAGGAGCTCGACACCGACGGCACTCCCGTGGCGGAGCAGCCGCTCGTCTGGACCGAGCTGATGAAGCTGAGGACGCGGCGCGGGGAGGAGGCCCTCGCCCTCGAGTGCGCCCGGAGGCTGGTCGCCCTCGATGCGCCGGACCCCCTCCGGGTTCAGGCGAGCCTCCTGATCGCCGCGCATCTCGCGGAGGGGGGCGATCTGCCCGCGGCGGAGGAGGCTCTCGTGGACACTCTCGCCTCGACCGAGGACCCGCGCGCGCTCGCGGCCATCTGGTACCAGGTGGGGGTCCTGCGTCAGGGGCAGGAGCTCTGGGCCGCGGCGCGGGAGGCCTTCGAGCGGGCGGCGGAACGGATCGGGCCCACGGGGAACCGCGCGAGCGCCCTCTACAAGGCGGCGGAGTGCCGGATGATCCTCCGCGATGTCGCGGGCGCGCGGGCCCTCCTCGAGGAGATCCTCGACGGTGATCCGAAGCACCTCCCCGCCCTCCTCTCTCTGGGGGAGGTCGTGCTCGGTCAGGGAGAGTTGTCCGAGGCGGAGCGGATCTTCGAGACCATTCTCACCGTCGTGCCGGATGAGGAGCGGGCCCGACAAGGACTCGCGCAAGCTCGGGCGCGCCAGCGGGCCCGGGAGGAGCAGGCGACCGGGGGGGCGGATCCCTCCCGTGTCTCCGCTCTTCTGATGCTGCACGAACGCCTCCTCGCCGAGGGCCGCCTCGCGGACGCGACCCAGGCGCTCATCAAGGCGGAGCGGAATGCCGAAGGGCCTCAGGAGCGGGGCCGCCGCATCGAGCTGCGTCACGCGATCGCGCGGCTCCTCGTGCGCCGATCGGTCGAGGCGGAGAGGGCCGGGGAGGAAACGGAGCGCGACGCCCGCCTCGAGGAGGCCTCCGGCTGGTATGAGCGTCATCGGGAAGTCGCGACCCCTCTCGAGCGGGAGTCCGCCGCGGTCGAGGCGGCGGAGGTCTCACGGCGCCTCTCCGGCCCGGCGACCGCCCTCGCTGTCCTCGCCGGCGAGTACGAGGCCGGAGTCCGGGGGGAGCGAATCCTGCGCTCCCTCGCCGGTCTCTCGCAGCGATCGGAGGACCCCGCGGCCATCGAGCGCTGGGTCACCCTCTACCAGGAAGCCGTGGGCGCCCCCTCCGCGGAGGGGGGGGACGCGAAGGGCCCCGACAGGCCCTCCCCTTCTGCCGGCGAACGGAATGGTGATGGGGCGAACGGTGACAGCGCGGAAGGGGACGGCGCGGAAGAGGAGAGCGCGGAAGAGGAGAGCGCGGAAGGGGAGAGCGCGGAAGGCATCCCCGGCGAGGAAGACCGGGCGGAACCAGCGACCGGTCCCTCCGTCGGCGAAGGGCAGGGGCCGTGAGCGCTGCCGCGGACCTGCGGAGAAGCGTGGAGTCCCGCGGGGAAGCGGCGCTCTTCATCTGCGGCTTCGTTCTCCTCGGAGCGGAGCTCCTCCTCGCACGGGCGGGCGCGCTCATCATCGGGGCCGACGCCGGTGGACTCGGATGGACCCTCGGGTCGTTTCTCCTCGGCTCGGCGATCGGCGGGCTCATCGCGGGGAGCGGGCGAGGAACCCCGCGCTTCTGGTGCCTCGCCTCCCTTGGCACTTTCGCCCTGGGCGCCCTCATCCTCGAGCTGCTCCCCTCCCTGCTCCTCGAGGCGGACCTTGGACGGACCTCGGTCCGCTTCCTCGGCTCGCTCTGCGTCCTGATCCCCGCCCTCCCCTTCGGTGCCCTGCCGATCGCGTGGTACGGCGTGGGGAGCCCGGACCTTCAAGGAACCCGCCAGAGGGTCGGCCGGTGGCTCTCCGCCAACGACCTCGGAAGCGCGCTCGGGGCCCTCGCCCTCCCGGCGCTCCTGCTGCCCCTCCTCGGCCCGCGGTGGACAGCGGGATTCCTGCTCGCCTCCCTCGCCCTGCTGCACTCCATGGCGAGGAACGCGCCGAGGGAGGTCTCCTCACCCGTGGCGCCGAGCGCTCCGAGGGCCGGCTCCTCCTCGCGAGGAGCGCTCCTGCTCGCGGCCGCCGTCGGAGCGGGGACCCTCGCGCACCAGCTCGTCGTCACCCGACTGCTGGGGGAGCTTCTGGGGGCCAGCCTTCTCGTCCTCGGCTCCGCCACCGCGGCCACCCTCATCGGGGCGGCGGCCGCCGCGCGTGCCGCGCCACGGCTCCTCGACCGCTGGGGGACCGATGGCCCTCTCGTCGGCGCGGGGAGTCTCTGGCTCCTGATGCAGGGAGCCGCCTCGCTCACCATCCCCTCCCTGCCATCCTTCCTGCTCGCCCGCCTGGGGAGCTTCCCACCGGAGGCAATTCTGGCGCCCACCCTCTGGAAGCTCGCTGCGGTAGCCGTCGTCGTCGTGCCCGTCGGACTGGGCGCCGGGGCGATCCTCCCCCTGCTCCTCGCACGAGGGAGTGAGGACGCCCCGGGTCTGCGAAGGCTGGCCGGTCCGCTCGAAGCCGCCTGGCTCATCGGAGGCGCCCTGGGTGCCTGGGGAGGGGGAGTGGTCATTCTCTCCCGCTTCGGGAGCGAGGTCGCCCTGCGGGGGGTCGCGGCGGCCACGGCCCTCGGACTCGTCCTCTGGACCCTGCGGTCCGGCGTCGGCCGCTCCCGGCTCATCCTCATCCCGCTCCTCCTTCTGGCGGGGGGCGCCTTCTTCGAGAGCGGACGCCGGTGGGACCCCGCGCTGCTCGGAGTGGGGATCTACGCCTGGGATCGCGGCAGCATCGCCGCTGGAGAGGCGCTGGAGGGCTGGCGCGAGCGCGAGGTCACCTACCTTGGAGAGGGGAGGATCGCGAAGGTCGCCATCGAGGTTGCGCCCCGTCAGAACGCCGCGTATCTGCGGGTCGGAGGACGGATCGAGGGATCCGTCGCCATCGACCCCGAACTCCCCACCTTCGCCGATCTCCCGACGGAGGTGCTCCTCGGCCTCCTCCCTTCGGTCGAGGGTCCCGGAGAGGGCTCCCTCCTCGCCATCGGCCTCGGAGGGGGAACAACCGTGGCCACGGCCGTCGAGAACTGGCGGGGAGAGGTGACCGCGTTGGAGCTGGAGCCGGAGGTCGCGGCCGCCCTCCGTTCTCCCGCCGGGCGGAAGGCGTTCCCTCGGGAGAGTCGGGTCCTCTTCCCCGAGGGTGGGGGAGGGCCACGGATCCTCTTCGAGGACGCGCGGAGCTACCTCGCCCGCACGTCGCAGGGGTGGGACGCGATCGTCTGCCAGCCTTCGGAGCCGTGGCTTCCGTGGAGCGCCCCCCTCTTCACGGAGGCCTTCTACGAGCTGGTCCGAGAGAGACTCCGGCCCGGAGGCGTGGCGATCCACTGGATCCAGCTCTACCGGATCGCTCCGGAGGAGTTCGCCGCCATCGCGAGCGCCTTCCTCCAGGTCTTCCCCGACGCTCGCTGCTACCACCCTCCCGGGACCGGAGAGGTCATTCTGGTCGGGGGAGGGGAGACCGCTCCGGCGATCGTCGACGCCCGCCGCAACGCCCCGGAGACCGCTCTGGCGTGGGCTCGAGGGGCAAAGACCCCCTTCCCGACCCCGTTGATCTCCGGAGAGGCCTTCCGGGCCTGGTGCGCGATCGAGGGAGGCGACCGAAGAGGGAACCTACGGGCCCGCCTCGAGCACCGCCTGCCCCTCATCGGGGACCGCGGGGTGGATCGCGCCGGGGAGATCCTCCTCGGGCTCTCCCGTTCGGCGGCGGCCTCTGCCCCGAAACGGCCCTGAATCCCGGAAACCCTTGCAAGTACGAGACATCCGGGGTTGACACCCGATGGGGCTGTTTCTAGAATCCGCGGCTTCCAATGCTCGGGAACTTCGGGAACCATCCTTCCTGACGGTTTCGAGCCCACTGCTGCTGACTCCGTCCTTGGGACGGTCCCGTCACCGGACGACCCCGGAGGTCGCCCGTTCGGCAGCGGCCCCCTCGATCGAAGGAAGACCGAGACGATGCCTCGCTTCGCGATCCAGAAGAGTTTCATGGCGCGCCCCGACCAGATCCAGCGTCGGTGGTACCACGTCGATGCATCCGAAGAGACCCTCGGTCGGATGGCGACGCGGATCGCGCAGATCCTCATGGGCAAGAACAAGCCGACCTACACACCGCACCTCGACACCGGGGACTTCGTCGTCGTGACGAACGCCCGTGAGGTTCAGGTCTCCGGAAACAAGCGGGAGCAGAAGATCTACCGCTACCACACCGGATATCTGGGCGGCATGAAGGAGAACAACCTCGAGTGGATGCTCGAGCAGAAGCCGGAGCAGGTGATCCGCCTCGCGGTCCAGCGCATGCTGCCGAAGACGCGCCTCGGTCGCCAGATGATCCGGAAGCTGAAGGTGTTCCCCGGCCCCGAGCACAACCTCGCGGCGCAGGCGAAGCACTTCGAGAAGATCACGATCACGAACTCCTGAGTTCGCTGGAGGAGATGAAAGTGGCCAAGAAGCCAGCCGGCTACCATTGGGGGACCGGGCGTCGGAAGACGGCGGTCGCGCGCGTCCGGATCAAGCCCGGGACCGGGAAGATCCAGGTCAACGGCAAGCCGATGGAGACCTACTTCTACCTGAGGACCGATCAGGAGCGCCTCCTCGAGCCGCTCCGCTCGACGCGCTCCACCTCGACCTACGACGTCTGGGCGAACATCCGCGGCGGCGGGACCAGCGGTCAGGTCGGGGCCGTGATCATGGGGCTCAGCCGGGCCCTCCTGTCCGCGAACGGCGAGCTCGAAGGGACGCTCCGGGACGGCAAGTTCCTGACCCGGGACTCTCGAATGGTCGAGCGGAAGAAGTACGGGCGCAAGAAGGCCCGGAAGTCCTTCCAGTTCTCGAAGCGGTAGGCCTCGCGCTTACGATCCGAAAAGTGTTCAGGAGCCGCACCTCCCCGAGCAGGGGGGGGGCGGCTCCTTCCTCATCCGACTCCGCCTCCTAATGGCGCGGCGGAGGCCCCGCCCACGACTTTCTCCTCAAGGCTGCGTCCCGTTCGGTCGAAGAACGGAGTGGTCCTGATCAGCGGGACCTCGACTCGGCTGGAGGTGAACCGTGACCAACGAGCGCAAGGACATCGAGATCGTGGTCCGGAACACCCCCGCGGTTCAGGCCCTCTGCCTGTGTGGGGACCTGTGCGACGGCGGTGTCCTCGAGACGCGCCGCGCGATCCTGGAGGCGATCGAGGGGGGAGCGCCGCGGATCGCGGTCGATCTCTCCGGGGTCGAGTACATCTCGAGCGCCGGGATCGGAATGCTCGTCTCCATGCTGAAGCGATGCCACCAGAACGGGCTCGACTTCGCCCTCGCCGGTCTCAACGAGGAGGTCCGGGAGCTCTTCTCCCTCACGCGCCTCGACGAGGTCTTCCCCATCGCCCCCGACCTCGAGACCTGGTGCCGGGCCTTCCAGTAGGCCTCCATCTGCTCTGCTCTCTCCCGAACGCCCGCGCCTCCCCCGCGCGGGCGTTCCTGCTTCCCGGCCTCTCGTCACGGTCAAGACCGAAGGCTCTCCCGCCGAAGATGGAGCAGGTGCCGTCCCCTCCCGCGGACGGCTCCGGGCGCCGGGCCGAGTGGGCTCCACTCGCGCCGCGGTGAACACAGGAACCGGGGAAAGGAACTCCTTCCTTGATCAACAACACGCTGGGACGCTCCCTCGAGTCCTCTTGGACGATCCCTCTCGCGACTCGGCGGCTCGCGGCCGTCCTCGCCCTCGTCTCCGTCCTCCTCTCCGGTTGCAACTCCGGGGGGGGAGGTTCGAACGGCGGCATCATCCCGAACACCACCGGGCCGACGGTTTCCACCGCGACCTACGTGGATGTGGACGGGAATGGCGTCGATGGCGGGGATGTGGTGCTCGTCTCCTTCACGGAGCCGGTCCGCCTCCTCTCCGGCTCCGCCTTCAGCTTCGACCTCGATGACCTTCTCGACACCTTCGGGGCCGGGGCGACCATGCGTCAGTCGGTCCCCACATCGGAGTGGGTCGAGGTCACCCTGGGTGCGGGGGCCGACTTCGTCCCCGGACTCTCCACCATGGACATGCGTGAGGGGAACCTCCTCTCGATCACCGACCTGGAGGGGGACGACGCCCGCACCAGCCCGGCGTCGATCGTCATCGAGGACGCGACCCTCGCCCCGCCCACGATCGTCTCGGCCACCTACGCCGACCTCGACCGAAACGGGGAGATGAATGTGGGGGACGCCCTGCTCGTCGGTTTCGACAAGCCGATCCAGATCCCCCTCGGCGCGAGCTTCTCCGACAACTTCCTCCTGCCGGTGGACGGTGACTCCCTCGGCCTCTCGCCGATCCTCTCCCCCTTCACCGCCGCCCTCTCGAACCGCGCCGTCCTCATCACCTTCGACAGCGCTCCGGGCCTGACCGTCAACGGCAGCTTCGACTCCGCGGTGGTCACGGTGGGGAGCGCGAGCGGCCTCGGGGTCTCGGGCACTCCCACGATCACCGACACCGTCTCCACGGGACCGACTCCCATCGAGGAGGGTTCCGGTGGGGTCGACGTGGGCCTGCAGGGTACGTCCTTCTTCCGCACGGGACAGCCCGGCTCGCTCTTCACGGGGAACACGGACGGCAGCTCCCCCAACGTCGGGCCGGCCGGGTTCTTCGGCGCGTCCGGGGTCTGCCACTTCGAGGGCTCGGTCCTCGGCAGTCCGGAGGTCGACCTCTGCTTCGTGGCGGACACTCAGAACCACCGGGTCCTCGTCTTCGATGGGCTGCCGGCGGGGAACTTCGCCAATGCGAACGTGGTCCTCGGGCAGGGAGACTTCGACGAGAACCTCCCGAACCGGTCCTCGGACGCCTTCGCGAACGCGACCGCGAGCTCCCTCCACACCCCGGTGGATGTCCACTACCACGCAGAGTCGAACTCCCTCTACGTCAGCGACCAGGGGAATCACCGGATCCTCGTCTTCACGGGGGTCGTGGACACGAACACGGGTCAGCTCGCCCTCCAGAACGGGGATCCCGCCACGATGGTGGTCGGGCAGACCAGCCTGAGCGGCTCCCAGCCGAACCAGGGGGGAGTGGCCTCGAGTCGATCCCTCGGGCAGCCGGCGGGGATCCATGTCGAGGGGACCCAGCTCGCGGTGGCCGATCAGGGGAACCATCGAGTCCTCCTCTGGAGCTCCCTGCCGAGCGCGGACAACGCGGCGGCGAGCGTCGTCCTCGGGCAGCCGGACTTCGTCTCGACCGGTCCGAACGGGGGCTTCGCGAGCGTGGACGGAGCGGTCCTCAGCGGGCCGAACGATGTCGTCATCGATTCCACCGTGACGATCAACGGCGTCCCCGGCGCGGTCCTCGTGGCGGACACCGGGAATCACCGCGTCCTCGTGTGGCACGGGACGAA
>JAFMMO010000138.1 GCA_017859655.1 Pseudomonadota bacterium | reverse complement strand
CAGACCCTCCGCCGAGAAGCCGTTCAGGGGGTCGGGGGGGGAGAGGCGGTAGAGCCAGCGCACGCCCTCCATAGATCCCAGGATGAAGACGAGGGTGCCGACGAGAAGGAGGAGCCCCGAGAGGGGGCGGATCGCTCGGGGCGGGGGCGCGCTCTCCGTGTTCACGCGGGCGGACCGCCGAGGACCGGGACGAGGACGGAGGGGATCGCCTCCCGGGAGTCGAGGCAGAGGAAGAGCAGGATGACCGGGAGATGCAGCAGACTGGCGAAGAAGAGTCGCCGCGCTCGGGGGCGGCTCGGATCCCGCTCGAACCGGATCGCCATGGCGAGGAAGTAAACTCCCACGAGCCCCGCGGCGGTCGCGTAGATCGGCCCGGCGAGGCCGAGCAGCGCGGGGAAGAGCCCCACCGGGACGAGGAGGACGGTGTAGAGGAGCGCCGTGCGCGCGGTCCGGATCCCGCTCGGGTCCTCGACCGGGAGCATGCGGAAGCCGCCCAGGCGGTAGTCCTCCCGGTACATCGTGGCGATGGCGAGGAAGTGCGGAATCTGCCAGAGGAACACGATCAGGAAGAGGCTCCACGCCGCGGGAGGCAGGCTCCCGCTCGCCGCGGCCCAGCCGATGAGCGGGGGGAGCGCGCCCGGCACCGCTCCGACGATCGTGTTGAGGGAGTGGCGTGTCTTGAGGGGGGTGTAGACCGCGACATAGAGCACGAGCGTGACGAGGGCGACCCCCGCGGCGAGCGGGTTCGCCTCCACGCAGAGGATCGACAGTCCTCCGAGCCCCGCGATCAGGGCGTAGAGGGTCGCGACCGAACCGTCGAAGCGGCCGGTGGCGAAGGGGCGCCGGCGTGTCCGGGGCATCCGTCGGTCGCGATCGCGTTCGATCCACTGATTGAGGACGCTCGAGGAGGCGGCGACGAGCGCGGTACCGACGAGGGTCATCAGCAGCGAGCGGAGCGGGAGGATCCGGCCGGCCGGGTGGGCGAGGAAGTAGCCCACCGCGGTCGTGAGGACGACAAGCATCGTCAGGCGCGGCTTCGCCAGCTCGTAGAGCTCCCGGAGCACGCCCGGAGCGTCGACGGGCACGCTCACGGGGGAGCGGTCGTTGGGGATCGCGTCGCCGCTCGACAAGGGGACCACCTCGGTGGGGCAGGAGGGTGTGATTCAACAGGCCGTGGCCCGGCCCAGCCCTTCAAGTTTAGGCTCGGGCTCAGCCTGCGACCACGGAATCCGTCGGAAAGGGAGGGGGCGCGGGTTGACACTGGGAGGACCGCTTCCGAGAATCTCGAATCCGGACCAAACTGGTCCTCTTTCTGGATCCGAGAGGTCCGCGGAGCCGAAGCTCCCGACGGAGTCGCCATGCTGAAGATCACCAGACAAACGGACTACGCGGTCATGATCCTGACCCGCTTCGCCCAGGAGGGCCCCGCTCGCATTCACAACGCGCGGGACCTCTCGGAGGAGACGGAGGTTCCCCCGCCGATGGCGAGCAAGATCCTCAAGATCCTCGCGCGGGAGGGCCTGCTGATCTCTCAGCGGGGGGTCAAGGGAGGCTACCGCCTCGCCCGGCCCGCCTCGCAGGTGACGATCGGCGAGGTGATCCGGGCGATCGAAGGACCGGTCGCGATCACCGAGTGTGTCGAGGCCGCGCCGGGCGACTGCGACAAGGAGTCGTGGTGTCCGGTCCGCTCGAACTGGCAGCGGATCAACGACGCGGTGGAGGCGGCGGTGGAGGCGATCTCCCTCGAGGAGATGGCCCGCCCGCTGGACCTCTTCGGCGCCGCGGCGACGAGAGCGGGGGGCAGCCCCCGCGTACCGGGGCGGAGCGCAGCGACCTCCGCCTCCCGGAAGACCCCGGCCCGCTCGTCGAGGCGCGGAGCCGGTGAGCGAGGAGTCACCCGTTGAACGAGGAGAGTGCCATGGGAGCGGAGCGAGAGCCCGCCGGAGTCCCCAGCGCGACCCGTGAGGAGATCGACCTCCAGGAGGTCGCCGACCGCGAGTACGAGTTCGGCTTCGTGACCGACATCGAGGCGGATGCGCTCCCCCCCGGGCTGTCGGAGGAGATCGTGGCCGAGATCTCCCGCCGCAAGGAGGAGCCGGAGTGGCTCCTCGAGTACCGCCTGCGCGCGTACCGCCATTGGCGGACGATGGCGGAGCCGGACTGGGCGTTCATCGACTACCCGCCGGTCGACTACGAGAACATCATCTACTACTCGGCCCCGAAGCCGAAGAAGAAGCTGGAGTCCCTCGACGAGGTCGATCCGGAGCTGCTCGAGACCTTCCAGAAGCTGGGCATCCCCCTCGCCGAGCAGAAGCGCCTCGCCGGGGTCGTCGAGGAAGATGACACCCCCGCCGCGGAGCTGAGCGGCGTGGCGGTCGACGCAGTCTTCGACTCCGTCTCGGTCGCGACCACCTTCAAGGACAAGCTCGCCGAGCTCGGCATCGTCTTCTGCAGCTTCTCCGAGGCGGTGAAGGAGCACCCCGAGCTGGTGCGGAAGTACCTCGGCTCCGTGGTCCCGCACACCGACAACTTCTTCGCGGCGCTGAACGCGGCGGTCTTCTCCGACGGCTCCTTCTGCTACATCCCCGAGGGCGTCCGGTGTCCTATGGAGCTCTCCACCTACTTCCGGATCAACGCCGCGGGTACGGGCCAGTTCGAGCGCACGCTGATCGTCGCGGAGAAGGGAGCCACCGTCTCCTACCTCGAGGGGTGCACCGCCCCGATGCGCGACGAGAACCAGCTCCACGCCGCCGTGGTCGAGCTGGTCGCCATGGAGGACGCGACGATCAAGTACTCGACCGTCCAGAACTGGTACCCGGGGGACAAGGAGGGGAAGGGCGGGATCTACAACTTCGTGACGAAGCGGGGAGCCTGCCGCGGCGATCGCGCCAAGATCTCCTGGACCCAGGTCGAGACCGGGTCCGCGATCACCTGGAAGTACCCGAGCTGTCTCCTCCAGGGGGACGACTCGGTCGGGGAGTTCTACTCCGTCGCGCTCACCGGGAACCGTCAGCAGGCGGACACCGGCACGAAGATGGTGCACATCGGCCGCAACACGAAGTCGACCATCGTCTCCAAGGGGATCTCGGCCGGCCGGGGTCAGAACACCTACCGGGGGCTCGTCGAGGTGAAGAAGGGGGCCGAGGGAGCGCGCAACTTCTCCCAGTGCGACTCGATGCTCCTCGGCGATCGATGCGGCGCGCACACCTTCCCGTACATCGAGGTCCGCAACCCGACCGCGAAGGTCGAGCATGAGGCGACCACCTCGAAGATCGGGGAGGATCAGATCTTCTACTGCAACCAGCGCGGCATCTCGACCGAGGATGCCGTCTCGATGATCGTGAACGGCTTCTGCAAGGAGGTCTTCCGCGAGCTCCCCATGGAGTTCGCGGTGGAGGCCCAGAAGCTGCTCGCGGTGAGCCTGGAGGGGAGCGTCGGCTGACGCGAACCCCCGTCGAGCCCGCCGGACCGGAATCGATCAAGAACGACCGCGGGAGCCCGCTCCCGCCGATGAGAAGGAAGCGACCATGCTCGAAGTGAAGGGCCTGATGGCCGAGGTGGAGGGGAACGCGATCCTCCGCGGCCTGGACCTCACGGTGAACGCCGGAGAGGTGCACGCGATCATGGGGCCGAACGGCTCCGGGAAGAGCACCCTCGCTCATGTCCTCGCGGGGCGTGAGGATTACGAGGTGACCGGAGGGAGCGTCCGCTTCGAGGGACGCGACCTGCTGGAGCTGGAGGCGGACGAGCGGGCCTGCGAGGGCCTGTTCCTCGCGTTCCAGTACCCGGTCGCCGTCCCCGGGATCTCCAACGCCTACTTCCTGCGGACCGCGCTCAACGCCGTCCGCAAGTACCGGGGCGAGGCGGAGGTCGACGCCGTCGACTTCCTCGCCCTCGTGCGGGAGCGCATGAAGCTGGTGGGGATGGACGAGAAGTTCCTCCACCGCGCGGTGAACGATGGCTTCTCGGGGGGGGAGAAGAAGCGGAACGAGATCCTCCAGATGGCGGTCCTCGACCCGAAGCTCTGCATCCTCGATGAGACCGACTCCGGCCTCGACATCGATGCGCTCCGCACCGTGGCGGATGGGGTCAACCAGCTGCGCTCCTCGGAGCGGGGCATTGTCGTCGTCACCCACTACCAGCGCCTCCTCGACTACATCGTGCCGGACCATGTCCATGTCCTGTCGGAGGGGCGCATCGTGCGCTCCGGGGGCAAGGAGCTCGCGCAGCAGCTCGAGCAGGAGGGCTACGCCTGGCTCGAGACGAGCGCCTCCGGCGCCGGGGGAGGGGCCTGATCGATGGCGAACGCCCGCACCACGCGCCGCTTCGGCGCGCCCGCGCCGGACGAGTGGGTGGAGTCGACCCGCCGGACCGTCGAGCGTCGCCTCGCGGTCTCCCCACCGTGGCTCGCCTCCCTCCGGGAGGGGGGCCGGGACCGCTTCGAGCTCCTCGGCTTCCCCACGCGCCGGGATGAGGAGTGGCGGTACTCGAGCGTGAAGTCGATCGTCGAGGGCCCCTGCCGCGAGCCGATCGAGGCGGCCGATGCCGGAGTGGACATCTCGGGATACCGTGTCCCCGCGCTCGACGGGGTGAGGCTCGTCTTCGTCGATGGCCTCTACCGCGAGGATCTCAGTGACCGGGAGGCCCTCGCCCCCGGGATCACGGTGGAGACGATGACCGAGGCGATCGCGCGCGGAGAGGCCGCGCTGGAGCGGTCCCTCGCGCAGGCCCCCGAAGGGGAGCACCCCTTCCACTCCCTGAACACCGCCTGCTTCGCGGATGGCGCCCGCATCCACGCGGCGGCCGGGGCCCGGCAGGAGCGCCCGATCCACATCCTCTGCCTGGGAGGGGTGGGCGGCACCGGAGCGAGCCATGTCCGCCATCAGATCGAGGTGGAGACCGGGGCCTCGATCTCCGTGGTGGAGGAGTACCGGAGCGAGGGGACGACCTTCACGAACGCCGTGACCCAGGTCCACGTCGCGACGGGGGGGAGCCTCGTCCGGGTGAAGATCGCGCAGGAGGATCTCTCCGCCCATCACATCTCCTTCCTCGCCGTCCGGCAGGAAGCGGAGAGCCACTTTCACGACACCTTCTTCGCGGTGGGTGGGGGGACGACCCGCAACGAGATCGAGGCGCTCCTCGACGGGGAGGAGGTGGAGTGCACCATCAACGGGCTCTATCACCTCGATGGGGATCGTCAGGTCGACAACCACACCCTGCTCCGCCACGCTCACCCGAACTGTCGGTCGTGGGAGATGTACCGCGGCGTCCTCGACGGGCGCTCGCGAGGAGTCTTCACGGGCAAGATCCATGTCTACGAGGACGCGCAGAAGACCGACGCGAAGCAGAACTCCAACTCGCTGCTTCTCTCCGCCGAAGCGGAGGCGGACACCCGCCCGCGCCTCGAGATTCACGCGGACGATGTCCGCTGCACCCACGGAGCGACGGTCGGGGAGCTGGATGAGAGCTCGCTCTTCTACCTCCGCTCCCGGGGCATCCCTCCGGTGGAGGCGCGCCACATGCTGGTCCACGCCTTCGCGGGCGAGGTGCTCGACTCGATCGAGGATGATCTCCTGAGGGAGGAGCTGGCCGGTCGGCTCGCGGCCTCCCTCTCGCGGGCCCGGGCGGAAGCCTAGGTCGAGGAGAGAGGAATCGCAGGTGACGGCGGAGAGGTCCGATCCCATGACCCTGGAGCGGTTCGATGTCGAGGCGATCCGGCGGGAGTTCCCGGTTCTCCACCAGGAGGTCCACGGGAAGCCCCTCGTCTACCTCGACAGCGCCGCCTCGTGCCAGAAGCCCCAGTCGGTCATCGACGCGATCGGGCGCTTCTATGCCCACGACTACGCGAACATCCATCGCGGGCTCCACTCCCTCTCCGAGCGGGCGACCCACCAGTTCGAGGCGGTCCGGGAGAAGGTCCGCGGGTTCATCAACGCCTCGGACGTCCACGAGATCGTCTTCGTCCGTGGGGCGACGGAGGGGATCAACCTCGTCGCTCGAAGCTGGGGGAGCCGCTACCTCGGCCCGGGGGATGAAGTCCTCCTCTCGGCCATGGAGCACCACGCCAACATCGTCCCCTGGCAGATGATCTGTCAGGAGCGGGGGGCCCGGGTCCGGGTGATCCCGATGAATGACCGTGGTGAGCTGGAGCTCGACCGGCTCGCGGAGCTCGTGAACGACCGCACCCGCCTCATCGGACTGGTCCATGTCTCGAACGCGCTGGGCACCGTCAACGATGTCCGCAAGGTGATCGAGCATGCCCACGGGCGGGGAATCCCGGTCCTCCTCGACGCCGCGCAGTCGGTGCCGCACTCCCGGGTCGACGTTCAGGAGCTCGGCTGCGACTTCCTCGTCTTCTCGGGACACAAGACGTACGGTCCGACCGGGTGCGGGGTCCTCTACGGGCGCCAGATCCTGCTCGAGGCGATGCCTCCCTTCCAGGGCGGCGGGGACATGATCCGGTCGGTCTCCTTCGAGGAGACGACCTACAACAAGTCGCCGTGGCGCTTCGAGGCGGGGACCCCGGACATCGCCGGGTTCATCGGGCTCGGGGCGGCGATCGACTGGATCGAGCGGGTCGGGATCGAGGCGATCGGCGCCCACGAGGCGGACCTCCTCGACCACGCGCTCTCCCGCCTCGACGAGGTGCCGGGGATGCGGAAGATCGGAGAGGCGCGGCAGCGAGCCGGGGCCATCAGCTTCACCCTCGACGGCATCCACCCCCACGATCTGGGGACGATCCTCGATCGGGAGGGAATCGCCGTGCGCGTCGGTCACCACTGCGCCCAGCCGATCATGCGTCACTTCGGAGTCCAGGCGACGGCTCGCGCTTCCTTCGCGGCCTACAACACCCGAGCGGACGTCGATGCGCTGATCGACGGGATCCATGTGGTCCGGGAGTTCTTCGGAGCATGAACGAGCTGCGCGACCTCTATCAGGAGATGATCCTCGAGCACTCGAGGAGCCCGCGGAACCGACGGGTGATCGACGAGGATGCGGGGGATGTCCATCACGCGGACGGGCACAATCCCCTCTGCGGTGACGAGGTGACGGTCTATGTCCGCCTCGAGGGCGGAACCGTCGCGGATGTGAGCTTCGAGGGGAGCGGCTGCGCGATCTCGACCGCGAGCGCCTCGATCCTGACGGAGACGCTCCGAGGAAAGAGCCGGGAGGAGGCGGAGGAGGTCTTCCGACGCTTCCACGGGCTCGTCACCGGGACGAGCGAGGCGAGCGAGGAGATGGGCAAGCTGCTCGTCTTCGGGGGCGTGAGCGAGTTCCCCGCCCGGGTGAAGTGCGCGACCCTCGCGTGGCACACCTTTCGTGCCGCCATTGAGGAGCAGCCGGCGGACGGGCCGGTGACCACGGAGTGATCGCGACGGGCGGCCCGCCGGGCCGACCACCGAAGAGCGATCCGGAGACCCGCCACAGTCGATGCAGCGAGGGGGCCCGATGAGCGATCCGAACGAGAGTGACGAGAGGGGCCCGCAGCAGGCTCCGGATGATCCCCCGGCGGAGGCGGAGCCTCTCGGGCTCTATCCGGGCGAGGCGGTCATCATCGGCGGCACCGAGGAGCTCCGCGCGCGCGTCGTCGCGGCGATCCAGACCTGCTACGACCCCGAGATCCCCGTCGACATCTATCAGCTCGGCCTCGTCTACCGGATCGAGATCAGCGACGACGCGGCGGTCGATGTCGACATGACGCTGACCTCCCCGAACTGCCCGGTGGCCGGGACCCTCCCGGGCGATGTCGAGCGGACGATCGCTGCGGTGGCTGGGGTCGCCGGAGCCCGGGTGGGGGTCATCTGGGATCCCCCCTGGGGGCCGGAGCGCATGTCGGAGGCGGCCCGCCTCCAGCTCGGCATGTTCTGACCCGGGCTCTCTCGACGCAGGCCCGGATCCGCGGGCCGGGACTCAGCGGTCGGCTGGACGCCCGGAGGTGATCTTCGCCTGCGCGATCGCCGCTTCGGGGGTTCCGGGGAACTCCTGATGGATCCGGTGGTAGATCTGCAGGGCGATCTCCCCTCGCTGCGCCTCGACGAGCCGCGCCTTCTCCAGCATCCGTCCCGCCTCCTCCCGGAGAATGCCCTCGAGGCGATCCGCCTCTGCGAGGAGCTCACTCGGCAGGTTCTCCTGCTCCCGACGGAAGGTGACGAGCTCGAGGGCGGGGGATCGGAACTCCCGCTCCGCGAGCCCGGCGGCGATCCGCGAGAGCCGCGCGAGGGCGAAGCGATACTGGATCCGCGTCAGGGCCGGTCCGGGGAGGTGCTCCCGGGCCCTCCGGATCGCATCCTTGAAGCGCCCGGCGTCGATCCCCGGGGGCAGCTCCGACGGCCCGCAGAGCACCTCACCGGTCGGCGCTACGAGTCGGCGAAGCGGGTAGCGACCGCTCTCCCCGAGGAGGCTCTCCGGGATCTGTCGGGCGAGATGCTCGTGTGCGGCGCAGGGGAGGGTCCCCGCGATCGGGCAGAGCGGCCCGACTCCGGAGCGCTCCCTCCCGGGGAGCTCGCGGTGCGGCTCCCCCTCGGCGGGGGGAGAGACGATCAGGACGGGGACGCACTCGTCGTCGACGAGGCCGATGAACTCACGGTCGATCCACAGGGAGCTGCGGGCGGCGCGGGAGAAGAGTTCTCCGTCCCGATGGATCACGAGGAGGATGGGAACATTGCGGATCCTTGCCTCCTCGCGAGCTCGGGGCCAGTCCCCCCGCCACTGGATCGGATAGCGGTCGGCGGGGAGGTCGTCCTGATCGAGGCGGATCGTCGAGGGGGTCCCCTCCTCGCCGATCTTCGGCGAGTTCGCGGCCTTCGTGTCGTCGGCCTCGGGCCGCGCTCCGTCCGATCCGAGCAGCGGGAGGGCCAGCATCGGGAGCGCGAGGAGCGCCGGCAGCAGGCGTGGCCGCGACCGGAGTCCGGGGCACCGCCGGGCGAGGTTGTTCCGTTGCGAGCGGACGAGCATGAGGCTCCCTGAGGTCGGGGGGGCGGGATGGGACCTGGACGGGGTCCGGGTGGTGTCGGGGCGTTCCTCG
>JAFMMO010000137.1:3044-9027 GCA_017859655.1 Pseudomonadota bacterium | reverse complement strand
CCTCCCTCTGCGGAGCCGGACTCGGCCCCCTGCAGCTCGCCTGCGCGGGCGACTCGTGCGCCGGCTTCGGCTCGATCGTCGAGAACATGCCGGTCACCGCGGCCAGCTTCTACCTGATCCGCATCGGGGGCTTTGATGCGAGCGTCGCGGGGGCGACCACCCTCGAGATCACCCACTTCGCGTCTCTCCCGGCGATCAACGTCACCTGCACCGACAACGGCGATCCGAACAACCCCCTCGCCGATGTCGAGTTCGAGCTGCAGCCCCCGGTGAACGGCACCGAGTACGACGAAGTGCGGATCTACGTGGGGGGCACGCTCTCCCAGACCCTCCCCGGCCCGCTCTCGGCCGGTCCGCAGCTGGTCCCCGGCATTTCGATCACCGCCGGCGCGGCGAACCAGATCTGCGTGGAGACCGTCACCGGCGGCCTCCTGAGCCCGCAGGAGTGCTGCGGCGCGTTCGTCGCCCTTCCCTGCCCGGCCTCCACCAACCCGCCGATGTCTCCGCTCGCGACCCTCGCCCCGTACACGGGGAACGTGGCCTGCGGCACCGCAGCCAACACCGCGGAGAACCGCTACTTCAAGTCGTTCGACCTGATCAACCAGTACGGGGTGGCCGATGAGATCGAGCTGACCTGCTTCGGCACCCTCCTCGACTTCGTCCAGAGCCCGGCCGGCTCCCACGCCGCCCGCGTGCGCCTCCACTACGACCTCACCGGTGGTGCGCCGAGCGACCTCGCAAACCTCGTCCTCTTCTACGAGGAGGAGTTCGAGGTCCCGAACCTCGCGGACGAGCCGTTCAACTTCGTCTTCGGGACCGGGATCGTCGACCCGGACGTTCTGGGCCTCAACGCCACGCCGGTGATCGGCTGCCTGCAGGCCCAGGGCCCGGGCGCGACCCTCGTGGTCGAGTACCTGAACGTCGACGACCCGAACGACGCCGAGCTGTTCTTCACCTCGTCGAGCGACGCTTCGGTCGCGACCGGCAACTCGGTCATTGACGAGACCTACATTATGTCGCCGCCGTGCGGAATTAGCGCGCCGATCACCTTCGCCTCCATCGGGTTCCCGAACACCCTGATCCCGTTCGACCTCACCTACGACACCCTCGTCGCGGGCAGCTGCTCCGGCGGGGGCGGGGTCGCCAACCTCGCCTGCACCCAGACCTCCGGCCAGACCACCTTCGACCTCCAGTGGGTCGATGCCGGCTTCGCCTCGTCGGTCGTGATCGAGGTCGACGGCAACGTCGAGGCGACCCTCGCGGTGCCGGGCCCGACCACCTTCACCACCTCCGCCCTCACCCCGTACATCGACACGGTCATCACCGTGACCGCGTTCACGGGAGCGGGTGGAACCGGCACCGTGGTCAACAGCCGCTCCTGCACCGCCGAGGTCTCCCCGGAGAACAACTGGCTCGCGGGGGCCACCGCGATCACCCCGGGGGCCTACCCGTACGAGATCGTCACGCCCGAAGTGACCCTCCAGGGCCCGGCCATCGACACCGCTGTCTGTGACTGGGATCCGCTCGGAATCGTCGGCGGAGACCTCCAGCTCTGGAACGACCTCTACTACACCTTCACCGCCACGGTGACCGGTGAGGTCCTCGTCTCGACCTGCAGCGGAGTGACCGGGGACACCCGCCTCGCGATCTACACCGGCACGAGCGACGCCGCCGCCGATGTCATTGCCTGCAACGACGACCGGATCAGCGGGTATGTCACCCCGACCGCCTCGAACCCGAACGTCTACAACCCCGCCTGCACCAACTTCGCGGCGGAGCTGACCTTCGCGGCGACCGCGGGCTCGACCTACACCGTCCGGATCGGCACCTTCAACGCGGCGGGCCTCGTCAACGGCGGCGAGCTCACCCTCAACGACTGCGTGCCGGTCGCCGACCTCGACTACTCCATGGACTGCACCAACGGTGATGTCACGCTCACCTGGGCGGACAACCCCGCGGCGACCTCGATCTCGATCTTCCGTGACGGCGTGAACATCGCCTCCCCGGCCCTCGGCACGACGATGTACGTCGATGCGGCGGTCTCCGACGGCGATCACCTCTACGAGGTCGTGATCGACTGCGGCAGTGGCCCGAACGCGGCCGGCATCAACGCCTCGGTCCTCACCTACACCGGTCAGACCGATCTGGTCTTCGGCATGGAAGGTCTCCAGTCGGAGCCGCGCGGCCTCGTCGGCGAGATCGACTCCGCGCCCGCGATCCGCGACGCGCTCGCCAACAACGGCCGCAGCGTCGGCATGGTGCGCAGCTCGTTCGTGGACTACCCCTGCCTCGACAGCGTCCAGAACGTGTGGGTGGCGCTCGGCACGAACACCGACGCCGCGATCTTCGGCGCCGGCATCCTCGGGCCGAACATCACCACCGTCGGCAACGCCTACATCATGAGCGCGACCGAGAACGACTACCTCGGCAACCTCGCGGCGGACGTCAACGTCTACCTCGAGGGCGCGGACCACTGGGCGTTCGACCACCAGCCGGGTCTCTTCGACACCCGTGACGGGATCGACGACAACTTCATCGCCGGGCCCGGCTTCGTCGCCGCCTTCGACGGTGACGACTCGTTCAACGTCATGGACGGCATCAACGGCGGCTTCGGCATCGACCTGAGCTCGTTCGTCGACACCGTCTACACCCAGGACGACTCGGTTGACGACGACTTCACCGATCAGCTCCCGGTCGGCACCAACGACGCCTTCGGTCCGAACGCCGCCGCCATCGCGCAGCTGGACGACCAGACCGCCTCGAATCTGGCCATCGCCCAGTACACCGTGATGGTGCACTACGACACCAACGCCGGCGGCAAGGCCGTCTCCTCCTCCGTCGAGTTCGGCGGACTCGGCGACGCGGCGACCCGCGACTCGATCGCGCAGGCGATCCTCGCGGGCTTCCCGGGTGGTGGCGGAGAGCAGTTCTTCCGCGGCGAGCTGAACGGTGACGGCAGCGTGAACATCGCGGACGCGATCGCGCTCCTCGCCAACCTGTTCCCGCAGCCGGGCAACGGCCCGGGCCCGATCACCTGCGACGACGCGGCGGACTGCAACGACGACGGTGCCAAGAACATCGCCGACGCTGTCTTCCTCCTGTCGACGCTCTTCCCGCCCCCGGGCGGACCGCTTCCGACCCTCCCGGCGCCGAACGGCAGCTGCGGCGAGGATCCGACGGCGGACGGGCTCGACTGTCCCGCGTTCCCCGCCTGCCCGTAAGCAGGACCGGGAACGACAGGAGCACCGACCGGTGCTCGAGAGGGGGGAGGCTCGAGAGAGCCTCCCCCCTGTTTTTCATCCGGGGTCTCGCCACCCCGCGCGAGATGCCTCTCGCCCTTCCCGCCGACACTGACTAGGATCCCGGCATGACGGGCTTCCGAGAGGCGGTCGGCCTCCTCACCCTCCTCGCGCTGGTCGTCGCGACCTGGTCCCTCTTCGCGCTCCTGCGGGACGACCCGGGCGCGGATCGCTTCACCGTGGTCCTCCTCTTCGAGGATGCGGAGGGGATCGGTCCGGGGACCCCCCTCAAGACTCGAGGGGTCACCGTGGGTGAGGTGCATCGGATCCTCCTCGCTCCCGGGGGGCGAGGCACCGAGGTGCTGTGCTCGATCGAGAGCGCCCCGGGCGCGACCCCTCGGGTGGGGAGCCGATTCTGGATCGTGCGCCCCTGGTTCGGCGGCATCGCCGCGGGTGGCGGGGGCCTCGACACCCTGATCAAGGACAGCTACGTCGCCTATGATGTCGGGGACCCGGCGACCCCGGAGCTCCTCGACGGCGCGCGCGTGCCCGGGATGCGCTTCCCCCCCGACAACCCGAGCGCCCTCCTCGACCTCCCCCCCGCGCAGGGGGACCTGGAGTTCGAGGTGCGCTTCCCCGACTCGAACGGGCTCCTGCCCGCGCGTCCGGTCCGCTACCGCGGCATCGATGTCGGCCTCGTCTCGGCGGTGGACCTCCTCCCGGATGGACGGGGAGTGACCGTCCGGGCGCGAGTCGACCGCCGACACCGCCATCTCGTCCACTCCGAGAGCGAGTTCTGGATCGATGGAGTCCGGGTCAAGGCGGACTGGGGGGGGATCTCCCTCGACGGCCTCGACGCCGCGCTGACCGGCGCGAGCCTCTCCTTCCACACCCCCCGCCGGGCGAAGCGCGCCCCCGCCGCGGACGGCGCGATCCTCGCCGGGGTGCTGGAGCGCCCGGAGCTCGACCTCTCGGCGATCCCCGTCCTCCCCGCCTCCCGCGACCCGGAGGCGCTCCTGAGCCGAGGGGACCCCGCGCTGCGCACTCTGGTGACCGTCCACTACTCCTGCCTGGAGCGGGACTGGATCGGAGCGGACGACCGCTACGAGCGGACGAGCCCGGGAGTCCTCCACCGCACCCTCGACGGCCTCGCCGCGGTCCTCGTCACCTCCCGCGCCGTCGACGGACGGCTCTGGGTCGAGGACGTCGGCGGCACCCCCGAGATCGAGGAGGAGGCGATCACCGTCCGCCACCCCGACGGGACGGTGCAGGAGGCCGGGATCGCCTGGCGCGGACCGCGGGAGACCGACCTCGCCCTCCTCCGCCTCCCTCGCTTCCCCGCTGCCGCCCCGACGATCGCCCCTCGTCTCCTCCCGCCGGAGGAGCTCGCAGGACCGGTGGAGCTCCTCTCCATCGATCCCGGCGGGGGCTGGCGGCGGGTGCTGGCGGAGTCCGATCCGACGGGCGCGCTCGCCGGGGTCCCCGCGGAGACCGCGGACAGCGTCGTCCTCCGCGCCGGGGTCCCCATCGGGCTCTGGCGCGCCGCCCAGGGGCGCGCGAAGGCGCGGTGGATTCGATTCGACGAGCTCCCTCCCGGACTCCGCCCCGCCCCGAGTTCGCCCCCCGCGCCGACGGGGAAGGCCGACGGTCGGTGAGCTCGCTCCTCGAGCTGAGCGACTACGCGGTCGGCTACCGCGACGGGAGTCGCTGGCGCCCCATGGTCGATGCCGTCGATCTCCGGCTCCCCCGAGGGGAGCTGCTCCTCTTCCTCGGCCCGAGCGGAGGAGGCAAGTCCACGGTGGTCGATGCCCTGCTCGGGCTCGACGACCCGTGGGACCCGCGCATGATCGTGCAGGGGCGGGCGCTCCTCCTCGGGGAGCCGGTCACCACTCCCCTGCGGCCGCAACTCCGCGCCCGGATCGGAGTCGCGTTCCAGGACGGCGCCCTCCTCGATGACTGCTCCCCCCTCGACAATGTGGCGCTCGCGACCGGGCTCGGCCGACGGGAGGCGCGGGCGCGCGCCCGCGAGCTCCTGCGAAAGGTCGGGCTGCCCGAGCCCCCCCGCGCGGTCGCCTCCCTCTCCGGCGGACAGCGGCGTCGCGTCGCCCTCGCCCGCGCCCTCGCCGGCGACCCCGACCTGCTGGTCCTCGACGAGCCGACCGCCGGACTCGACCCGGCCTCCGCCGCGCTCATTGCCGCGGAGATCGCCGCGGTCCACGCCGAGCGCCCGGGGCGGAGCACCATCGTCATCACCCACGACCGTGAGGCTTTCCTCCCCCACGGCGATGCGGTCCTCGAAATCGACCCGCGCCGGGGAGCGCTGCGCCACCACCCCCTCGAGCCCGCGCGCGCCGAGCCGCCTCCCCTCGGGGCTGCCCCGACCGGGGAGCCGGTCACCGCTCCGCTCACCCTCCTCGATCGCTTCGGTCACTTCGTCGGGGACGGGCTGCGCACCCTCGGGCGCCTCCATCGCGCGCCGGTCCGCATCGTTCGGGCCCTTCGCCCCCACCATCTCGAGCTCTTCCCTCGCACCCTCATCGAGACCCTCGTCGCCCCGGCGCTCCCCCTCGCGCTCGCCGCCGCCGCCGGGGGCGCGCTCGTCCTCGGCTTCACGCTGGAGAACTCACCGCTCGAGGGCGCGATCCAGCACCCGCTCCTCGCAGGAGCCGGAGATGTCCTGCTCAGCGTCGCCCTGCCGCTCCTCACCGCGGTCCTCTTCGCCGCCCGGGCCGCGGCGGGGGGGG
>JAFMMO010000137.1:0-3034 GCA_017859655.1 Pseudomonadota bacterium | reverse complement strand
GGGGCCGCGCGCATCGGAGCCCTGAGCCGCGCCCGGGTCCTCGATGCCCTCCCGTTCATCGGAGTGCAGCCCGATCGGGACCTGCTCGCTCCCCTCCTCTACGGCTCCATCCTGGGGATGATCCTGCACACCGCGGGCGCGATCGTCGCGGGGAGCTGGGGGGCGCTCTGGATGGCGGAGTCGATCACCGGCACGAGCCGCTTCGGGGTGGCCCAGTCCCTCTTCTCCCTCGTCTCGGCGAACGATCTGCGCTGGGCGCTCGGGAAGGCGATCCTCTCCGGCTGCGTGGTCGCGCTGATCGCCTGGGAGTCGGGCTCCACCCGGAAGGAGTCCGCCGCCGCGGTGGAGCGCGGGACCACCACGGCGATCACCGTGGCGACCCTCGCCGTGCTGCTCCTTCACCTGGGCCTCACCCAGCTGCAGCTCCTCTCCGGTCCCTGAGGCGCGCCCCCCGGCGCAGGCGCGCAAGTCACCATTCCTACCGGTCTTTCCTGTCTGGTAGGTTGACCATCTCCAAGGGGTGGGGCTACCATCGGAGTTGTGACGTTCCGCCCATCGGAGCGTCGCCTTCCGGGAGATCGGTCCGGTCGGAGCCCTGTTCGTTGGGTCCCGCTCCGCCCCGCGCCATCCCCCTCTATCAACATGGTCCCGCCGGACCCCTCGATCGACGGAGAAACCAATCGAGCGCTGCTCCCTGCGGAGCATCGCCCGAGGAAGGATGCCCGCATGCGCATCGATCGCACCCCGCTCGGGAGGCTCTGCCTCCTCGTCGCCCTCCTCGTGTCGCCTCTGGCCGCCGACCCCCTCGGAGCCCAGGTCATCAACGAAATCCGGATCGACCAGCCCGGCAGCGACAACGACGAGTACTTCGAGCTGTTCGGACCGGCGGGCACCTCCCTGAACGGCCTGACCTACCTCGTCATCGGGGACAGCTCCGCCGGGAGCGGCTCCATCGAGGCGGTCGTGAACCTGGCCGGTCAGTCGATCCCGGGCAGCGGCTTCTTCGTCGCCGCCGAGAGCACCTTCACCCTCACCAACCCGAACCTCACCACGAGCCTCAACTTCGAGAACAGCGACAACGTGACGCACCTCCTCGTCGAGGGCTTCACCGGCGCGAACGGGGACGACCTCGACACGAACGACGATGGCGTCCTCGATGTCACGCCCTGGACCTCGATCCTCGACAGCGTCTCCCTGGTCGAGACGACGAACGTCCCGGCGGATGGCGAGTGGTACTACGGCGCGAGCCAGGTGGGACCGGACGGCGTGTTCGTCCCGGCCCACTCCTACCGCTTCCCGGATGGGACCGGCGCCTTCGAGATCGGCATCTTCGATGTGGCCGTGGCCAGCGACACCCCCGGTGGACCGAACGCGGCCCCTCTCACCGAGGACTGCGGCAACGGACTCGACGATGACGGAGACGGCCTCGCCGACTGCGCCGACGACGACTGCGCCTGCGATGCGGCCTGCAACCCGGTCCCCGCGAACGACGACTGCGCCAACGCCCAGGTCGTCGGAGAGGGAACCTTCACCTTCACCACCACCGGCGCCTCCGACGACGGTCCGACCACCTGCGGCGGAGTGCTCAGCCGGGATGTCTGGTTCAGCTTCACCGCGCCGTGCACGGGGCTGACCACCTTCACCACCTGCGGCACCGCGAGCGTCGGCTTCAACCCCCAGATGGCGATCTACGACGGCACCGGCGGCTGCACCCCGAGCGGCTCCACCTGGATCGCCTGCGACGCGGGGAGCTGCATCGGCTCCGGCGAGCCGGAGATCATCCTCGATGTGGTCGCCGGGCAGACCTACCTCGTCCAGCTCGGTGGTTTCCTCGACAGCTGCGGGACCGGTGACCTGACGATCACCTGCCCCTCCCCCGACTGCCATGTCGCGCCGAACCCGAACTACACCGAGACCTACGCCGGCGCTGCGGCCTTCACCAACGCCCCCGCGGCGGACATCACCCAGAGCCCGGTCCTCTTCGACTTCGTCACCGTGAGCGGCGTCGGCACGATCACCGATGTCGATGTGCAGGTGAACTGCACCCACCCCTTCGTCGGGGATCTCATCGTCGACATCTTCTCCCCCGCGAACACCTCGGTCCGGGTCCACTCGGCGGGGAACGTCGGCGGGAGCGGGAACATGGATGTCCGCTTCGACGACGAGTCGGCGAACGGCTACGACACCGTCTCCCTCAGCGACGGCCTGAGCTGCCAGCCGTTCTCCCCCCTCTCCCTCTTCGACGGCGAGAGCGCCGACGGCCCGTGGGGCATCACCCTGCAGGACGACTTCCTCGTCCCGGGGGATCCCGCGCGAGGGACCCTCGACGCGTGGAGCGTGATCTTCCCGGCCGCGGATGCGATCCCGGACAACCTCGCGGGCGGGATCGACGCCCAGATCGACTTCCCGCCGACGAACCTCGACGGCGTCGGAGACCTCGACATCGAGCTCGACATCACCCACCCGGCGACCGGAGACCTGCTCGTGAGCCTCAGCTCGCCGAGCGGCACCACCGTCACCCTCCACGACCAGACCGCCGGGGTGGACATCCTGGGTCGCTACGACGATGCGACCGGGAACAACGACGGCTACGGGAACCTCGTCCCGGACGGACCGGGGACCCTCGCCGACTTCGACGGACAGCTGGTCGGCGGCTCCTGGACCCTCAACGTGCAGGACCTCGTCCCGGGGACCACCGGCGCGCTGAACTCCTGGTCGATGCTCGTCTGCCCGCAGTCGTGCGCACCGGTCACCGGCCTCGCCGGCACCTCCGACTGCGCCGTCGGCGCCGTCACGCTGGATTGGCTGAATGGGGAGACCTACTCCTCGATCGAGGTGCTCCGCGACGGCGTCCTCCTCGCCACCATCGGCGGGACCGACACCACCTACACCGACACGGCGCCCCTCGAGGGGTTCCACGAGTACGAGGTCCGGGGCAGCTGCCCCGCCGGCGGCGCCGGTCAGGACTCCCGCTTCGTGAACCACATCGGCTACGCGGGTGAGACCACCATCGTCCTTCAGCTCGAGGGACTCG
>JAFMMO010000136.1 GCA_017859655.1 Pseudomonadota bacterium | reverse complement strand
GATCACTGCGGGGGGTGCCACTGAGCCGGGAGCACCACGGAGAGTCCGCGTGCGCCGCTCCCGTTGCGACCCCCGGTCCCCTCCGCTAACATTCCGCCAAGCCGGAACATCCCGGCGCATTCTTCCATCGGGGGGGATCCCCCCTTCGAGACCCCCCACCCGAGGACCCAAGGAGGAGACATGCCCTACCCCGAAGAGCTCGTCGCGCCGATGCGCGCGGAGCTGACCAGTATCGGAATCCAGGAGCTTCGTGACGCCGCGGAGGTCGAGGCGTTCCTCGATCGGAAGAGCGGCAGCTCCCTCGTCGTCGTCAACTCGGTCTGCGGCTGCGCCGCGGGCGGGGCGCGCCCCGGCGTGGCGATGGCGCTGCAGCACGAGAACACTCCGGACCGCTCCGCGACCGTCTTCGCGGGTCAGGATGTCGAGGCGGTCGCCGCGGTGCGCGCGGCGCTCGACGGCATCCCCCCGAGCAGCCCCTGCATCGCCCTCTTCAAGGATGGCGAGCTGGTCCACTTCGTCCCGCGCCACATGATCGAGGGCCGCGATGCGCAGCAGATCGCCTTCGACCTCGTGACCGCCTTCGACGAGCACTGCACGAGCACGGCGAGCTCCTAGTGGGCACCTTCCACGACGACCTCGGGGAGCTCCACGGCATCACCATCGTCCTCGACACCGTCGACACGCGCACGATCATCGGGCGTTGCCACGAGGAGAACGATGTCCACGTCGTGCTTCACGATGCGGACATCCACGACAGCGCGTCGGACGATGCCCCCGTCGAGGAGTACCTCTCCCGCGCGGTGAAGTTCGGTCACTGGGCCCGGCACTCCACCCTCGTGATCCCCCGCGAGCAGGTCACGACGATCCGGCGGCTCGGCGAGCTCGCCTGAGGATGGAGGAGCAGGAGTGACCGACGACCGGAGGAGCCCACCGGAGATCCGCCTCGAGGCGCGCGTCGAAGCGTTCCTCGCGGCGAGCCCCATCGCCGTGGTCGGAGCCTCGGCGGACCCCGGCAAGTTCGGCCACCGGTGCCTCGCGGCCCTGCTGCGGCGGGAGATCCCGGCGATCCCGGTCAATCCGCGGGGAGGCACGATCCTCGGGGCGACCGTCGCGACGGAGCTCCCCCCGGGCGTGCTCGCCGCCTCCCTCATCGTGCCCCCGGCCGTGACGGTCGGGGTGATCGATCGCGCGATCGAGCTCGGCCTCCGTCACCTCTGGCTCCAGGAGGGGTCCGAGGAGCCGCGCGCGATCGAGCGGGCGCTCCGGGCGGGGATCGAGGTGATCCACGGTGGTCCCTGTCTCCTCATCGAGCTCGCCCGCCGCTCCCCCGCCCGAACGGAGACCCCGTGAACCGCTTCGCCTCTCGCCGCCTCTCCCCCTTCGGCGTCACGATCTTCGCGGAGATGTCCGCCCTGGCCCGCGAGCATGACGCCGTGAACCTCGCGCAGGGGTTCCCCGACTTCAACGGACCCGGCGCGATGATCGAGTCCGTCCACAGGACGATGCTCTCCGGGGACAACCAGTACAGCCGCAGCGCGGGGCACCCCGCGCTGTGCGAGGCGGTCGCCCGCCATCACCGGGCCCACTACGACAGCGACTACGACCCGATGACCGAGGTCGGGGTGACCTGCGGCGCGACCGAGGGGATCGCGGCGGCGATGTTCGGCATCCTCGACCCGGGGGACGAGGTGATCCTCTTCGAGCCGTTCTACGACTCCTACCTCGCCTGCGCGGTCCTCGCCGGAGCGGTCCCGCGGGTGGCCACCCTCTCCCCCCCCGAATTCCGGATCGACATGGAGCAGCTGGCCGGACTCTTCAGCGAGCGGACCAAGCTGCTGGTGCTGAACACTCCGCAGAACCCCACCGGCCGGGTCTTCTCCGCGGAGGAGCTCGGCGCCGTGGCGGACCTCTGCATCCGTCACGACATCGCGGTCCTCGCGGATGAGGTCTACGAGCACATCACCTTCAACGATGCTGGTCATGTCCCCTTCGCCTCCCTGCCGGGAATGCGGGAGCGCACCCTCACCCTCTCCAGCGCGGGCAAGACCTTCAGCTTCACCGGCTGGAAGATCGGGTGGTCCACCGGACCGGAGGAGCTCGTCTCCGCCCAGATCTCGGCGCACCAGTTCCTGACCTTCTGCGCCCCCACCCCGCTCCAGGTCGCGGTCGCGCACGCCCTCGACCACCTGCCGCCGGACTACTACGACGGTCTGCAGGAGGGATACCGCCGCCGTCGCGACCTTCTCTGCGACGGCCTCGCCGAGGCCGGCTTCACTCCCCACTCGCCGGAGGGGACCTACTTCGTTCTCGCCGACTTCTCCGCGTTGAGCGATGAGGACGACCGCACCTTCGCCCATACCCTCACGCGCGAGTTCGGCGTCGCCGCGGTGCCGCCCTCGGTCTTCTACCGTGAGCGCCCCGAAGAGGCCTCCTCGCTCCTCCGCTTCGCCTTCTGCAAGGAGCCCGCGACCCTCGAGGAGGCATGCCGTCGCCTCCGCCGGGTCCGCGCCGGCTGAGGCGCGGATCGGGAAGGGCCCGGAGAGACGCCGGGATGAAGACAGGGGCGGAGGGAGTGCGACTCCCCCCGCCCCTGCGCGCATCGGACCGGTCACCGGCGGAGGATCATGGCTCCGACTTCGCCTCCTCGGGGTCCCCGACCAGCAGTCGGGTCATCTGGTCGAGGTCGAGGAGCATCGGCACGGCGGGATCATCGCTGTTCAGGACGACGGTCGGGATGTTGAGGTTCTCGACCGCCTCGAGAGCGAGCTTGATCCGCCCCCCCCGGGTGTCGAGGGCCTCGTTGCGGAGCTGGTCGCGCAACGCCTCCGCCTTGTCGAGGGCGAGGCGACCGTTGGCGACCGCGATCTCGCGCTCCGCGTCCCCCTGCGCCTTCGTCTCCTGAGCGTAGAGGTTCGCCTCCGCCGTGATCTGGGCGATGAGCACCTCGTACTCCGAGCGCTTCTCCTGAATCCGCTTCTCCCAGTCCTGCGTCTTGATCTTCACTTCCTTGTCGGTCTGCTTCCGGAACTTCGCGACATCGGTCTGCTGGGTCGCCTGCTGCGTCAGCGCCTCATCGAGGAGCTTCTTCTGGTTGAGGTACTGCTTCTCCTGCAGCTTGCTCTCATAGTCCGCCGGGAAGTGGACCGCTCGGATGAAGACGTCGAGCGGCTCGACGTAGTACTGGGCCAGCTCGGTCTTCAGGATATCCAGCGTTCGCCCCGCCTGGGTCAGGCGGATCTCCGTCGACTGGAACTCCTCCGAGCTGAGGTTGGCGAGGTCCTCGCGGATCAGGGTCTTCGCCCGTGAGCGGACCTGCTCGCGGTAGGAGGTCTTGTACCCTGCCTCCACGAGGGTGTGCCCCCGACCGGGGAGGATGCGGTAGGTCATCGTCACATCGACGTAGACGGTGTTGTTGTCCCGGGTCCGGACATCGACGGGACTCTCGTAGTCCTCGAACTCGAGGGGCGACTCCCGCGGACGCATCAGCCCCTCGATCTCCCGGGCTCCCTCGACGAAGTGGATGAACTGCGTCTGGGTCGGGAGGAAGTGCCAGCGCTGCACCCCGGCGACCGCCCACGCAAGGCCGGTGCCGTAGTCCTGCTGATCGTAGCCGCCCGATCCCCACAGCGCCTGCTTGACGCCGATCGTCGCGGGGGGGATCCGGACGGTGAGCAGGGAGAACGCGAGGAAGACGAGGGCGACGAGGATCGCCAGCCCGATGGAGATGCGGATCGAGTTGCTCAAGGTCGGCCTCCTTCCGGGCCCGCGGCGGGCACGACCCCGCCGAGGTGCTCGATGCGGATCGGGGCCGGGTCCCTCCGGTAGGGAACGACCTCGAAGCGGATCTGCTTGAAGAGCGCGGCGAGGCGCTCCCGCACGAGGATGGCCCCGCGGCTCTCGAGGGCGGCGACCCGCGCGAGCAGGCCCTCGGCCTCCTTGCGCGCCTTCGCCTCCAAGGCGGTCGCCTGCTGCGCCATCGCCTTCTCCTCGGCGAGGCCGGCGTTCCGCTCGGTGATCCGGTAGGCGTCCGCCGCCTTCTCAGCGCGGATCTTCTCCTTCTCCGCCTGGATGCGGCTCGACTCGAGATCACCGAGGAGGCTCTCGTACTCGGTCGCCTTCTCGCGCTCGACCTCGGCGATCAGGCGCTCCCGCTCCTGCGTGAGCTGGTCGAGCTGCGTCTTGAGGCGCTCGACCTCCTGGTTCGCGACCTTGCGGTCCTCGATCGCCTGCTCGTAGATCGGGTCGAACTTCGGCTTCGGAGTGAGGATGTCAATGATCTCGATCCCGTGAGTGCGCAGGATCTCGTTGAGTCGACCCTTCGCATCCTCGGTGGCGCGGCGGTAGTTCGTCGGGTCCGCGACCCCCTCCGCCGAGAACTTCCCGAACTCATCCCGGAGGATGGAGCGCGCCGCGGCCCGGACCCAGTTCCGCTTGAAGGCGTCCCGGTAGCCCGAGTCGTCAAGCACGGCCGGGGCCATGGAGGGGATCAGTCGGTACTGGATCTCCAGGCGATCGAACCAGAAGGTCGAGCCGTCGTTCGCGCGGGCGGTGAGCTGACGCACCGAGTTGTAGGAGTTGTCCCGATTCCCCTCCATGACGAACTCGTTCGGGGACTTGTCGAGGAGGAAGACCTGACTGAACCAGGGGATGAACACCTGATAGCCCGGCTGGTCGATCAGGGTTCGCTCGCCGGTGAGGTAGTTCACCTTCACGCCGACCTCGGTGTCTTTCACCTCGATGATCCCGCCGCGCCCGGTGATGAAGACTCCGAGACCGAGAAGCACGAGGAACACGCTCAGGGCGACCGGGACGACACCGGGCGGCACCCCTCCGGCCCCCTTCTTCCCCGTCCCCTCGCCGACCCGTCGCGGCGGCCAGCCCTCGGGAATCTGCGGGCGATCCCCCTTCTCGTCGCTCATCAGTCCTCCGTCCCCCGGGGAGAGCCGGGAGGCTCCCCACCGGCAATCCAGTGGCGCGTTCGGATCTCCGCGGGAGTGTAGCAGACCCGCACCTCCATGGTGCGGGACCCCGACGATTGGCGCGGGGAACCAGAGAGAGGGCGATTCCCCCCCGCGTGCGGCCGGTGATTTCTTCGCTCGGAAGGCCCGGACGCCGCGTAGCGCGCCGGCTTCGCTTGCGGCCGGAAGCCTCCCGAGAGATCGGGAGCAAGGCGCGATCCGAACCGCCTCGAATTCGCAGGGCGCGGGCGCGGTGAGCCGCCGGCGCGGTGGAACAGCAGCCCGGCGGAGCGGAGGGTCAGACCGGCAAGGGGGCCTGTGGCAGCGCGGCGAAGAGGTCGTCGCGGACGACCCCATCCGCCTCCCCGAAGAACTCCCACTGCTCGCGCGGAGGGCGAAGGGTGCGATCTCCCTCCGCCGCGACCCGCGGATCGAGGGTGATGATCGCCTCGTGCTCCTCGAGGCACCGCTCCTTTCCCCGGATCTCCTCGGGGGTGAGCTCCACCGTCCAGTGGATCCTGCGGCGGTGCGTGGGGAAGAGGAGCCGCGGAGCGGCGCTCTCCGCGCTCTCCGCATCGTGGGCGAGCATGCCGAAGCGGCGCACCGGGCTCCCCTCGAGCGCGCGGCGAAGCCCCCAGTGCGCGGCGATGTGGTCGGGATGCGCGTTGACCCCCCGGGGATCGTGACCGAGCACGACCTGCGGGGCGACGAGCTCGATGCCGGTCCGCACGACGGTGGCCAGCTCGGCGAGCGAGAGTCGGGCGAGCCCGCCGTCCGGGAGTCGCGCGAGGAGCAGCCCGCCGAGCCCCAGACGATCGCGGATTCGCGCGAGGCGCTGCTCACGGATGCGGGCGAGCTCGGCCGGTGGGATCCCACGCTCACGACCGACGGTCGCCGCCTCTCCCGAGGTCAGGACCAGGCAGACGACCGCCGTCCCGGCGCGGGCGACGAGCCGCTGAAGCGTGCCGCTGCAGCCGTAGGACTCGTCATCCGGGTGCGGGACGACGAGCAGGACTCGATCGGGAGACTCCCGCCACCGGCGACCGGCCGCCGCGGCGGCCGCGCCAGCGAGGAGCATCGTGCCCGGAGGCGGCTCCCCGATCAGAGGATCCTCTTGCCCATGGCGGAGCAGATCAGATCGACGGCGAGGCGCGCCGTCATGTTCTCCCGATCGAGGACCGGATTCACCTCGACCAGCTCGAAGGAGCGCAGGCGCTCCGTCTCCGCCACCATCTCGAGGGCCAGGTGCGCCTCGCGATAGGTGAGGCCGCCCTTCTTCTGCGTCCCGGTCCCGGGCGCCACGGTCGGGTCGAGGACATCGATGTCGAAGCTCACATGGAGGAAGTCGACCCCGTCGCAGGCCAGGCGGATCGCCTCCTCCATGACCGTGGCCATCCCGCGGCGATCGATGTCGTCCATCGTGAAGGTGTGGATCTCCGAGGCGCGGAGCCGGCGCTTCTCCTCGTGGTCGAGGTCGCGCAGGCCGATCTGGACGAGGCGCGAGGGGCGGAGCTTCGGTCCCGCGTAGGCGACCGAGGTGAGCTCCTCCGGGCCCTTCCCGAGGAGGAGCGCCACGGGCATCCCGTGGATGTTACCGGTGGGGCTCGTCTCGGGGGTGTTGATGTCCGCGTGGGCGTCGAACCAGAGGACACCGAACTCGGGCGGCTCGCTCGCGCCCTCCTCCCGGAGGGCAGCCGAGACTCCGGAGATGGTGCCGAGCGCGATCGAGTGATCGCCGCCGATGACGAGGGGCAGGTTCCCCTCGTCGATGATCTCCTCCACCCGGGCCGCGAGGTCGGCGCAGGCGCGAGACACGACCCCGAGATAGCGGGCGTTCTCGGCGCCGACCTCCTCGGTCTCCGGTCCGCGCACCTCGACGTCCCCGCGGTCGGTCGCGCGGACCCCGACGCGCTCGAGGGACTCGAGCAGCCGGGCGATCCGCACGGCGGCGGGACCCATTCCAACGCCCCGACGACCCGCTCCGTGGTCGAGGGGGACCCCCAGGACATGCACCTCGGCGTCCGGCTTCGGCACGCTGCTCCTCCTCCAAGCGCTCCCGCGGGGAGCGCGCTAGCCCTCGGAGTCCTCCGACTCGGCGAGGCGCTTCTTCAGGCTCTCGAGATCGAGCTGCATGCGGTCGATGCGCTCCCGCATCTGCCCGGTGGACCCGAACCGCCTGCGGTACTCCCCGAGGGTCTTCTCCGCGACCGCGACATCCCCGGCGAGCAGTGCTCCCGTGAAGACGAGGCGACAGTAGTCGCTGAAGATCCGCAACGACGGATCGAGGAGGGAGGGTCCGCTCCGGTGAAGCTCGAGCATCTCCCGAGCGGCGGACTCGAACGCGGCCCGCCGCCCCTCCTGGTCGTCCCGCTCGAGGGGCCGCACCGAGAAGGTGTAGCGGACGATCACCTCCTGCGCCCGAAAGCGCTGGGCGAGGATCGGGTCGACCCCCTCCACCTTCGTCGCGGCCTCGGCGGCGATGTCGGAGACCTTGCCGTCGATGAGGAGTCGCTCGAGGAGCTTCCGGTTCGCCGCGAGGGCGGGCGAGTCCGGCTCACGCTCCGCCCGCACCCGGGCCCGGATGAGCTCGACCACCCCGGAGAGCGCCGCCTCGGTTCCGGCGGCGTTCATCGGACGGAACTGGGGGTACGCCTTCCCCGGAACGACGCGCTCACCGTCCGGATCGAGGATCACGAAGTACGGGAAGCCCCGCCCCCCCATGGTCTGGAGGAGATTCGGGTCGGGCGTCGAAGGGAGACGCGAAGAGATGTTCAGGTACGGAACGAACCGCTCCTTCGCCATCTCGATCCACCATTGCTCGCGGAGGGGACCCCCCTCCATACGACTGCAAGGCGGTCATGGCGAGTAGCTACGGGTGAAGTAGCCGAGGATCGGCTTGTTCTCCTCGCGGGCTCGCCGCTTCGCGTCCTCGAGGGAGAGGGCCCAGTCCACCGCCTTGGCGAACGGCTCCGCCAGCTTGGCGTCGTACTTGGCGCGAAGGCCGGAAGCGTCTCCCTGGGCCGCGCAGGGGAGGCTGGCGGCCAGCAGGAGCAGCAACGGCGCGAGCCGCAACGGGTGTCGTCGATCGAGCGACATGTCAGAGTCCTCCTCGGTCTCACGAATCCCGGCCGCACGCCGGGTCGCTGATGAAGAATACCACACCCCTCGGAGGAAGATGCCGGGGCGGGAGGGCGGGATTCGCCCCCTTCACCCCCCCTTCTTGGTAACCATGGTCCGAGAATCCGGAGGTCTCATGGACAAGCCCCGCAGGCGAAAGCCCGCCCTGACCGTCCGCGGCGTCGTCGAGCACGAAGGCCGCTTCCTCTTCATCGAGGCGGTCGATGCCTCCAGCCGGCGAGAGGGAGAGCCCTGGTTCTTCCTGCCGGGGGGCCATGTCGACCACGGCGAGGGACTCGCGGACGCCCTCGCGCGGGAGCTGTTGGAGGAGACAGGCCTCGAGGTGGAGGTCCTGGCCCCCCTCTCGATCCGCGAGTTCATCGCGGGGAGACACACGCGACTCTCCCCCCAGATGCCGCCGGACCATCACGTGATCGCGCTGATCTTCCACTGCCGGGTGCGGGGGGAGGCCGCGCCGCGCGTGTCGGTCCCCGCCGATCTCGATGGCACCAGCGTTGTCCGAGGTCACCGCTGGCTTGACCGCGCCGCGCTGGCGGAGGCCGACCTGCGCCCGCCGCACCTGCGGGAGGCGCTGCTCGCCCCACCGGATACCGCGCCACGGTTCGATTTCTGGCCCGAGGAGTAGGCACCGCACCCTCCCCCGTTAGAATCCTCGCTTCCGATCCCGAGCACGCCGAGGGGAGGCCCACTTGTCGGATCGAGACCCGAGACCGAAACAGGCCCGGACCGCCCGCAAGAAGAGCGCGAAGGTGGCGAAGAAGCAGGCGGCGGCGCCCAAGGGGAAGAGCGGGAAGTCCGCTCGCGGCCGCGCGGCGGACGACGACGGCGCCCAGCTCAGCCTCTTCGAGGAGGCGCCGGCCCCCCCCACCCCGACCCGCGGCCGCAAGCGCGGCGGCGATGCCCCGGGGACCCGCTCCACCGCGGAGAAGATGGCGGCCC
>JAFMMO010000135.1 GCA_017859655.1 Pseudomonadota bacterium | reverse complement strand
GATTCACTCGAGAGCATCGAGTCGATGGCGCGGGCCGCAGCGCGCGCCGGCGTCCGCCTCCCGGTCCACCTGCTCGTCGACAGCGGGATGGGGCGACTCGGCGTTCCCGCCGCGAGCGCGCCCGCCGCGCTGCGCCGGGTCCGGGCGACACCGTCCCTGCGGCTCGCCGGGCTCGCGACCCACCTGTCGAGCCCCGATCAGGAGGCCTTCACGCGAGAGCAGCTCGCGCGCTTCCGCAGCGTGGTCGACGCCGCGATCGCCAGCGGCGACCGCTCCCCGAGCATCCATGTCGCGAGCACCGGTGCCTTCGACCGCCACCCCGAGGCCTGGTTCGACGGGGTCCGCCTCGGCGGATACCTCTATGGATTCCGCAAGTCGGGGGGGGGTCACGGCGAGGCGCCGAGCCCGGTCCTCTCCCTCCACGCGCCGGTGTGCCATCTCCGGGACCACGCCGCCGGCACCCCTATCGGCTACGGCGGCGCGTGGGTCGCACCCCGCGCCTCCCGGATCGCCACCCTGCCGATCGGGTACCACGATGGCATCCCCTATTCGCTGGGGGGGCGCGGTGAAGTCCTCCTGCGGGGGCGCCGCGCGCCGATCATCGGGCGAGTGACGATGGACTACGTGATGGTCGATGCTACCGAGGTCCCGGAGGTCAGGGTCGGGGACCGCGCCACGCTGATCGGAGCGCAGGAGGGGGAGAGCATCTCCATCGGGGAGGTCGCCGATCGGGCCGGGACGATCCCCTACGAGATCTGCAGCCGACTCGGGCCTCGGGCGGTCCGGGTCCACCGGGGTGCGGCGCGCGGCGGGGATGCTCCCACCCCGGCGGAGGCGGCGCGCGGGGCTCTCCCGGAGCCACCGAGCGGGGACATGCCCGCCGGACACCCGGCGCGGCGCGGGTCGCTCCTCCCCACTCCGGATGCGGGGAGCGGATCATCGTGACGGCGGAGCCACGCGAGACGCCGGGCCAGCCCGCGCCGAAGAGGCGAGTCGAGGCACTCACCCCGACCGCTCCGCATGCCCCCGCCCCCTACCGGGCGGCGCGGCTCTCCCCGCGACGCCGGCGCCAGCGCAGGATTCAGCGCCTCCTCGGGCTCGGTCTCATCCCGCTGGTCCTCCTCGGCAGCGGACTGCTCTTCGCCCGCGCCGCCCTCGACGCGGAGCACCTCACGGCCCTCGTGCAGGGGGCGCTCGCCCGCGAGCTGGCGGTCGAGGTCGAGATCGGTCGCGTGGAGTACGGCTTCCCGGACGAGGTGCGCCTCCGGGACCTGAGGATCGGGTCCCCGCCCGGGAGTCGCTTCCCCGAGCTCCTCGCCGTGCCGGGAGCCGAGGGGCGGCTGCGGCTCCTGCCGCTGATCTTCGGCTCCATCGAGGTGGAGTCCCTCGAGGTCTCGGGGGTCGACATCTTCGTCGAGCGCGATGAGCTCGGAGTGTTCCGGGTGCTCCAGGCCTTCCGACCGCGAGAGACAGCTCCGAGCGAGACCTCGGAGGAGGATCGAGCGACGCTGATCGACTGGCGACCACCCTCGGTGACCGTGAAGGAGGTGCGGGTCTGGACCTGCCCCGAGACGGTCTTCGAGATCGAGGAGCCGATCGTCATCCCCGAGGTCCTCGTGCGGAATCGCCGGGAGGACCGGGACGCGTTCACCATCACGGCGGAGACGAGGATCGCCGACCTCGCCACGATCCGACTCGACGGGAGCGGGGACCTCAGACGGGGGGACCTGCGCACCACCCTTCAGGTGGAGCGACTCCGCGTCGACGCCTCCTTCCGCTCGCGACTGCCTCGCTCCCTGCGCGCGATCTGGGATGAGTACCAGCCCTCGGGGACCGCCGAGGTGAGCCACCGGCTCATGGTCACCGGCGGCAAGACGGTGGAGAACAGCGGTGAGGTCACGCTCTCCGATGCGTCCATGCGCCTCCGTGACCCGCGGATCGCGATCGACCGCGTGCGGGGGACGGTGCGCGTCGATCCTCGACGGGTCACGATCGAGGATGCCCTGCGCGGAGAGGCGTTCGGTGGCACCGCCGAGGTCAGAGGCTCGATCGAGCTCACCCCCGAGGGACCGGCGGGGAACTCGGTGGAGATCCGGCTCTCGAAGATCGAGCTCGGCCCCAAGGTGCGGGACGCGCTCCCGGAGCCGGCGCGGCGGGGCTGGGATCGCTACTCCCCGGAAGGGAGCGCGAGCCTCACGCTGACGGCGCGCGGAGACTCGTTCCCCCCCGCCGACTTCTACACGATCCTCGATCTCCACTCCGTCGCGGCCCGCTACAGCGAGATCCCCTACCCGATCTCGGGGCTGTCCGGCTCGATCCATGTCGACCGGGGGGAGCTCCGGGTGGATGTGGTGGGCGGCACCGCGCCCCGGGTCTCGGTCAAGGCGACCGGGAACCTCCAGAACGCCGACGCACCGCAGGAGGTCGAGGTGCAGCTGGAGGGGATCACCATCGACGGAGAGGTGATGGCCGCGCTCCCCGCGGACATCCGCCGCGAGGTGGAGAGATTCGATCCGGGGGGGCTCCTCGATCTGCTGATCCTCGTGAGGAGCGAGCCGGGCGGTCCGTTCCGACCGACGATCCAGCTCACCGCGCGCGATCTGGACATCGCCCACGAGGCGTTCCCGGTCCGGGTCGATCGGCTCACCGGCGTCGTCGTCTTCGATGAGAACGGCGTCCGCTTCGACGGCATCCGCGGAAGACACGCCGGTGCGGTCGTCGCCCTCGAGAAGGGGGAGATCGTCTACGGCGCGCAGGGACACATCGACCTCGAGATCCACGCGCCGGAGCTCCCCTTCGGAGCGTCCGTCGTCGCCGCGTTCTCCGAGGAGCTGCGGGAGGTGGTCGAGACCTTCGGTCCCGGCACCTCGCGGGTGGGGACGGATGGGAAGCTCGACACTCACGTGTTCCTCCGGTCGAAGGGGAGTGCGCCGCTCGATGTGCTCGTCACCGCGGAGATCCGCGCCCCCCTCGAGATCCGCTACGAGGACTTCCCCTACCCGCTCCTCTTCGAGCAGGGGACCGTGATCTACGACAGCGCGGCGGACCTCCTTCGCTTTGACTCGCTGCGCACCTCTCCGCTGCAGGGGGGTGAGGAGGGGAACGAGGGGCCGAGGGTCCTGGTGACGGGGGAGCAGAGTCATCCCGACGAGGGAGATCCCGATCGCTGGCTGCTCGCCATCGAGCTGAAGATCCTGCTGGGCCAGGACGAGCGCGGCCTCGAGGTCTCCGACCCGACCCTCGTGGAGAGCCTGCCCGCGGATCTCCGGGAGTTCGCCGAGCGGATGGACCTCTCGGGTCAGGTGTTCGGATCGGTCGGAGTGCACTCCTGGACGGGGGGGAGCGCACCGGATGTGGTGGAGTACGTCGGGGGGATCGACCTGCTCGACGGGGCGGTCGACTTCGGACTCCGGCTCTATGACATCGATGCCCACTTCGAGGTGCACGGCGGTCTCGACGGGGAGAGACCCCACCACTTCAGCGGCTCCCTCGACCGGGGCTCCTACCGGTTCTCACGGTTCCGGGTCGATGTCACCCGACCGACCTCGTTCGTCTACGGAGAGCTCCACCCGGAGATCCAGTACCTCACGAACGCGGAGCGCGATGAGAACTCCCGCTACCGCCCGAGCAACTTCTTCCTCGAGAGCCTCCTCGACGCGGATGTGACGAAGACCTTCCAGGCCTCCCTCGGGCCGGCCGCACTCTTCGGGGGCACCCTCGACGGGTTCTTCTTCGCAGACCTGAAGGAGGGGGGCAGCTTCGGCGGAGAGGCGGAGGCGGAGGGGATCCTCCTCGAGGAGGGGGGCGAGGACCTCTTCGGGACCAAGGACACGGCGGGCACCGCGTACGGCGCGCTCCAGCTGCGCGGGGCGACCGACGATGTCGACTCCCTGATCGGGCTCGGCTACGCGGGCATTCGCGACGGGCGCCTCACGAAGATCCCCGCCCTCGCCGCCATCATCCTCAACCCGCTGCAGGGCTTCTCGAAGGAGAACCTCCACTTCGAGAAGGCGACCGTGAAGCGCTACCGGGTGGCGGATCGACGGATCGTCATCGACGACTGGGATGATTTCGTGCTGGAGAGCCCGATCATCAACCTGAAGGGGCGCGGGACCCTCGGGTTCGACAGTGAACTCGACCTGATCCTCGAGCCGCAGACCCTCGGGGGCCTGCCCATCCTCTCGGACCTGGTGAACACCCTCACCCGGTTCCGCCTCAGCGGCCCCCTCGACGACCCGGAGATCGAAGGGGACTTCGAGCCCCCTCCGGAGGAGGACCCCTAGGCGACCCGCCGGGGTCCTTCAGCGCGGTGGAGGGTCTCCCCGCAGGAGCGGATACTCCCGGTCTCCCACGCGCAGGGTCTCTCCCGGGATGAAGTCGAACCCCTCCTCGCTCTCGACCAGCTCGACCTGCACGACCCCGACGCCGAGGGTCCCGAAGAGATCCATGGCGACCTGATCGGGGTTCGATCGCGAGGCGCGCCGCTCCGGGTCGAGGCGGATCTCCACGATCTCTCCGATCTGCTCCCGGACGACCGGGTACAGCGACATCTCCGCCCGGGCCCGCTCCGTGATCTCCGCCCAGCCCTGCTGGGTCAGGACATAGACGGTGATGACGGAGGCGATCGAGCCGAGGAAGAAGATGATCCACAGGGCGCGCGGCATTCGGACGCCGAACTCGGGCTGCGCCTCTGGGGCGTTGGCGGTCTGCAAGGGGCTCCTCCTCCCGATCTCAGCCCGTGAGGGTGACACACGGGGCGGGAGAGGGGAACCACCGAGCATCGAGGAGCCGGGTGAAGATCCGGCAAGAGTGGGTGCCCCTCCGGTGGGTTGTCGTCATCCTGTCGCCCGGCGGAGGAAGCGGCGGACGGGAGGAGCATGATGCAGGAGGAGCGGCAGAGGACCACCGCGCCCTTCGGGCCCGCTCTCCGACTCCTCTGGCTGGAGACCCGCGGTGAGCGGCTCCGCTACGGCGGCGCGCTCCTCGCACTCCTGCCCGGCGCGGCCCTCCTCGCGATCGCCCCCCTCATCCCCCAGGCGGTCCTCGACCATGTCCTCGCCGAGGACGGCGCCCCACCCGGCCCGATCTCCGGAGCCCTGATCGAGCTCCTCGGCGGAGCGGACCGCCTCCGCGCCGACCTGTGGATCGCCATGATGGCCATCTTCGCGGTCACCCTCGCCGCCGGAGCGTTCACCTATCTCCGGGGACGATGGGCGGCCCGGGCGAGCGAGGCGATCATCCGCCGGCTCCGCGACCGACTCTACGACCACCTGCAGCGCCTGCCGGTCTCGTGGCACCACACCGCGAACACCGGCGACCTCATTCAGCGCTGCACCAGCGATGTCGAGACGATCCGCAACTTCCTCGCGAGCCAGGTCGTGGAGATCGGCCGGGCGCTCGCCATGTTCCTCGTCCCTCTCCCGCTGATGCTCGCGCTCGATCCGCGCATGACCCTCGCCGCGGTCGTCCTCATGCCGGGGATCACCGGCTTCAGCTATCTGTTCTTCCGCAGGGTGCGGAGCGCGTTCCTCGCCGTGGATGAGGCGGAGGGGGCGATGACCGGCGTCCTCCAGGAGAACCTGGTCGGCATCCGCGTCGTCCGGGCGTTCTCCCGGCAGGAGCACGAGGAGGAGCGCTTCGCGGAGCGGAACAGCCGTCATCGCCTCCTCGATCGCACGCTCTACCGTCACCTCTCGGTCTTCTGGTCGGTCTCCGACTTCTTCTGCTTCCTCCAGCTCGCGATCGTCATCGGATACGGAGGCCTCCGCCTCCTCGATGGGACCCTCGAGACCGGGGCCTTCTACTTCTTCCTCGCGGTCGTGAACCTCTTCCTCTGGCCGATGCGCTTCATGGGGAGGATCCTGACCGAGTTCGGCAAGGCGACGGTGGCGATCTCCCGGGTGGGCGAGATCCTCGCCAGCGAGATCGAGAGCCAGCCGGATCCCGCCCTCGTGACGGCGGAGGATCGACGCGAGGAGGAGCGCGCGTCGGAGGGAGAGGCCGCCGGACGCCGGGGGGCGATCGTCTTCGATGCGGTCGCCTACCACCCCGGCGATGAGCAGACGCCGATCCTCGACGGCGTGGACTTCCGGATCGCCGCGGGGGAGACGATCGCCCTCCTCGGGGCCTCCGGCTCGGGGAAGTCGACGATCGCCCGGCTGCTGCTCCGGTTCATCGACCCCGACCGCGGGAGGATCCTCCTCGACGGGCGCGACATCGCGACCCTCCCCCGCTCGCGGGTACGCTCCCGCATCGCCGTGGTCCTCCAGGACCCCTTCCTCTACTCGAAGACGGTGCGGGAGAACATCCACCTCGGGCGCACGACCGCGAGCGAGGCGGACATCGAGCGGGCCGCGACCGAGTCGGCGATCCACGACTCCATCGCCGGGTTCCACGACGGGTACGAGACGACGGTCGGGGAGCGGGGCGTCACGCTCTCCGGCGGCCAGCGCCAGCGGGTCGCCCTCGCCCGCGCCCTCATCGACGAGCCCGACATCCTGATCCTCGATGATGCGTTGAGCGCCGTGGACACCGACACCGAGAGCGAGATCATCGAGACCCTCCGCCGTCGGAGCGGCGCGCACACCACCCTCATCATCGCCCATCGGCTCTCCACCCTGATGCACGCGGATCGGATCCTCGTCCTCGAGCGGGGACGGATCGCCCAGAGCGGGAGCCACGTGGAGCTGAGCCGGGCCGACGGGATCTACCGTCGGCTGTGGAAGCTCGAGAGCGCGCTCGAGGAGGAGCTCGCCGACGGAGGAGAGCCCTCCTCCGGCTCCCCGGAAGGGAGCGGACGATGAGCGAGACCTTCCACGAGGAGGACGAGTCGCGCGGTCTCGACCTCGCCCTGTGGCGACGCCTGCTCCGCTTCCTCCGCCCCCAGCGCGGGCCGGTCCTCCTGCTCTGCTCGAGCGCGGTGGTGCTCGCGATCATCGAGCCCGTGATGCCGCTCACCGTGGGGAGGATCATCGATGCGGCGAACGCGGGCCGGCAGGAGGACCTGCCCGGGCTCATCGGAACCTACCTCGCCCTCATCGCGCTCTTCGGGCTCATCGTCTTCGCCTTCATCCGTGCGGCCGGAGACATCGCCACGGGGATGGCCCATGACATGCGGAAGGAGGGGTTCGCCCATCTGCAGCGACTCAGCTTCTCCTTCTTCGATCGGAAGGCGGTCGGCTGGCTCATGGCCCGCATGACCAGCGATGTCGGGCGGATCACGAGCCTCGCCCCCTGGTTCCTCCTCGACCTGACCTGGGGGGTCTTCTACCTCCTCTCCCTCGCCGGCTGGATGCTGTGGCTCGACGCCCGGCTCGCCCTGTGGGTGATGCTCATCGTCCCCCCGCTGGTCCTCGTCAGCGCGTGGTTCCAGCGGCGACTCCTGAAGTACCAGCGGCGGATCCGGCGGACGAACTCCGAGATCACCGCGGCCTACAACGAGGGGATCATGGGGGTGCAGACGACCCAGGCCCTCTCGCGCGAGACCGCCGCCCTCCGCGAGTTCCAGCGCCTCAGCGACCGGATGGAGGTCTCATCCCGGAGGAACATGGTCACCGCCGCGGTCTACCTCCCCGTGGTCCTCTCCCTCGGCAGCCTCGGCGTGGGGCTCGCGCTCTTCCGGGGTGGCGCGGCGCTAGAGATGGGGCGCCTCACCCCCGGCGAGCTCATCGCGTTCCTGCAGCTCGCGACGCACTTCTCCCAGCCGATCCAGGAGCTCGCCGCGCGCTTCACCGAGCTGCAGGCCGCTCAGGCATCCGCCGAGCGGCTCCAGTCGATGCTCGACGAGACCCCGGACATCGTCGACCCGGAGCGCCCCGACCCCGAGCCGTTCGCCGGGCGACGGGAGGAGACGGGGGAGCCCGGTCCGATCCGCTCGGTCGAGTTCCGCGCGGTCGAGTTCCACTACACCCCGGAGGAGCCGATCCTCCGCGGCTTCGACCTGAGGATCGGTGCGGGCGAGAGCATCGCCCTCGTCGGGGCGACCGGCGGCGGGAAGTCGACGATCGCCGGTCTCCTGTGCCGCTTCTACGAGCCCGCGGCGGGCCAGGTCCTCGTGGACGGCATCGACCTCCGGGAGAGGAGCCAGCACTGGCTCCAGTCACGCCTCGGGGTCGTGCTTCAGCACCCCCATCTCTTCTCGGGCTCCATCCGGGAGAACATCCGATACGGGAGACCGGGCGCGTCCGATGCCGAGGTGGAGGAGGCGGCGGGGCGGGTCGGCGCGGATCGATTCATCCGTGGACTCGAAGACGGCTACGAGAGCGAGGTCGGGGAGGGGGGCTGTCTCCTCTCGAGCGGAGAGCGGCAATTCGTCTCGCTCGCCCGCGCCGTCCTCTCCGACCCGGCGATCTTCGTCATGGATGAGGCGACGAGCTCTCTCGATGTCGAGACGGAGCGCAGGATCCAGCGGGGGATCGATACCATCCTCCGGGGCCGGATCAGCGTGATCATCGCCCATCGCCTCGCCACCGTCCGGCGCGTCGATCGGATCCTCGTCATCGAGGGCGGGCGGATCATCGAGCAGGGGACTCATGAGGAGCTCCTGCGTCGGGAGGGGAGCTACCATCACCTCTACCGTGCCCAGTTCGCCCGCCAGAGCGAGGAGGTCCGGTTCGAGGAGGGGAGGGACGGCGACGGCCCAGCGGTCGGATCCGCTATCTGAGGGAGGTCCGTCCCCGGTCCGTTTGTCGGAGACTTCCGATCCGGGGTTGCCTCCCGCGAGATTCGTGCGAGCCTCGAAGGAGGAGCCCGTCCCCCGCTCCTTGCCTGCCGCCCCCGAACGGAGGAGAGTCCGATGCCCCGCCGCCCCGCCCCGCGTCCTCCGGTCGCCCTCGGCGCTGCCCTCGTCCTTCTCTGCTGCGGGGATCTGGTCGCGCAACCGACGACGACCGTCATCACTCACGGCTATCAGCTCGATGCGACCTTTCCCGACTGGCCCGTGGTGATGGGCTCCCGGATCGCGGACCGGAGCTCGCCTCCCGGCACCGTCCTCGTGCTCGATCCGGCGACGGGGGGGTGGAGCCCCGTCTACGGCAGCAACGACCCGGCCGGCGCCATCGTCCTCTGCTTCGACTGGGCGGAGTGCTCCGCCTGGACTCCGGGGGACG
>JAFMMO010000014.1 GCA_017859655.1 Pseudomonadota bacterium | reverse complement strand
GCGGCGGTGGCCTCCACGATCGACACCCTCGAGGGGCGCGCCGGCCTCACCGTCCCGCCCGGCGCCGGAGTCCTCGGCGGGGGCGTCGACCTCCCGCTCGCCTTCTATCGCTTCCGGGTCCGGGATGAGGCCCCTTCCGGCGCCACGACCATCCGACTCGCCGCCTGGAGTGGTGGAGGAGCCGGATACGAGAACGAGTTCTACGACTTCGGGACGATCGGGCCCCCGCCGACCCCCTTCGGCACGACCTTCACGATCACGACGGAGGAGAACCCCTCCGGTCTCCCTCTCACCGCACCCGCGGCGGCCGCCGCCGGGGCGGGTTCGCTGCGTGAGATCCACGGGCAGGGGCGAAGGGTGCGTCCCTCCCGCGCGGTGGGGGTCCGAGGTCTCGGCGCGCTCCTCCCCGCGCTCTCCTCGCCGGGTCCCACTGTCGCTGCCTTCGAGGAGAACCCTCCGCGTCCCGCTCTCAAGCGGGGGGAGGCGGTCCCGCCGTCGCCCGCGGGCTCCGCTCTCTCCGATGCTCCTCCGATTCCTTCGACACTCGGGGCGCGGGGGCTGGTGCGCGGGGTCCCGGAGCTGATCCCCGCGGCGGAGCGGACCGACGCACCGCGGCTCACGCTCCTCGCCGTCCATCCAGCGAGCGCGGAGGCTTGCGATCCCGGTCGGGTGCTCCTCGAAGGGAGCCGACTGCCGCCCCATCTCCAGGTGCGCTTCGGTGGGGTTCCGGGGGAGGTGGTGCAGGTCGGGACGACCGGGTACACCGCGGTCGTCGTTCCTCCTCCCGCTCGTGAGCTCCCGGCTCGCTGGCAGGAATCCTCTCCGATCCCGGTCACGGTGCTCGACCCCCGCACGGGGGAGCTGTTCACCCTGCGGGATGGCTTCCGCTACTCTCGGGAGTTCCTCCGGGGGGACGCGGATGTCTCCGGCGCGATCGACGGGCGCGATCTCCTCGAGCTCCGGAGCATCCTCTCCGGTCAGGGCTTCCCTCCGCGACGCGCGGACGCGGCGGATGTGAACGACGATGGTCGCATCGGCATCGACGACCTCGTCGCTCTGGCGTCCTTCCTCCACGCCGGCGGACCTCCCCCCCCGGCACCGTTTCCGTGGATCGGTCTCGATCCGACCCCGGACACCCTCCCCGGCTGCCCGGAAGCCGCGATCTCCGACCGGTGAGGCGCGGCGTGCCCCGCGGACTGGAGAGAGGCGGAGCCGGCCGCCCCTCGTTCTCGGCGGGGATCGGCGCCGAGCGGAGCGAGGGCGGGTCGGACCGGGGGAGCCGACGGATGCAGCAAGGGAGGTGGCGTCGATCGCGCGCCGGGGCGGCACTCCTCGCCATCCTCCTGCTCGTCAGCTCCTGCGCGACTCCGCCGCAGGAGGATGCGGGGGTCGGGGAGTCGGCGCGTCGCCCGAACTTCCTCGTGATCCTCTGCGACGACCTCGGATACGGCGACCTCGCCTGCTACGGCCACCCCCGGGTCCGCACTCCCCACCTCGATCGCCTCGCGGAGCAGGGGATGCGCCTGACGAGCTGCTACGCCGCGGCGCCGGTCTGCTCCAGCTCTCGCGCCGGGCTCCTCACCGGTCGGACGCCGAGTCGTGTCGGCGTCTATGACTGGATCCCGGCGGGCCACCCGGTCCATCTGCCGGCGCGCGAGCGGACCCTCGCCACCCTTCTGCGGAGCGCCGGCTACCGGACGGCGCAGGTCGGGAAGTGGCATCTCAACGGAGTCTTCAACGACCCCCGCCAGCCGCAGCCCGGGGAGCACGGCTTCGACCACTGGTTCGCGACCCAGAACAACGCCGCGCCTTCCCATGAGGACCCGCGGAACTTCGTCCGAAATGGCGCGGAGGTGGGCCCCCTCCGGGGCTACTCCTGCCAGCTGGTCGCAGACGAGGCGATCGCGTGGCTCGAAGCGCGACCGGCGGATGCGCCGTTCTTCCTCTTCGTCTGCTTCCATGAGCCCCACGAGCCGGTCGCCTCCCCCCCGGACCTCGTCCGTGGCTACGAGGCCGAAGCCCGGAGTCCGGGGGAGGCACAGTACCTCGCCAACATCACCAACCTCGATCGGGCGGTCGGTCGCATCATCGAACGCCTCGATGCGCTCGGGCTCGGCGAGGACACCGTGGTGCTCTTCACCTCCGACAACGGACCGGAGACCCTCGACCGCTATCGGGGTGCCTCCCGATCGCACGGCAGCCCCGGTCCGCTGCGCGGGATGAAGCTCTGGCTCTACGAGGGGGGGATCCGAGTCCCCGGACTGCTGCGGTGGAGCGGGCGGGTGCCGGGGGGGCAGGTGGTGGATGTCCCCTTCTGCGGGGTGGATGTGCTCCCGACACTCTGCGCCCTCGCCGGGGTCGAACCTCCCGCCGATCGGATCCTGGACGGGAGCGACGCAACCCCGCTGCTCGAGGGCCGAGCCTTCGATCGGGATCGCCCCCTCTACTGGCACTACTATCGCGCGCTCGGGGATCCCAAGGCCGCCCTCCGTGAAGGGCGCTGGATGATCCTCGCCTCGCGGGTCGGCCCCCCGGCGCTCGGGAGGAACATCAACGAACGCTCGATGGCCGCGATCAAGGGAGAGCGGCTCGAGCGCTTCGAGCTCTACGACCTCTCCCGCGATCCGGCCCAGCAGCAGGACCTGGCCGCCGTGCACCCCGAGCTCCTCGAGCGACTGAAGCGCCGACTCCTCGAGCGGCACGCCGAGGTTCGCGAGGAGGGAGTCCGCTGGGAGTTCCCCTGATCGGACACCGATGGTCCCGGGAGCGCGGCGCACCGTCCGCTTTCCGACGCGCGGTCCCGGACCCGACCTCGGGCGGAAGCCCCCTTGTCCTCCGGGGGGGAGCGATTCAGATGGCGCGCCCGGCGCGTGGTCCCCCCTCGGAGAGGACAGGATGTTCCCACCCACCCCGCCCACGGAAGAGGCGCTCGCTCCGGCGCACCCTCCCCGCGCATTTCGCGCTCTCGAACCGAGCATCCTCGGGGGACACGCGGAGCGCTCGACCGTCGAGTTGCTCTCCCTGCTCATCTGCGACGACGCGGAGGCCGGGTCCTCCCATCGGCGCGCCGTCGAGCTCCTCGGGACGGATGGTCTCCACGGGCTCGCGCGCGCCGCTCCCGAGGAGCTGGTGCGCACCGGTCGACTTCGCCCCGCCGCGGCGGTGCGCCTCGGGGCCGCCCTCGAGCTGGGCCGACGGGTCGCCGCTCGCCCCTGGCGCGTGGGGACGCCGTTCGAGGGAGCCCGTCAGGTGTTCGAGAGCTTCTCTCCTCGGCTCCGCGAGGCGCGCCGGGAGTCCTTCCTCGTTCTCAGTCTCGATGTGCGTCACCGGCTGATCGCCGAGGAGCTGGTCTCCCGGGGCTCCCTCGTCGCCAGCATCGTCCATCCGCGTGAGGTCTTCCGACCGGCGATCCGACACGCGGCCGCGGCGATCATCGTCCTGCACAACCACCCCAGCGGGGATCCCACGCCGAGCGCCGAGGATCGCGCCGTGACCGAGCGACTTCGCCGATGCGGCGAGACCCTCGGCATCCCCCTCCTGGACCACCTCATCATCGGGGCGGATCGGTGGGTCTCGTTGCTCGGAGACCGGGGAGGCGAGGAAGCGTGAATCGTCGCGGAGGGGCGGAGACCGGCCTGTCCGGGCCTCGGGGGGGCTCTCGGGGGTCGGGGAGTCCCTCGCGATCGCTGGAATCGCCCGTTGGACCCGATACGATCTCCGATCAAGCCCCCCTTCCGGTGTCCCGCGAAAGAGGGTCCGGGGGGCGGGACGATCCCCCTGCGCTCCGGTCGCCCGGGGCGGGAAGGACTCGCGTTGAGGCGAGCGATCATCTCCGACATCCATGCGAACCTCGTGGCGCTCGAGGCGGTCCTCTCCGAGCTGGAGCGACAGGAAGTCGACTCCATCTACTGCCTCGGTGATGTGATCGGCTACGGCCCCCAGCCGCGGGAGTGCCTCGCGAAGTCGAGGAGCTTCGAGCTGAACCTCCTGGGAAACCATGAGGAGGCCGTGCTCTACGAGCCGATCGGGTTCAACGCACGGGCGAAGTCCGCCGTCGACTGGACGAAGGACCAGCTCCGCGTCGCCGAGCTGACGCAGGATGAGAAGCGTGAGATCTGGAACTTCCTCGGCGACATGCCCGCCCGCCATGTCGAGGGAGATGTCCTCTATGTCCACGGGTCCCCTCGGGATCCGACACGGGAGTACGTCTTCGTCTCCGACATCCGCAATCCGGCGAAGATCGCCGAGATCTTCGAGGCCCAGGAGCAGCGGACCTCCTTTGCGGGGCATACCCACACCGCGGGCGTGTTCACCGAGGACTGCGAGTTCCTCCACCCGAGTCAGATCGGGAACCGCTATCAGGTGGGAGAGAGGAAGGTCCTCATCAACGTCGGCTCCGTGGGTCAGCCGAGAGACGGGGATCCCCGCGGCTCCTATGTGATCTTCGACGGGGAGATCGTCGAGTTCCATCGGGTGAAGTACGACGTCGAGGAGGCGATTCGTCGCTTCCGTGAGACCCCTCTCCCCGAGGAGCTCGCGCTGCGCCTGATCGAGGGGCGCTGACGAGGGCGCTGACGAGGGCACTGACGAGGGCACTGACGAGGGCACTGACGAGGGCGCCCGACGCCCGCTCCCCTCCGGAGCGGGGTGGCTCCGACCCCCTTCCTCCTGAAGACCCCGCGAGCGGGTCGCCGTCGCGGAAAGGTACGTCCCGTGGAGAAGCGATTCATCGTCTTCATCCTCTTCTGCGCATTCTTCATCCCGGCCTACATGAACCTGTTCATGCCGCCGGTGGAGAAGCCGTCGAACCCGACGCCGGGGGAGCCGGCCTCGCTCGCCACCGCCCTGCCCGGGGCGGGTCAGGCGGGAGATCCCGCGCCCGTCGCCCCCGCACGAGATGCGGGGTCGACCGCCGCGCCGACCTCCGCTCCCGAGCCGGAGCCGGACTTCGAGGCGGTCACCCGGACCCTCGTGAGCGAGCAGCTGCGCCTCACCGTCGACTCCCTCGGCGCGTCGGTCCGGTCGGTCGAGCTGGTGCAGTACCGGGAGGAGGACGGCGAGGCGGTCCTCAGCCTCCTCGGCCCGCAGCTCGCCTCCGAGCGCGCGCTCCTCGTCGACCTGGTCGGGGGGGCGATCGAGGCGGACCTGCAGGACACCCACTGGGAGCTCATCGAGGAGCGGGAGGGAGAGCTCCTCGTCTTCCGTCATCCCCTCCCCGGCGGTCGCGCCGTCGTCAAGGAGCTGCGGCTCCCCCGTGGAGGATTCGAGCTCGAGGTCGGAGTTCGCTTCGAAGGAGAGTTCCCGAAGGGCACCGATGTCCCCTACCGCCTCCTCGGCCCGGAGCGGATCCGCCACGACGTGAGCGGCTATCGCTCGAACGCCCGGGTGGTGGGGATCCAGAACGCGCGCGGAGAGTTCAACGCCACCGACCACGAGGCCGTGGGTCTCCTCGCCCAGGGGGTTCGCTTCGTCCAGGAGCCGGCTCTCTGGATCGGGCTGGAGAGCAACTACTTCGCCTGCGTGGTGCGGCCGATCGAGCGCGCGGCGGGAGCCCTCTCCCGCGCGGTGGAGGTCGGGATCGCCGACGCATCCCAGGGCGGAGTGGTGGGAGGGCGCGACACCGCGCTCCAGAAGTACCCGTTCCGGGTCGGGTTCCAGACCCCGATCCGGTCCGGGGAGACCGACCGCTACCGGGTGTTCCTGGGCCCGAAGGACCCCGATGTCCTGCGCAGCTTCGAGGCGGTCGGGTACCTCGAGCTGATCGACTACGGCGCGCTCGGTCTCCTCGTCCGTCTCTTCCTCTTCCTCCTGCGCACCTTCGAGGCGCTGGTCAGCTCGTGGGGGGTGGCGATCATCCTCCTGACCGTCGTGGTGAAGGCGTTCCTCCACCCGATCAACAAGAAGAATCAGCGGGGGATGCAGCGGCAGCAGAAGAAGATGGCCCGGGTCCAGCCGCAGATGAAGGCGCTGCGCGAGAAGCACAAGAACGACCCCCTCAAGGCGAACCAGGAGATCCAGAAGCTCTTCCGGGAGCACGGGATCAACCCGGCGCAGATGGCGGGGGGCTGCCTGATGCTCTTCCTGCAGCTGCCGATTTGGATCGGGCTCCTCAGCACCTTCCGGATCGCGATCGAGCTGCGCCAGGCCCCGTTCCTCTACATCGCGGACCTGACCGCCCCGGACCGCCTCGGGGAGCTCCCGTTCGCGCTCCCGTTCCTCGGGTCCGACTTCAACCTCCTGCCGATCCTCTACGTCATCGTCACCCTGGTGAACCAGCGGATGATGCCGAAGTCGGATGATCCGAACATGCGCCAGCAGCAGAAGATGATGACCTTCATGATGGTCGCGTTCGGCTTCATCTTCTACAGCTTCGCCTCCGGCCTGCTCCTCTACTTCCTCACCTCCGCCACCCTCGGGCTCGTCGAGCAGAAGATCATCCGCGCGGAGCTCGCCCGCGAGGAGGACGAGGGGGATGGCGTGGTCGTGAAGGCGCCCGCCACGCCTCCGCCGCCGAAGCCGGGGAAGCCGATCAAGCGCCGCTCGTGAAGGGCGTGCACCTCGATGGCGATCCCATCGCCGCGCCGGCGACCGTCGACGGCATCGGCGAGCTCTCCCTCGTGCGCGTCTCGGGGCGCGGGTGCTGGGAGACTCTCCGCGAGCTGCTCGCCGGAGCGGAGCCTCCGCTCCCGAAGGCCGAGGACCCCGCGCGCCGCCCCTCCCTTCGCGCTTCTCTCCATCGAGGCGAGCTGGTGCTCGGGTCGGGAGCCGAGCGCGGGCCTCTCCCGGTGCTCGCGCTCCTGCAGCCGTCCGGCCGCTCCTACACGGGAGAGGAGTCGGTGGAGCTGCTCCTCCCCGGCATCCCGGCCTGGGTCCGCGCGATCCTCGCCCTCCTCTCCGACCACGGGATCCGGGCGGCCGGTCCGGGGGAGTTCACCCGAAGAGCGTTCGAGTCGGGTCGGCTCGACCTGACCCAGGCGGAGTCGGTCGCGGCGCTCATCGCCGCCGAGTCCGGCGCGGAGTTGAAGGCGGCGCGCAGGACCCTCGAGGGCGGCCTCGCCGCGGGGATCGTCTCCCTCGCGGACCGGATCCACGACCTGATCGCGCTGCTCGAGGCGGGCCTCGACTTCGCCGATCAGGAGGTCGAGCCCCCCGAGGTCGGGCGATGGACCGGTGAGGCGAGATCGATCGCGAGGGAGCTCCGCGAGGCCGCCGGGAGTCCGGACGCCGCGCTGCAGGAGGGGATCCCCCCCCGCCTCCTGATCTGGGGGCGAGCGAACGCGGGCAAGTCGACCCTCCTGAACGCCTGGGCGGGAGAGGATCGCGCCCTCGTCTCTGCCCGGGAGGGGACCACGACCGACGCCGTGAGCGTGGTCGCCCCGATCGATGGGCTGGAGGTGGAGCTCGTCGATCTCCCCGGCAGGAAGGCGCGGCTCACCTCGATCGAGGAGAAGGCGGATGCGCTCGCCCGGCGCGCGCTGGAGCAGGGGGGACCGGTCCTCTATCTCATCGACGGGGGGCGCCCGGCGGGCGAGGTGGAGGAGGAGTGGCAATCACTCCCACCGGAGCTGCGGCAGCGAGCCCTCCTCGTGCTGACCATGGTGGATCGGTACCCGGGGGAGGGGGTCTCGCGCCTCTGCGCCCGGCTCGAGGCCGATGGGGGACGGACCCAGGCGATCTCCGCTCTCCGGGGAGATGGGATGGAGAGCCTCGCCACGAAGGTCGGGGGGATCCTTCGGGGGGGGGACCTCGGCGCGCGAGGGGCCGGCCTCCGGTTCAACGAGCGTCAGCGCCGCGGGGCGCTCATCGGCGCGGGCCTCCTCGAGCAGGTCTGCGCGGAGGCGGAGGCGTCCTTCGAGCCGGAGCTCGCCGCGGTCGACCTCCGGCGCGCCCACGCGGCGCTCGAGGAGATCACCGGAGAGATCGCGACCGAGGACACCCTCGGGCGCATCTTCTCCCGGTTCTGCGTCGGAAAGTGAGCAGCGGCCAACTCTTGCGCTCCGTTGCCGCCCCCGTGGTTCCGTGGTACCGTCCCCTCCTCGACAGGGGGATCCGGGATCCTGGGCCCGCTCGCTCGAGCCTCTCAGGGAGAGGCCGGATGCGATCGGGGGTCCCGGAGGAGAGCCAGACGGAGGAGCCCGCGACGGGAGAAGAATCCCATGAAGTGTCCGACCTGCGGGTCGCTGGAGGACCGGGTCATCGACTCCCGGACCGCCGGGGATGGATCCGCCATTCGGCGCCGTCGCGTGTGCCAGAGCTGCTCTCGCCGCTTCACCACCTACGAGCGGATCGAGTGGAATCCCCCCCTGGTCATCAAGAAGGACACCAGTCGCGAGCCCTTCAGTCGCGACAAGGTCCTGTCCGGACTGCGCAAGGCCTGTGAGAAGAGACCGGTCCCCGCGGACCGTCTCGAGCTCGCCGTCGACAAGGTCGAGCGAATGGTCCAGGAGTCGGGAGAGACGGAGATCCTCGCGGTCCGCATCGGGGAGATGCTCGTCGAGGAGCTGAAGCAGATCGATCAGGTCGCCTACGTCCGCTTCGCATCGGTCTATCAGGAGTTCGCCGATCCGAGCGAATTCGCGAAGCTGTTGGGGACCAAGGAGTCCGAGTCCCGGGGAGTCGAGTAACAGGCTCGGCGCGCGGAACCGGGGGAGCGGACTCCCGAGGTCACGGGGTCGCCGCGCGGCGGCGGCTCCGGGACCGGGGGGAGATCGGCGGCGGGTGTCGCCGCCGATCGGGGAAGACCTCGAAGGAGCGGATCGACGATGTACCTCAAGAGACTGACGGTCGCGGGCTTCAAGTCCTTCGCAGACCCGATCGAGTTCCACTTTCATCCCGGGACGACGGCGATCGTCGGCCCCAACGGCTGCGGCAAGTCGAACGTGGTGGACGCGTTCCGCTGGGTCCTCGGCGAGCGCTCCGCCAAGGAGCTGCGCGGCAGCGAGATGCTGGACGTCATCTTCAAGGGGACGAGCCGCCGCGAGCCGCTCGGGCGGGCGGAGGTCTCCCTCCTCTTCGACAACGAGGACGGGACCCTGCCGATCGACTTCTCGGAGGTGGAGATCTCCCGCCGCCTCTTCCGCAGCGGTGAGAGCGAGTACCTGATCAACGGCACCAAGTGCCGGCTGAAGGACATCCTCGCGCTCTTCGCGGACACGGGCATCGGCACCGAGGGCTACTCCGTCATGGAGCAGGGAAACCTCGACGCCTTCCTGAACTCCAGCGCGCAGGACCGCCGGAAGATCTTCGAGGAGGCGGCCGGGGTCTCCCGCTACAAGAAACAGAAGGTGCAGGCGCTGCGTCGCCTCGAGCGGGCCGAGCGAGACCTCGACCGCTCCCAGGACCGCTTCCGGGAGGTCGAGAGCCGCATCCGCAGCCTGAAGATCCAGGCGACCAAGGCGCGTCGCTTCGTCGAGGACCGCGACCGCCTCATCCAGGTGAAGGCGGTCCTCGCCAACGAGGAGCAGCGCGCCCTCGTCGCGGAGCGAGAGCTGCTCACCTTCGATCTCTTCTGGACCCAGCTCCAGCGCTCCCTGCTGACCCGGCTCGACGATGGCACCGAGTCCCACCGGGAGGAGTCCCGCGAGGCGGCGGAGGCGGCGGCGGCTCGCGTCACCGAGCTTCGCCGCGAGGAGCTGGAGTTCCGCGTCGAGCTGGAGGGGATCGAGCAGCGCCTCGAGGGGATCGCCGCCCGACGCCTGGAGATCTCCGACGCCCGCGAGCGGCGGGAGGAGCAGTCGGAGGAGCTGCGCCGAAGCGAGGAGGACTACGCCGCCCAGCGGAACCGGATTCGGGCGCAGGTGCTCGAGTCGATCCGATCGCTGCGGACAAGCCGGGAGGAGTCCGAGGAGGCCGAGACCCGGCATCGGGACTTCGAGGCCCGGCGGCGCGCGCTCGAGGAGAGCGTTCATGCGGCGAAGGACGAGGCCCTCGGCTGCGTCTACCGCGCGACCCAGCTCTCGAACGAGCGCACGGCGCTCGAGTCGGAGCAGCGGAGCGTCCGCTCCCTGCGAGAGCGTCGGGCGCGCGAGGCCCAGGAGTTCCGCGAGGAGCTCGAGGAGACCTCCCGCGTGCGCACGGAGCTCGAAGCGCGGCGGGAGGCCGCGCGCAGCGACGCCGAGGAGTCGGGGCGTCGCGCGAAGGAGCTGGAGCGCGAGGTGCGCTCGCGCACCGAGCTGCTCGATGAGAACCGTCAGCGCCTCGCGACCCTCCGCGGCGAGTACGAGGAGGCGCAGGCCCGACTGCGGTTCCTCCGCGAGCTGGAGGAGCGGCGCGAGGGGATCGGTGAGGGAGCGCGGCGACTCCTCGCGAGCGAGGCGGCCATCGGAGGGGATGTCCTCGGGCTGCTCGCCGGCGGCCTCGAGGTCGACCCGGAGCACGCGCTCGCGGTCGACGCCGCGCTGGGCGTCCATGGAGAGACCGTGGTCCTCTCCGGGGAGATCCCGCCCGGTGATCGCTGCCGAGCGATCGCGCGGGAGGTCGACGGCCGGGATGTGGCGTTCATTCAGGTCGATGGTCTGAGCGACGCCCCCGGCACCGAGCGGGAGCTCCCCGACGGCTGTCGCCCCCTGCTCGATGTGGTGCGGATCGAGCCGCGCCACCAAGGGGTCATCGGCGCGCTCCTCCTCGATGTGATCCTGTGCCCCGGACTCCCCGAGGCGGTCGCGCTGCAGGCGACGCCGGGTCTCGAGGTGCGTTGCGTGCTCGCCGACGGCACGGTGCTCGAGCCGTGGGGGGCGCTCCGGATGCCGGCGAAAGAGGGGCGTGGCCTCGTCTCCCGCCGGATCGAGATCGCCGGACTCGAGAGCCGCACCGAGGTTCTCGGAGCCGAGCTCGGTGAGGCGCGGGAGAAGGGGACGGAGCTGGAGGGGACGATCCAGGAGCGGCAGGCGGAGATGCGCGGCAGTCAGGAGGCCGCCCAGCGTCACGAGCTGGATGTCGAGCACTGTGATCGTCTGCTCTCCGAGAACGAGGAGGAGCGGTCTCGCCTCATCGACCGCAGCGAGGTGGTGGAGACGGAGCTCGAGGATCTCGCCGAGCAGCTCGTCCGCCTCGAGGCGGACCTCGCGGAGCGGGTCTCTCGCTTCAACGAGGTGGAGCGCGAGCGGGTGGCGCTCGAGGCGAAGGTCGCGAAGGCGGAGGAGGAGCGTGCTCCCCTCGACGCGGCTCTCACCGAGCTGGAGGGGCTCTGCTCCCGACTCCGGGTCGAGACCACGCAGACCGAGGAGCGACTCGTCGCGCGCCGGCGGGAGCAGATGCGGGTGCAGTCCGAGCTCGAGGAGCGCGGAGCCCGGCGTCGCCGGCTGGAGGAGGACTCCCGGCAGGATGACGAGCGCTGGGAGCGGCTGGACGGTGAGGAGCAGCGGGACAGGGATCGGGGGACCGAGGTCTCGGGGGGGCTCGAGGCCCTCGCCGAGCGCGTCACCGAGGCGGAGGATGAGAACGCCGCAGCGAAGGCGCGGCTGCGGGAGGCGGAGGGCCTCCTCGGCCGGCTGCGTCGGGAAGGGGAGCGGCTGCGGGAGCACCGTGAGGGGAAGCTCCTCGCCGACAACGAGCGACGGGTCCGGATCGAGAACATCCGCACCAAGCTGCAGGAGGAGCTCGATGGGGATGTGACGGAGCTCCCGATCGACACCTGGCGAGGGGAGCTGCTGGAGGAGTACGGCTCCGAGGTCGGGGAGCAGGGTCTCCTCGCGCGCCTGCGATCGGAGCAGGAGGAGCTCTCCCGCCGGCTCCGCAAGAACTCCAACGTCAACCTGCAGGCGGTGGAGGAGCTCGGCACGGAGGAGGACCGGCGGGACCACCTCGGCTCCCAGATCACGGACCTCGAGGAGGCGCGGACGACCCTCCTCGAATCGATCGAGACCCTGAACGAGAAGAGCCGCGACCTCTTCCTCTCGACCTTCGAGGCGGTCCGCCGGAACTTCCAGGACCTCTTCCGCACCGTGTTCAATGGCGGTAACGCCGACCTCATCCTCGAAGAGGGTGTCGACCCGCTTGAGGCGGGGGTCGAGGTGAAGGCTCAGCCTCCGGGGAAGAAGATCACCTCCCTGCGCGCGCTCTCCGGTGGCGAGAAGGCGCTCACCGCGGTCTCGGTCCTCTTCGCGCTCTTCCGCTCGAAGCCGAGCCCCTTCTGCATCCTGGACGAGGTCGATGCGCCGCTCGATGAGTCGAACATCCGGAGATTCGTCCGGGTGCTCCAGCAGTTCTCCGACCAGTCCCAGTTCCTCATCATCACCCACAGTCGGGTGACGATGGGGGAGGCGGAGCGCCTCTACGGGGTCACCATGGAGGAGGAGGGGGTCTCCCGGAAGGTGGCGGTCACCGTCGACAAGGGGATCGGCGAGGAGGCGGCCGGCGATGGGTCGGTCCACGCGGATGCGCTGCTCCCTCCCCCACGCCTCGGGTCCGATGATCACCTGCCGACCCGGGGGTCCGCCGAGCCGAGCGTCGAGGACGAGGGGGCTTCGCTCGAGACCTCTCTCGAGGAGGCGGGGCCCGCCTGACGGATCGCGGACCGGTTCGGAAAGTCGCGCGGGGAGGGGGGATCGGACCGATCCCCCCTCCCCGCGTCGCATCCCGCGCCCGCCTCCCCGCCGGTTGGCCGACATCCCGCTCAGCAGGGTAGTCTTCAGAGGACCCGGTGTGCCCCCACGGGAAGGGGCGACGGGGCCGGGGAGCCTGCGTGGGAGGTCCGACCGTGACGACGACCATCGATCGCGACACCGTCATTCAATGCTGGGAGCAGAAGCGCTCCCTGCGAGGGGCCATCCTCTGCGGCCTCGACCTGAGCGGGCTCGACCTGCGCGGGATGAACTTCGAGAGCGCGGATCTCTCCGGTGCGAACCTCCAGGGGACCGACCTCACCGAGGGCAGCCTGATCGGCGCGAGCCTCCGGGGCGCCCGCCTCGGCAGCGCGAAGCTCTGCCGGACGAATCTCGAGCTCGCCGACCTTCAGGGGGCGGACCTGACCCGCGCCGATCTGCGCGGGGTCCGCTTCAACAAGACCTGCCTGCAGGACTCCCGACTCTCCGGCGCCCGCCTCTTCCGGGCTCACTTCTACGATCAGGACATCGTCAGCTGCCGCTTCGACGGCGCGGACCTCGGAGGCGCGATCTTCAAGGACTGCCGCATCACGGGGTGCGACTTCTCCGACGGGCAGCTCCTCGGGGCCTCTCTCGTCCGCTGTCGCCTCGCGGACACGCGCTTCCAGGGCACCGTCTTCCAGGATGTCCGCCTCGATGAGACCGAACTCGCCGGGCTGGATCTGCAGGGGGCCCGCTTCGTGGAGTTCGACTTCTCCGCCGTGATCGTGGAGAACGTCTGCCTGGAGGGTGCGCGCCTCGAAGGCGCGACCTTCCCCCGGGGATCCCTCGAGGGCATGTCGCTCCGCGGGGCGACCCTCACGCGGATCGACCTCAGCGGGCGTGACCTCTCGGGGATCGACATCAGTGGGGCGACCCTCCACCGCTGCAATCTCGAGCGCACCAACCTGGACGGAGCGAACCTGAGCGGCGCGGTCCTCCGCTCCGCCCTGCTCGGGGGCTCGTCGATGGTGGGGACCCAGCTCGACCGCACCGACCTGACGGGCGCGAGCCTCCAGGAGACCCGGATCGAGGGCACGACGCTCCATAGGACCCGGCTGGAGCAGGCGAACCTCTTCGGCGCGACCCTCCAGGACGTGACCTTCGAGGAGGTCAACGCGGCCGGCTCGAACTTCGCGCGCGCCTCCATCGCCAACTCCCGCATCCTCGATGCCACCTTCGAGAGCGGAGACTTCTCCAACGCCCGGATCGAGGGCTGCGAGCTGCGGGACTGCCGCTTCACGATGGCGACCTTCGAGCGGACCGAGTGGGTCTCGAACCGGTTCTCGGGGAACTCCTGGCGACGGGCGATCTTCGGCGAGGTCCAGCTCTTCGATGCGGACCTTCGCCGGAGCGACCTCCAGCGCGTGCGGCTTCGCGGCTGCACGCTGGAGCGAGTGCAGCTCTCCGGATCGAGTCTCGAGGATGCGGACCTGATGGACTCGCATCTCACCGATGTCGAGCTGAGGGATGCCCGCCTCGCGGGGACGCGCTTCGATGGCGCCCACCTCGTGCGGGTCGACTTCAACGGCTCGCTCCTGTCGGGCGCGTCCTTCGAGTCGGCGGTCCTCAACGAGCTGGACCTGGCCGGAGTGGACGAGGAGGACCTCGCGAGCTGCCCGGGCCTGACCCCGGAGATCACCGCGCTGTTCCGGGCCCCGGCCCCGGGACCCGATCCTTCGGTCGGCACGGATCCCGTCGGAGAGGTGCGCCTCAGGAGTCGCATCGCGCACCCCACCCCGGGGGACCTCGCGGGGCTGCTCCTCGAGCTCGACGACCTCCTCGCGGTGGTCACGGGGATCCTCCTCGGTGACTCCGGTGCCCGGCGGGGCGTCGCGTTGCACGGCATCGAGCTGGGAGACCCCACGGTGCTCGTGATCCGGGCGGAGGAGGATCCTGCCCTGAGAGGCGAAGACGCGCTCAGCGTCGTGCAGGGCATCGTCGACGCCGCCGCGCGGGCGGGCGATGGAGACCCGGTCGACGAGATCTCCTCCTTCATCGAGCAGCGCCTGCCCGACCTCGCCGGGCGCTCCCGACGCAACCTGGTCCGCTCGGCGGCGCCCCTCGTCGCGCATCTCGCCCTGCCCGCGAGCGCCTGAGCCCTCCTCCAATCCAACTCCCCGGGACGCCCTCGCGGGGCCGTCTCCGCCCCTTCGTGGGCGCGGAGGAGCGCACTTCGCGCCTCCCCCGGGCTCTCACCGCCTCGCCCGTTTGACGCTTTCCGATGGCGGATTGTAGGCTTCAGCAGCACATCGACCCGGGCGCCGGAACCGGCGAGCGGGGACCTCCTCTTCCCATGGCCCGAAGGAGCCATGACGCGAACTGACCAGAGAAGGGGCGCGGCGGACTCCGATGCGGAGTCGGTCCGCGCAGGGGAGAGGGAAGATGGAAACGCTGACGATCCAGCCTCCGCTGCTGGGAGAGAGCGCCGCCATCGATGGACTCCGTGAGTTCATCGTCGCGGCGAGTCTGGGACCGGAGCCCGTCCTGCTGACGGGGCCTCCCGGCTCCGGCAAGACGCTGATGGCCGCGAAGATCCACGCGATCGGACATCGGTCGGGCACCCCCTGCTGCTCCGTCGAGGGAGCGGCGCTGACCGTGGACGAGGTGGAGAGCCTCTACCGCCATGACCCGGAGTCCGAGGGCCCGGGCGGTCTCTACATTCGAAACGTGGAGAGGCTCGCCGTCGAGACGGCGCAGGCGCTCCGCGAGCGCGTGGTTCACGGTCACCTCGGCCCGCGGCTCCTGACGAGCTCGCAGGCCCGGCTCGGATCTCCCGCCTGGCGCTCTCTCGATGAGATCGGCCTGCTGGCCTGTCTGCTGCGTCGGCACCACGAGGTGCCCGGGCTTCAGGAGCGGCCGGAGGATGTCCCGGTGCTCTGCCGCTATCAGGTCTGGCTCCACACCCTGCCCGACTCCTTCGATGAGCGGTGGGCGCGCTTCGAGCGCGAGGAGCTCCCGGAGCTGATGCGCGCGCACTGGAGCGGGAACGTCGCCGAACTGATCGAGCGGGTCCGCCTGCACTGTGGCGCGGATGCCCGCGCGCCGCGCCGGTGGGTCGGGGACCGGGGGCGCTTCACCGCGCAGGAGGAGTACGTCCGTCGCTGTCTCGATGAGGCGTTCGAGGAGGTGAGAGCCCTCCTGGAGGAAGGGGAGCTCACCGGGGGGGGATGGATCCTCCCGGTCGTGCCCCGACCTCACGAGCAGGACTGAGGAGACGAGCGCCATGTCGCTGGGTCCGACCGATCTCAGGGTACTCGTCGTCGACGACGAGCCGGTGGAGCGGGAGCTCCTCACCGAGATGCTCGAAGTGGGAGCATGGCGGCCGCCGGTCACCTCGTCCGACGGCCGGGAGGCGCTGGAGCGCCTCTCGGAGGACCGCTTCGACATCCTGATCACCGACCTGCAAATGCCGCGGGTGGGAGGCGAGGAGCTCGTCCGGCGGGCGCTCCGACTCGATCCCGACCTCACGATCCTCGTGCTCTCCGGCAACGGGACGATCCAGAAGGCGATGGAGCTCACCCGGGAGGGCGTCTTCGACTTCCTGCCGAAGCCCTTCACCCTGGATGCGTTCCTGCGCAGCATGGAGCGGGCGCGGGATCGGGTGGTGCACCGCGCCGAGCATCGGGGGCTGCAGCAGGTCATCGATGTCCTGCTCCGCGCCCTCGAGAGCAAGGACCCCTACAGCAACGGTCACAGCCGCAGGGTGGCGGACCTCGCCGTGGCGCTCGGGCGGCACCTCGGCCTGAACCGGGGCGAGCTGGAGCGACTGGGCTACGCGGCCCTGCTCCACGACATCGGCAAGATCGGAGTCCCCGAGGCGATCCTCGAGAAGGAGGGACCGCTCACCGATGCGGAGCTCGCGGAGATCCGGAAGCACCCCCGCGCCTCGCACTCGATCCTCGCGCCGGTCGAGTTCCTCCGCCCCTGTCTCCCCTCGGTGCTCCACCACCATGAGCGCTGGGACGGGGGGGGCTACCCCGCCGGCCTCGCGGGCGAGCGGATCCCCTACGAGGCACGGATCATCGCGGTCGTCGACGCGTTCGATGCGATGACGAGTGACCGCTCCTATCGCGGCGCGCTCTCGGCCGAGGCTGCGTGTGGAAGGATCCGGGAGGGGATGGGGAGTCAGTTCGACGAGCGGATCGCCCGGACCTTCCTCGAGCACTTCTCCGACATCACCGAGACCTGCCCCACGCGCGACGAGTCTCCGGTCGGGGAGCTGGTTCCTTGAGTGCCGTCGCCGTCCTCCTCCTCGCGGAGCCGCAGATGCGGGAGCGCCTCGCGGCCGCCCTCGCGAGCCATGGGTTCGAGGTTCGGACCGCCTCCCGCGGGGAGGGGGTCTCCGCGCTCCTCCCTGAAGGAGGGGAGGGCGTGCTCATCGCCGGGTCGGACCTGCCCGATGCCGAGGCGGAGCTGCTGCTCGGTCGCCTGGCCTCCGTGGCGCCCTACCTCGGACGACTGCGGTTGGAGGCCGTCGATGACGGCACCCCTCGCGGGCTCACCTCCTCGGGAGAGGTCCTCGAGGGAGCCGAGGCGATCGCCGCCTGGGCGGAGGAGGTCGTCGCCCCCCCCGCCCTCCTTCCCACCCCCGTCGGCTCGGCCCGTGGGCACGAGGTGCGGGCGGATGGGGGCGCGATCGACCTCCTCATCCCCGGCTCCCACGCCGGCATGCGCCGAGCGCTCGAGCGGATGCAGGCGGTCGCGGCCGCGGACACCACCGTCCTCATCGAGGGGGAGAGCGGGACGGGAAAGGACCTCGCCGCGCGCCTCATCCATCAGTGCGGCCCCCGCCGGAGGGGGCCCTGGGTCCCCGTGAACTGCGGCGCGATCCCGGAGAGCCTCATGGAGAGCGAGCTCTTCGGGCACGTGAAGGGGGCGTTCACCGGTGCGGACGAGGACAAGATCGGCCTCTGTGAGGCCGCGGATGGGGGGACCCTCTTCCTGGACGAGATCGGCGAGCTCCCCCTCGAGCTTCAGGTGAAGCTGCTGCGAGTCCTCCAGAGCGGGATGGTGCGCCCGGTCGGGGGGACGGATCGCAAGGTCGACTTCCGCGTCCTCGCCGCGACGAATCGGGACCTCCGGGCGGAGGTTCGGGAGGGGCGCTTCCGGACCGACCTGTACTACCGGGTGAACGTGGTCTCCATCGAGCTGCCGCCTCTCCGGGATCGCATCGAGGACATCCCGGAGCTCTGCCATGGCATCGTCGAGAGGCTCCGCGCGCGCCTCCCGGCGGCGGTCGACCTCGCTCCGCCCGTCCTCTCCGTGCTCGCGGAGCATCGCTGGCCGGGGAACATCCGGGAGCTGGAGAACGTCGTCGAGCGACTGCTGCTCTTTCACCCAGGTGGGGATGCGACCCCCGAGGAGGTCCGTCAGCAGCTCCGCGACCTCACGCTCGCCGCGGATCCCATCGAGTCGGAGAGCGGGGGGACGTCCCTCGTCCAGCGCTACCCGATCGAGGTCCCCCTGCGGGAGCTGCAGGACGCCCACATCGACCGGGTGCTCGACCACTTCGGTGGCAACAAGACCCGAGCGGCGCAGTCGTTGGGGGTGAACGTCAAGACGGTCTACAACCGGGTGAAGCGCCGGATCGGCGTCACGAGCGGGTGAGGCCCGCGCGGGGGGGGACGGCCACGACTCCGGCGAGGAGCGAGGAGCGACCTAGAGGCCGGGCGTGATGACCAGCTGGCGGACCTGGCCGTTCCGACGCAGCTCGATCACGATGGGGGTCCCGCTGTCCAGCTTGCTCAGGCTCTGCTGCCAGACATCGTGGCAGGCGAGCTTGTCGTTGAAGTCGATCGAGGTGCCGAGGACCCGCTGGATCTCATCGTTCTCCTCGAGACCGACCTTCGAGAGGAGGCTCCCCTCCTTGATGTCGAAGATCTTGAGCGTCCCCTCCGGGGTGATCTGACTGCTGGCGAAGTTCATCTCCTGCATGCAGTCGCTGAGATTGCCGAGGCGCTGCTGGAGGTTCCGGTCCACCTGGTAGAACGTCTTCGGGCGAGGCCGGGGGTTCCGCGGCTTCTGCTCGCCCCCCTCGACGTCGACCCCCTGAATCTGGGAGTCGAAGTCCTGCCGGGCTCCCGTCGAGAGCTTGAGGTCACCCTCCTGGATCTGCCGCGAGTTGGCGGCCAGGGGCGGGGTCGTGCTCGGCAGTCCGAAGTACCCGACGTAGACGCCGGAGATCACGACGAACAGCAGGGAGAGGGCCCAGACGGTCTTCTCGATGGCTCCGAGCATGCGAATCGGTCCTTTCGCGCGGGGTTTCTCTCATCGTATCGGCCGGAGCGGTCGTTTCGGGAAGACCTTTTCGAGGATCGGCGATTCCTGCCGTCCCAGGGGCCCTCAGTCGAGCTCGAGCTGGAAGTCCCCGGACTTCCGAACGAGGAGCATCCCCCCGGAGAGATCGTCTCCGAGGTGCTGCTCCAGCTCGTTGAGCTGGACGAGGCGCATCTTCAGCGGACCGACCGGGATCGCGGACGGGATCTCCTCGCGGAGGAGCTCCTCGACCCACTCGCGGGACTCCCGGACCGCCAGGTGGGACCGCTCGAGGGTGATGCAGGTCAGCTTCCAGCGGCAGTAGGCCCGGTCCGCCGGCTCGACCGTGGTCTGGAGCAGCTGTCGGAGGAGCGCCTCGACCTGCGCCTCATTCCCCTGCCGCTGATGGATCTTCAGCTCCCGGAAGGCGATCTCCACCGCCAGCTCGGGGCAGTCCTCCCCGACCTTCCGGTAGAGGGAGAGCGCCTTCTCACCCCGGCCGAGGCCCAGGTTGGCATCCGCGACCGAGAGCTGCTTCGAGTTCATCGGGTCGAGGGAGCGGGCCGGATCGGGGACCTCGGTCACGAGAATCGTCCGGCCTCCGTGGACCGGCTCCGCTCCGAAGCCGGGCTCACGACGAGAGGATCGGAGGTCGGAGAGGAGCTCCTCGTAGCTCTGGTGCCGCTCCTCCGGGGACTTCCGCAGCATGCGCGTGAGGATCGATCCCAGAGGGCCGACCGTCGCCTCATCGAGAGGGGGAGGCTCGTCGGTGATGTGCTTCAGGATCACCGCCATCGCCGTCTCGCCCGTGAACGGGGGCTGTCCGGAGAGGAGGTGATGGAAGGTGCAGCCGAGCGAGTAGATGTCCGAGCGGTGATCGACCGACTCGCCGCGCCCCTGCTCGGGGGACATGTACAGGGGAGTGCCCATGACAATACCGGTCGCCGTGATCTCGACCGAGTCGGTCGCGATCTTGGCGAGCCCGAAGTCGCTGATCTTCACCCGCCCCTCCTCGTCGAGGATGAGGTTCGACGGCTTGAGGTCCCGGTGAATGATCTCGTGGGAGTGGGCGGCCTGCAGCCCCGCCACGATCTGCTCCAGATACTGCTGTGCGGTCATGAAGTCGATCGGCCCATCCTCGTCGACCTTCTCGGCCAGGGTCTTCCCACGGACGATCTCCATCGCGAACCAGTGGATCCCCCCCTCGGAGCCCATGCCGTAGATGTGGGTGATGTTCGGGTGGCTGAGCGCGGCGGCGGAGCGGGCCTCGCGACGGAAGCGGTCGACGTGCTCTTCCTCCCTCAGGAGGTCCGCTCCAAGGACCTTGAGGGCGACCTTCCGCTCCAGCTCGGTGTCGAAGGCGTCATAGACGACCCCCATGCCCCCGCGCCCGAGGACAGCGTCGATGCGGAACGGTCCCAGTCGTTCGCCGGGCTGGAGCGCGCTGTTCCGAGCGGGGGGGGCGACGGGCTCCCTCGCGACCCGCGTGGAGGAGGCTCCGCGGGTGGGGATGGGAGTGGTCTCCTCGATCCGGCTCGGGGGAACCGTCGCGAGCTGGCCCGCGATCGGGAGGCCCTCCGCAGTGGAGAGGCGATCGCGCAGGAGCGAGTCGTACACTCCGCCGCCGTGGGCCGAGAGCGCGAGGAGTCGATCGGGATGCTCCTCGATGCTCCCACTCCAGGAGCAGAGGGGGCAGTGGATGGGCTGATCTTCGGTGAGCCCGTTCACATCGATGACATCGCCGCAGTCGCAGAGGAAGGGTCGGGACACGAGTCTCTCCACGGTTGCTGGGCGGGGACCGGACCACAGGGCGTTCAGGCCCCGGAGGCACCACGGAGGGGGAGGAGGTCCTCTCCCAGAGGGCACGGCACCGGGGGAAACGCGGGGTAGTTGGCGGGGATCTCGGTTCGGGCAGCCCCAATGGGAACATAAGAGACAGCCCCTGTGAAGGGCCGAGCGGAGGGGCGCGCCAGCCCCTGCTTGGGGAGTCCGAGCGTGATGGTCCGCGCCGCTCGCACGGTGGCGCCGAGGGGCTCCCCGCGGTCCGGGTCGAGCCCGGAGGGGAGGTCGACGGAGAGGACCGGGACGCGCTCATCGAGGAGGGCTCGGACTCCCCTCTCCAGGGCCCCGCCCGGGGGTCGGGAGATCCCCGTTCCGAGGATGGCGTCGATGCGGAGCGAGGCGCGAGGAGAGAGGGGAGGCGGTCCGGTCGAGGCATCGATGCGGGGGATTCCCAGGGCGTCGTTGATCTCCCGCTGACGGTCGGCATCGCTTCCCCGGGGTCTGCCTCCGGCAGGAACGAGATCGAGGAGGGTCACCCGGCACCCACGATTCCAGAGGTGCCGCCCGACCGCGAGTCCGTCGCCGCCGTTGTTCCCGGGGCCGCAGAGAATCTCGACCCGTGCCTCCTCCGGCGCGACTCCCCGCTCTCCGAGGAGCTCGAGGGCTCCGATGGCGAGGCCGATCGAGGCATGCTCCATCAGGATGAGGCCCGGGATCCGATGCACCTCGATGGCGCGGCGGTCCAACTCTCGCGAGTCGGCGGCGGTCAGGTGCTGGAGGGGGGACTCCTCAGAACCGGGGACTCCCGATCGGTCCGCTCGAGGGGGTCGGGCTTCCATCGATGGCGCTCCTCTCTGCGCGGCCGGGGAGGCCCAGCTTGCGGTAGAGCGGAGTGTACCGGTAGTAGACCTCGAAGATGAGGACGCCCAGCGCCGTGCTCATCACTCGGCCTCCCGCGGCCCCCAGCCAGTTCGGATCCGGGTCGAAGGACCCGTCTCCCTCGCCGTGCCGGTGCTGGAGGGGGATGACGCTCCGCTGAAGGTAGAGGTTCCAGGCCTCCCAGGGATCCCCGCCCACATGGAAGAGGGCGAGGGTCGCGTAGTACCAGTAGTAGGTCGACTGGTAGGTGCGATCCCAGTCCGCGCGCGCATCGGGGTCCGGTCCCTCGCGTACGAGGCGGGCGGCCGCTCGCTCCGACTCCCGGGAGCGGGGGGACCAGCCTGCATAGAGTCGGGAGAGGAGGCCCACCGCTGCGATCGAGACTCCGCCGCGTCCGGCCGCCGTCCCGCGATCGGCGTAGACCGCGGAGCCGTCGCGACGCACCGCGCGGCCGAGGTACTCCTCCAGCGACGCCCAGGTCGAGGCCTCGACCGGCACTCCGGCTCCGACGGCGGCGTTCAGCGCCATCACCTGCCAGCCGGTCACCGACAGGTCGTTTCGATCGGTGCGGGCGGACGTGTAGTCCCAGCCCCCGCCGCGCTGTTGCCCTCTCTCGATGGCGCGCACCGCTCGGGACGCCGCCTGCAGGAGCTGCGCATCGGAGGTGAGGATCGCCGCCTCGCAGATGGCCAGGGTGGCGATCCCGTGGTTGTAGAAGTACTGCCCATCTCGCGAGCCGAAGATGCCCCGCTCGTCCTGCTGGGCGGTGAGCCACGCGAGCGCTCCGGCGACGCACTGGCGGTAGGGGGACTCGGTTCGGTGATCGAGCCCCGCTCCCAGGAACGCGAGGAGCGCGAGGGCCGTGACTCCTGTCCGGTACTCGGGGAGCCCGGGACCGTTGCAGGCGACCCCGGACGCGCAGTGGCGAGAGAAGCCGTGGGGAGCCCAGCTGCCGTCCGCGTCCTGATGGCGCGCGAGCCACTCGAGGCCGCGCGAGACGACCTCTTCCGTCTCCGCCCCTCCTCCATACGCACGGAGAGCTCGCGCCCGACCGCCGTACCGCGACCCCAGCTTCGATCGTCCCGTCCGCTCCGCCCCGGGCCCCGGTCCCAGGACGGCGACTTCGCTGGCGAGGCTCTCGTCACCGTCGGTGCTGCCATCGTCCCGACCCGGCTCGACCGGCCGCGACTCCACGATCGGCTCCGGGAGGGGCTCCGGCTCGGGGACCGCCTCAGGGATCGGCTCCGGTTCGGGGCGGGGCTCCGGCTCCGGCTCCGCCGCCGGCGTCGCGGGGACTTCGACGAGAGGAGTCGGAGGGAGGAAGGAGATGTAGATCGGGTTCGACGGAGCGGGCGGGGGGGGGAGGGTCCTGCAGGAGCGCCGGGAGCAGCCAGGCACCGAGCCCGATGTGGAGCCCCAGGGAGAGGGTCCAGCCGAGGATCGGCCCGAGGCGTCGCAGCCTTCGGGGAGAGGGGGCCCGCATTCGCTCGAGGTCGAGCCGATCCGCGCTGCCTCCTCGACCGGCGCGGGCGCGCTGCCAGTGCCGGAGTTGGCGGCGGAGGATCTCCCGCTCGGTCTCGAAGATCGGTCCCCAGCCGTCGTCGCGCACCGCACCCGCCCTTCGCGAGATGGACTCCCGAGGACTCCCGGCGGTTCCCGGGAGAACGGGCTCTCCTCCGATGATCGGCGCCCCACCCCCGGCGCACCACGGGAATCGCGAATTCTCGCGAGAATGGGCGATTCTCGCCTCTTGCGCCCTTCCCCCTCATCTTGACAACATCACCCCGCGCGATACGATGGGAGTTTCTCCACGAAGGGGATGAAATCCGTCCGACGCTGCCTCACTCAGGCACAGCGGGCGGACTCCGCTTCGCCTCCCGCCTGCGTCCTGAGCGGTCGGGAGCCGGATGCCCCCTTCGGAGCCGGTCCGGATTTCAACGAGAGGACTCCCGCCCCTCGGCGAGGGACCTCTTCGGCTCGTCCCCAAACCTCACACCGGTTTGGAGCCGGGTCTTTCTCCCTTGGCACCTCACCTCGACTTCCTCCCACAGGAGGTCCTGGGTCCCGCCTCTCGGCGGTGGTGGGGTGTGCTCGGAGGCTCCGGATGAGCGACTGTGTCACATCTGGCGCACACCGGTGCGTCCTGGCGTCAAGCCCCGCTTACGGGGCTGACCAAGAGTCGATCGAAAGCTGCAGGATTCGCGCAGTTCGGCGGCGTTGTCCGCTCGGCATCGCCTTTGCTGCAGCCTCCGAGTGGCCTCGCTGCTCGGTATGGGCCACTCACCTCGCCCGCGGAACCGCGGGAGGGACGGGGGTTCGGGAGATCGAGGGGCTGTCACCTCTCGACGGGGACCCGAGCGACCCCCGAAGCGCCGGCGAAGAGCGACCTGGTCCCGTTTGATCGGGCCGGAACTCGCCTCGCAGCTGGCCTCGATTCCCCAGGGAAAGAGCCCACCCGGACCGGGTGGGACGGAAGCAATTCCTCGACGACCGAGGATTCGTGTTCGCCGGACCGCAGGCCCGAGGGGGTGCGCGGCCGGCCACGAGGGTCGCCCGAGGAGAAAGGAGCTCTGGCGTGGCAAAGGTTGCCAGTCGACCCCGGAACGATCTCTGGCGCGTGCGCGCGGCGCGGAACCTCGCCCTCATCGGGGCGTTCCTCCTGCCGCTCCTCCTGACCGCCGGCTGCAACACGGGAAGTCGGAACGAGGCGGGCCCGCCGGGCCCCCAGCTCGATCCCGCTCAGCCCCTCGTGACCGGGATCAACCCTGAGGGGGGAGCCCCCGGTGACCTGATCACGGTCAGCGGCAAGAACTTCTCGCCGAACCTCGACGAGAACCACGTCTACTTCACGAACAACAACGGAAGCATCAGCATTCCGGGGCGCATCGAGAGCGTGAATGTCGGCGTGTTCGTCGAAGGGGAGGGCGCGGACTCCAGCCTCACCGTCCGCATCCCCACCGGAGTGCGCACCGGCTTCCTCAATGTCGAGATCGACAACGTGCTCAACCCGAACACCGGCCTGACCCAGGATGGGGTCCCGGCGGGTGCGCGCGGCTTCACCGGTGCGCCGGTCGTCCTCGGCTATGCGATCAACGACAGCGGCCTCGGCTTCGCGATCCTGCAGCCCTTCGGTGCGCTGCAGCCGAACACCGTCACGCTGCTCGGCTACAACCTGATCAACAACGTCACCGATGTCTTCATCGCCGACGACCAGTCCTCGTCGATCCCGGCCGCCGGGATCACGAACGGCATCCCCTTCTCCGCCGCGTACACGCTTCCGACCGGCATGGAGGGGGTCACCGTCGAGCTCCCGAACGGGCTCATCGTCAACAACTCCTGCAACTCCCAGGCACTGGAGCTGACCGTCGTCTCCAGCAGCCTCGGGCTCTCCGGCTCTGCGGTTCCGTTCCAGATTCCACTCGGAAGGCCGGGCTCCTTCGCGGGGATTGAGCCGTATGTCACCTCCGCCTCGATCCCGGCCGGGATCCGCGCGGGGATCATCGACATGGCGTTCACCTACGCCAGCGATCCCTCCGAGACCCTGTGGGATGCCACCTTCGAGTTCCGTGATCCGACCGACCCGACCGGGAACACCTGGCTGCCGCTGACCCAGGACCCGAACCAGATCAGCCCGAGCACCGCGCGCCTCATGCCGGGGAACTCCTCGCAGGTCAGCGATGTCGAGGGGGTCGTGGGGCCGGGGACCACCTACACCCTCCATTGGGACTCCTCCGCGGACATCCCCCCGAGCCTCGGGCTCGTCACGACGCAGATCCGGATCCTCTTCGACGAGGCCTCGGGCGGTACCTCCCTCTTCACCCCGAGCTGCGTCCCGGACTACGTCTCGCCGGTGATCGTCGTCAACAACGACGTCGGGGCGACCTTCTCGATCGTCGAGGACTTCAACTCGAACAACCAGCAGGGTCCCGGCACGAACGCGCTCTGGAACTCCGCCAACAGCCCGGGCGTGCTGACCGCGGCCCCTCCCCCCGTCGGCGCTCCGATCATCCCCGCGACCGGCGCGGGCACGGATGACATCATCCTGCTCGCCGGAGGCGTCTACGTGATCGACACCGACAGCATGTTCATCCTCGATGAGACCGACCCGGTGAACCCTGTCGATCTCCTGCAGAACAACCCGGGCGCGACCGCCGGCGAGTTCCACGTCCGGAGCCTCCTCATTCAGGAGGGCGCCGACGTGACCTGGCAGGGATCGAACCCGGTCCTCTTCCGCGTCGCGGGGGATGGCACCGACGAGTTCCAGTCCGTGGTGATCGCCGGCGAGATCAACTTCGACGGTGAGGCCGCGGTCGACGCGACCTCCGGCAGCAACACCCCCGGCGGCGCCGGTGGAATCTGCGGCGGGGGAGCCGGGGGAGACGGGGCGTTCGTCTCGATCGACGGCGCGAACCTCCTCGTGGACTCGATCGATCCGGCGGGTCGGGGTGGCCTCGAGGGCGGCTATGGCGGCCTGAGCAGCACCTATGTCACCGGCACCGGCGGAAGCTCCTCGCCTCGCGCGGGCTGCGGTGGCGGAGGGGGCCACGCCGAGCACGGCGACGATGCGATCAACGCCCTCTACGAGGACCCGTCCAGCAACGCGATCTGTCTGCCGCCCTCCCCGGGAGGACCGGCTCGCGGCGACAAGTGGCTCACCACCCTGACGGCGGGAGCCGGCGGCGGTGGAGGAGGCGCGGTCGCGGTCTTCGCGAACAACAACATCTCCGCCCGTCACGGTGGCGGCGGTGGCGGCGGTGGCGGCGCGTTCGGCGTCGCCGCGCGCGGCTCGATCCAGATCCTCGGCACGATCTCCTGCGCCGGTGGCGATGGCGCCAAGGGCAGTCCCGGACAGCAGTCCGGCGCGGGCGGCGGCGGAGCCGGCGGGGCGATCATGCTCCACGCGACCGGCAACGTCGAGTTCGGCGCGGACGCGCTGCTGAACGTCGCCGGCGGCTTTGGTGGCATCGCGAGCAGCAGCAGCCTGAACCCGGTCAATGGTGGAGACGGATCCCCCGGGCGGATCTCGGTTCAGGGCAACCTCGCCCAGGCCGGCATCAACGAGGGGACCTACGACCCGGCCGAGGGCACCATCGGCGTGTCGATCGGCGTGATGTCGGTCGGAGCCGACCTCCCGGGCATTTCCTTCACCGACCTCGACTCCTCCGTGCTGACCGCGGCCGGCCAGGTGGCGGTCACCGATCCCTCCAGCCCGAACCTCGGCATGGTCGAGTATGTCGTCGACACCGACCTCGGAGAGGTCTACGACTCGAACGGCGTCCTCGTCTTCACGAACCCGGCTCTCTCCACCGGGGGAGACTCCTGGGTCTTCGAGCTCCGCAACCTCGAGGTCCCGTTCGGGATCGCGCTCGTCGGTCGGGGCTCGATGCCTCTCGTCTTCGAGTGCAGCGGCTTCACCACGATCTCCGGCACGATCGATGTCTCCGGTGAGGCGGGAGGAGAGCCTGACTTCTCCGATCCGCTCAACCCCCTCCCGGGGCTCGGCGGCGCGCCGGGCGCCGGTGGTGGTGCCGGAGGAGAGGGTGGCGCGGTCGATCCCGCGGCGCTGACCTCCACCGGTGGCGCGGCGGGCGGCCTCTCCGCCGTGATCCCGGACTCCCTGATCGCCATGACCCCGCCCCTCGGCGGCGGCGGCGGCACCGGAAACCCGGTCCCCTCCGACGGCATCGTCGCGGCGCAGGGCGGGTACGGCTCGACCGACGCCGACCCCTGCGACGGCAGCTCCGGCGGTGGTGGCGGGTTCTCGAGCGCCGGAACCGACGCGGGCGCCTCCGGGGGCTGCGAGCCCGGTGGCATGGGCGGAACCTCCTACGGATCGAACTTCTTCCTCGTCATCGACCCCGAGAACCCGGCTGAGGCGATCGAGCTTCGCGCCGGGGGCGGTGGTGGCGCGGGCGGCGGCGCGTACGCCAGCGGCTCCGTCCTCTCCCCGGGGAGCGGCGGCGGCGGCGGCGGCGGGTTCGTCGAGGTCTTCAGCCGCGGACCGATCTCGGTGAACTCCACGGCCGTCCTGCGCGCGCGCGGCGGAAACGCCGTCCGCGGACCCTCGAACGCCGGAAGCGGTGGCGCGGGGGCCGGGGGTGCGATCCGCATGCGCAGCACGAGCACCGTCAACATCCTCCCGCTTGCCGTGATCGACACCCAGGGCGGACTGGCGAACCTCGAGCCGGTCTCGACCTACCCGCTCGGTCCGACCGCGCAGTTCACTGCGGGGGATGGGGCGGACGGCCGGGTCCGGATGGAGACCCCGCTCGGCTTCACGGACGGGTCCGGTCAGAATGTCGGTGCCTTCCTCACCGGCGCCTTCTCGACCGCGGACCTCCGCGAGCGCACCGCCGTGAGCACCGCCTACCGCCTGATCGCGGAGGACGGGAGCACGCTGATCGGCGGAGCCTCGTTCGCGACCGGCGCCCAGTCGGTGGTCGACCTCTCGACCGCCGGCGCCGGCACGGAGTACCGGGTCCTCATCGAAGGTGCCTACGCCGATCCCGCGAGCCCCGCGGTCCCCGGCGAGTGGTTCGGACCGCTCGATGACACCGACCTCCTCGATGCGGTCGAGTTCATCCGCCTGCGGGTCCTCCTCTACACCACTGCGACCGATGCGCCGGTGATCGACCAGATCCAGATCGACTTCAACAACTGATCCCGGAGGGCCCTGAGGGGCTCTCGGGCGACGGACTTCCAGTGACAGGCGGGGCGGGCCCGACCGGTGAGACCGGTCGGGCCCGCTCTCCATTCCCGGGGGCTCCGGGAACTTCCCGCTGAGATCCCGGGCCGCGCTTCAACCCCGAAGGGCGGCGCGATACGATGTGAGGGGAGAGTCCGCGGTGAGGCCCCGGTGTCATGTTGACCCAGTGGTGCCACCGCGCGAACCGGCCCGCCGTTCGGCGGGCCTCCCCCCCGACATCGATCCCCGAGGTGCTCACGCCTCAGGTGGTCCGGGGGGCAGGGGAAGGAACCCAAGGTGCCGAACATCGTGCACGTCGTGGGGACCGGGACGATCGGTGAGCCCCTCATCGGTCTGCTTTGTCACCTCAAGAATGAGCTGGGCCTCGACGAGATCACCTTCAACAAGCGGACGCCGCTCTACACCGATCGGTCCAAGGTCCAGGACCTCCTGCAGCGCGGAGCGCGGCTCGCGACCGGGGACGAGGCGATGTCCGGCTTCGAGAAGCTCGGGATGCTCCCGACCTTCGAGACCGCCGAGGCGATCGAGCGCGCGAGCGTCGTGATCGACTGCACGCCGTCGGGGGCGGGGATCGCCAACAAGGAGTCGCTCTACTCCTCCGCGTCCGGGGTGAAGGGCTTCATCGCCCAGGGCTCTGAGTTCGGCTTCGGGAAGATGTATGCGCGCGGGATCAACGACGCCGCGCTCGACCCGCGGGAGGATCGCTTCCTCCATGTCGTCAGCTGCAACACCCACAACCTGGCCGCGATCATCCAGACGATGGCCTGCGACAACGGCCGACGGATGGACAACCTCGTCTCCGCCGACTTCGTCTGCATGCGGCGCGCGAACGATGTCAGTCAGGACGCCGGCTACGCGCCGAGCCCTCAGGTCGGGAAGCACAAGGAGGAGTCCTTCGGGACCCACCACGCGCGGGACGCGTACCACCTCTTCCAGACCCTGGACATCGAGTTCCCCCGCCTCTTCTCCAGCGCGGTGAAGCTCAACTCCCAGTACATGCACACCCTTCGCTTCCACCTCCGCGTGCAGGAGCCGACCTCGGTCTCCCGCATCCTCGAGCAGGTGAAGGAGAACGACCGCCTCGCCCTCACCTACAAGAAGTCCGCGAACCAGGTCTTCAGCTTCGGGCGCGACCACGGCTTCTTCGGGCGGATCCTCAACCAGACCGTGATCCCGCACGAGACGCTGACGGTGGTGGGCGACCACGACATCTACGGCTTCTGCTTCACGCCCCAGGACGGCAACTCGCTGTTGAGCTCCGTGGCGGGCGCGCTCTGGCTGATCGAACCGGATGAGTACGAGGAGCGCCTGCAGGTGCTCGGGCGCTACTTCTTCGCGGAGGTCTGAGCCTGCGGGGGGCCGTCGGCTCCCGCGCGGGGCGAACAGGAAGGGCCCGGTTCTCCCGCGGGAGGACCGGGCCCTTCTCCATTCACGCCCGCGTTCGCGGCGCGCCGCTCAGTTGTTGCCGGGATCGGCCGCGGCGATCGGGTCGTCCCCATCCGCCTCGGGCTCCTCGAGCTCGCCGCCGGGGAGGGTGCCGGCATCCGCCCAGCGGAGGTCCTCCTGCCACGGACCCGCGGCGGGGCAGGGGAGTCCGTCCGGATGCTCCTCGAGGAGCTCGATCGCCTCGAGGAGGAAGGCGTTCCCCTGACGGAACTCCTCGGAAGAGATGCGCTCGATCACCGGCCTCGATCGCCTCACTCCGAGCCGCGCGAGCGCGAGGGCCGCGGCCTCCCTCCTCCGGGAGCGCAGCCCCGGCTCCAGCAGCTCCTGCAGGAGCCGCGCCTCGATCTCCGCGCGGAGGTCGGCCAGCTCGTGGAGGGTGACTCCCTCGAGGGCCTCGACGATCGACTGCGCGACATCCGCATCGATCTCGGGGTCGTCGAGAAGCTCCAGCAGGGCCTCGAGGGCGGGGGCGCCGATCCGCCGGAGGGCGCGGATCGCGGCCGCGACGATCATCTCATCATCCGAGGTCAGCGCCGCGATGAGCGCGCCGATCGCCTCATGGCTCCCGATCTCACCGAGCACGAGGGTGACGGCCGCCGTCCCCATGGTGACATCGACGGGATCGTCCAGAGAGGCCTGGAGGACCTCCACCAGCTGGGACTCGATCTCCTCATCGGCCTCGGCGACCGCGACGAGCTCGGCGATCCCGGCGAGGGGCTCCGGTCCGAAGAGCGCGCCGATGCGCGCGTCAACCTCTCCCTCGCACCAGTCTTCCAGATGGCTGTTCATGCCCTGGATTCTCCCCGCTCCTCTCGCGGAGGGGAACCCGTTCCGGAGCCCGAAGGGGCGGTGATCCTCCTGCCATCCGGGGAGCGGTCCGGTATCCTGCCCCCATGTCAGCGCTCGACATCCTCCCGATCACGGTCTACGCCCTCATCGTCCTCGGGATCGGTCTCGCGACCACCCGGCGGGGCGGAGAGGAGGACTACCTCCTCGGCGGGCGGAGGATTCCCGCCCCGGCCGTTCTCCTGAGCCTGGTGGCGACCGAGCTCTCCGCGGCGACCTACATCGGGGTGCCCGAGAGCGCCTACGGCGCCCTCGCCTGGACCTACCTGCAGTTCGGGGTCGGCTCGATCCTCGCCCGCCTCGTCCTGGGGATCTGGGTGATTCCGCTCTACCACCGCCGCGGGGTCCGCACGGTCTACGAGTTCATCGGCCAGCGCTGCGGACCCTCCGCCCGCCTCGCCACCGCGTGGACCTTCCTTGTGGGGAGACTCTTCGCCTCGTCCGTGCGCCTCTTCATCGCGGGGACCGCCTTCGCCCTCGTCTCCGGTCTCTCCCTCGAGGTCGCGGTCCTGGGCTGCGGAGGAATCGCGGCGATCTATGCCGTGAGCGGGGGGATCCGGGCGGTCATCTGGACCGATGCGTTTCAGGGGCTCGTCCTCCTCTGCGGGGCGGGAGCGATCCTCGCCGCGATCACCGCGCAGGCACCGGGTGGCGCGGCGGCGCTCCTCGAGTGGACGCGGGATCAGGATGCGGCGAGGCTCCTCCAGCTCGAGCTCGACGGAGGACTCCGCGGACTCCTCGCCTCCAGCAGCTTCGTCGTCTCGGCGGTCGCGGGTGGGTTCTTCCTCACCCTCGCGACCCACTCCACCGACCATGACATGGTGCAGAGGCTCCTCACCACCCGGACCGGGAGGGCGGGCGGCGCCGCGCTCGTCAGCAGCGGGTTCGTGAACATCCCCGTGGTCGTCCTGTTCCTCTCGGTGGGCACCGGCCTCGCCGCCCTCCATGCCCTCGAGGGTGGGGGTGCGGGCGGGCAGGATCTCGTGGCCAGCTTCGTTCGCGATCGGATGGAGGACCCGTGGCGGGGCCTGGTCGTGGCCGGGCTCTTCGCCGCTGCGATGTCGAGCCTCGACTCCGCGATCTGCGCCATCGGCGCGACCTGGACCGTGGACATCGCGGTCGCGTCGTCGAGCAGGGACGCGAGCTCGGAGGCGGGAACGAGCTCCCGCGCCCGCCGGGGGAACGTCGTCATCGCGGCGCTGCTCGTGGGAGGTGCGATCGGATTCTCCGTTCATCAGTCCGAGCATGCGGAGCAGGGGCTGAGTCTGGTGGAGGTCGCGCTCTCCTCCATGGGGATCGTCTACGGCGCTCTCCTCGGTCTGTTCGCGATGGCGCTCCTCTCCCGTCGAGGACGAGGGGCGGGCGCGGTCGCGGGGCTGTGTGTCGGCGGAGCGCTGGGCGTCCTCCTCTTCCTTCAGCAGACGATCTGGGATCAGGTCTGGGTCGCGTGGGTCTGGCGGATCCCGATCTGCGCGCTCGTGACGATGGTCGTCATCGCGCTGTTCCCGGGAGGAACCGCGAGCGGTGCCCCCGGGTGGCCGGAGAGCGATGGGGAGTCCGATGCGCACCGCCGGTGACCGTCTGTGGATCGCTCTCGACGGCCCTCGTCTGACCTCGGAGGACGATGAGCTCCTCCGTGAGGTGGAGCCCGGTGGGATCGTCCTGTTCCGCCGGAACATCGAGAGCGCGGAGCAGGTCCGTGCTCTCGTGGAGGCGCTGCGAAATCGACTCGGCGCGGGGCTCCATGTCGTGGTCGATCAGGAGGGTGGTGCGGTCACCCGCTT
>JAFMMO010000134.1 GCA_017859655.1 Pseudomonadota bacterium | reverse complement strand
AGGGGGTTCCCTAGGTGAGGACCTTCTCCTCGTGGCGGGAGCCGTTGTAGGAGAGGAGCTTCTTCTTGCCGTCCACCTGCGTCCGGAGGTGCACGCCCCGGCTCCAGATCCGCTGCAGGTTCTCGAGGGTGGCCCGGGCGTAGTCGAGCTTCAGGGGGACCCCCCGATACTCGTGCTCGAGGAGCAGGTCCCCTCGGTTCTTGAAGTTCCCGTCCTCGACCACGATCACGGGGCGCCCCAGGTTCGACAGGCTGTCGAGGAGCTTGTCCTTGATCTGCCGGAACTCCCGGCTGTCGATCACGTAGTTCCCCGACTGGCGGTCGAACTTGTAGGTGAAGAGGTTCGACTCCTGGCAGAACTCGGGGGTGAGGAACTCGTCGATGAAGGTGATGTCGTTGTAGATCTTCCTCACCTCGAAGATCTTCTCGCGCCCGAGGCCGAGGTCGCGGTTCCAGTTCCGACGCCGGCTGTAGTCGTCGCACGCGTCGTACTCCGGACCGAAGCGTCCCGTGTTCCAGCGCTCCTCGATGTCGCGGAAGAGCTCGATCCCCACCTTGTAGGGGTTGAGCACCCCGGGGCGCGTCCCGAGGGTCCCGGAGTGGTGATCGGCGTAGTCGATCACCTCGGTCGCGTCGAGCGCGCGGGTCGTCATGATCTTCGAGTGCCAGTAGCTCGCCCAGCCCTCGTTCATGATCTTCGTCATCCCCTGGGGCGCGAAGTAGTAGGCCTCGTCCCGCACGATCTCGAGGATGTCCCGCTGCCACCGACGCATCGGAGCGTGGTGCATGAGGAAGGTGAGGATGTCGCGCTCCGGCTTCGGCGGGAAGCGCTCCTCCCGGTCGAGGTCGCGCAGGCGGCGCTCCTTCTCCTCGGCGAGGACCGCGGGGGGGTTGACGAATTCCTCCATGTACGGCTTCGCCTCGAACTTGGTCCCCGTCGCCGCGCGCCGCGCCTGCTCGAGGGACTCCTCCGAGGTCCGCGCCCGCTCGCCGAAGTAGGGCGCGTGCGGGTCGATGAGGTTCTCGAGGGAGAGACAGACGTCGATGAAGTTCTCCACCCGCTCGAGCCCGTGGTCGTCGATGTGACGACGGACACGGACCGCGTGGTTCGCCATCTCGTCGACCATCTTCCGGTTCGTGTGGGAGAACCACTCGTTGTGCTTGAAGAAGTCGCTGTGCCCGTAGACATGGGCCATCACGAGCTTCTGGTCGACCTCCGGGTTCGAGCGCATCAGGTAGGCGTAGCAGGGGTCGTTGTTGATGACGAGCTCGTAGATCTTCGAGAGACCGTAGCTGTAGGACTTCTGGAGCTCCTCGAACTGCATCCCGAAGCGCCAGTGCGGGTACCGCACCGGGAAGCCGCCGTAGGACGCGATCATGTTCATCTCGTCGTAGTCGACGAGCTCGTAGATGACCTCGAAGAAGTCGAGGCCGTACTCCACGGCGTGGCCGCGGATCTCCTGGCGGAGCTCCTCCAGGCGGGGGGTCAGGGCACGGTTCTCGAACACGCTACTTCCCCTTCCCCAGGAACGTCTTCAGGGACTGCAGGATCTCGTCGCGGGAGTTGATCTCGGAGAGGATCATCCGCTCATCCTCCGGGAAGTGCTCCCGCAGGTCCTTGATGAACTGCCCGCTGCCGTAGGCGCTCTTCACCTGCCCGTAGCAGAAGATGTTCGACCACGGCATGAGATGCTCGTTGAGCAGGTTCATGCAGAGCGTGGTGTCGTCCCCCCCCCAGTTGTCGCCGTCCGAGAAGTGGAACGGGTAGATGTTCCACTCCGAGGGGGGGAAGTCCTGCTCGATCACCTCCTTCGCGAGCTTGTAGGCGGAGGAGATCTTCGTCCCCCCGGACTCGCGCACGTTGAAGAAGGTGTGGGCGTCGACGAGCTTCGCGGCGGCGTCGTGGATGATGTAGCGGGTCTCGATGTTCTCGTACTGGGACTTGAGCCAGGTATCGAGCCAGAAGCTCTCGATCCTGACGATCTCCTTCTGCTCGCTGCCCATCGAGCCGGAGACATCCATCATGTAGAGGATGACCGCGTTCGACTGCGGGACGCTCTGGGTCTTCCAGGAGCGGTAGCGGCGGTCGTCGCGCATCGGGACGATGACCGGGTTCTTCGGGTCGTAGACCCCGGACTGGATCTGCCGCTTCAGCGCCTCCTTGAAGGTGCGCTTGAAGTGCCGCAGGGACTCAGGCCCCTGCTTGTCGATCCCGGTGTAGCGCTCCTTGATGGTGTGGACCGACTCGGTCCCCTTCGGCTCGATGTTCGGGAGCTCGAGCTGGTCACCGAGGATCTCGGCCAGCTCCTCGAGGGAGACATCGACCTCGAGGACGTGCTCACCCGGCTGGTCGCCGGCCTCCGGGCCCGCCTCGGCCTCCTCACCCCCGAGGGGGGTGCCCTCCTCGCCTGGCCCCTGACCCACTCCCCCCTGCTCCGGCTTGCCGAAGCGGAAGTTCGGGATGTCGATCTGAGGCAGCGGGACGCTGACCGAGTCCTTCCCCTGGCGCGCGATCAGCTCGCCACGGGAGATGTAGCTCTTCAGGTTCTCCCGGATCTTCCCGCGAACGATGTCACGGAAGCGACGGGAATCGGGGTCGACTCTGCGGACCAAGGTCCCTCCTGATCCCGCCGGACCCGGGGGACCGGCGGACCGGGGCTGAGGTGAACGGGAGGATGCACGGATGCGGCGCGGTCACGCGCTCCCGCCCCGCGGGGTGGGAGCGCGTGCCCGGGATCAGCCGCGGTCCTTCACATCCCCGCGGGCGAAGATGCTCGCGACGTAGTTCAGCACGTCGGTCGCGCTGTCGTCGTTGTAGCCGTACTTGGTGATCAGGCGGTTCTTGACCACATCGATCTTCTGCTGGGCGTCCTTGTCGATCACGTCGGAGACGAGGGTCGTGAGCTTGATCGAGTCCTTCTTGTCCTCGAACAGCTTGAGCTCCAGGGCCTTCTGCAGGCGGGCGTTCGTCTTGTAGTCGAACTGCTTGTTGTCGACCGCGAGCGCGCCGATGTAGTTCATGATCTCGCGACGGAAGTCGTCCTTGCGGCTGTCGGGGATGTCGATCTTCTCCTCGATCGACCGCATCAGGCGCTCATCCGGCTCCTCGAACTGGTTCGTGTACGGGTTCCGGACCTTCTCCCGCTGGGTGTAGGCCTTGATGTTGTCGATGTAGTTCGAGCAGAGCTTGGCGATCGCCTCCTCGTCGGCGCTGATCGCCCGCTGGACCTCGTTCTTGACGATGTCCTCGTACTCCTGCTTCACGGTCGCGAGGAGCTCGCGGTAGTGCCCCCGCACCTCCTCGTTGGAGATCAGGGAGTGGTGCTTCAGCCCGTTGTCGAGCTCGTTCAGCACCATGAAGGGGTTCACGTAGCCGTAGTCCGAGACGAGGGCGTTCGAGATCTTGTCCTGGATGTAGCGGGGGGAGATCCCCTCGAGGCCCTCGCGGTTCGTCTCGTCGCGGAGCTCCTTGACGTTCTCCTCCGTGAAGCCGGAGAGGGACTTGCCGTCGTAGAGCTTGAGCTTCTGCATCAGACTGAGCTGGGCCTTCTTCGGCTCCTCGAGGCGGGTGAGGACCGCCCACATCGCGCAGATCTCCAGGGTGTGCGGGGCGATGTGCTTGGCCATCCGCTCCGGCGAGTAGTCCTTCTCGTAGATCTGGATCTCGTCGGCGAGGGTGGTGATGTACGGGATGTCGATCTTGACGGTCCGGTCGCGGAACGCCTCCATCAGCTCGTTCGACTGGAGCTTCCGGTACTCGGGCTCGTTCGTATGCCCGATGATCACCTCGTCGATGGTCGTCTGCGCGAAGCGCTTCGGCTTGATCGCGTGCTCCTGAGAGGCGCCCAGGAGGTCGTAGAGGAACGCGACGTCGAGCTTCAGGACCTCGATGAACTCGATGACCCCGCGGTTGGCGATGTTGAACTCGCCGTCGAAGTTGAAGGCACGGGGATCGGACTCCGAGCCGTACTCGGCGATCTTCCGGTAGTTCACATCACCGGTGAGCTCGGTCGAGTCCTGGTTCTTCTCGTCCTTCGGCTGGAAGGTCCCGATGCCGACGCGGTCCTCCTCGGAGAGGAGCATCCGGCGGACGCGGACATGGTTGATGAGCTTGTGCCAGTCTCCGTCGTACATGTCCATGTAGTAGTTGTAGTACCAGCGCGAGAACGGGCAGAGGCCACCCTTGAGGTTCAGGGGGTAGGTCCCCTTGCCGGTCTCGTTGATGTGGGCGCAGAGCTCGGGGCGCGCGCTCTCGGGCACGAGGTAGAGCGGGTCCTCGTGCATCGGCGAGTCGACCCACTCCCCCTTCTCGTCCTGCCACTGGAAGGTGTAGAGCGCACCCTCCGGCGTGCGGGAGTAGCGCTCGAGGCCCGACTTGATCAGTCGGACGATCGTCGACTTCGAGGAGCCCACCGGGCCGTGGAGCAGGAGGACGCGCTTCTCGGTCCCGAACCCCTGGGCGGCGGACTTGAAGAAGTTGACGAGCTTGTTCAGCGGACCGTCGAGGCCGAAGACCGCCTCGCGCCCCTCGTTGACGGGGTCGCTGAAGAAGTCGTAGTGGGTCACCGGCTGGTTGAGGTAGGTCGTCTCCGACTTGCCGTACGACAGGATCATGTCGTAGACGCGCTGGAACGCGTTGCGGGCCACATTGGGATTCTCGTACACGAGACCGAGGTAGTCGTGGAAGCTGCCTTGCCAGTTCAGCTCCCGGTACTCGTCCGTGTCGATCCTCGAAGAGATCAGCGAGAAGAGATTCGCATCTTGGTTCATCTGGTCCTCCACGGTCCTTCTTCGGCGATTGCAGCCGAGCCCTGAAGGGGAGATCCGTGGGGAACGCCCCCTCGCGGGCCCGGACGGACAGGCCACCCCGGGCGGGAGAGGGGGATTCGGGAGGATGGCGGTCGGTCGGACCGCCTGCGGCAGAACCGACGGCGCGGCGCCACTCGCGGCGTCCGGTCCGTCGGCCTCGGCTCCCCCGGGGCCCCGATCGCTCCGATCGAGGCCTCCCTCTCCCCCTGCCCTGCGGGCACTCGGAGTCTAGAAGGGGCCGTCGGGGAACGCAACTCCCGTCGAATTCACGGGATGAGAGCGTTCCGGGGATGAGAGACCGCCCGGCCGACCTCGCGGTCGACCGGGCGGTCCGGGCTCCGATGATCGCAGGGGAGGATCAGTTGTCCTTCACCTCGAAGTCGGCGTCCTTGACGTTCTCCTCGGCATCGCCCGCCTCGACGTCGGAGGAGGAGTCTCCCCCACCGGCGTCCGTGGACTGCTCCGCCGCCGCCTTCTCGTAGATCTTCTTCGCCAGCTCGTGCGAGGCCTGATTCAGGGTCTCGAGCGCGGCCCGGATCGAGTCGACGGAGGCGCCCTCGGCATCCTTCGCCGACTTCAGCCCCTCGATCGCGCTCTCGATCGCGGTCACGTTCGCCTCGTCGAGGGCATCCTTGTGCTCCTTGAGGGAGCTCTCCGAGGCGTAGATCGCCTGGTCCGCCTCGTTCCGGACATCGACCAGCTCTCGCTTGACCTTGTCCTCCTCGGCGAACTTCTCGGCGTCCTCCCGCATCCGCTCGACCTCGGCCTCGTCGAGCCCGGAGCTCGACTCGATCTTCACCGAGTGCTCCTTGCCCGTGCCCAGGTCCTTGGCGGAGACGTTGAGGATCCCGTTCGCATCGATGTCGAAGGTGACCTCGATCTGCGGGGTGCCGCGCGGGGCGGGCGGGATGCCGTCGAGCTGGAAGCGCCCGAGGGTCCGGTTGTCCGCCGCCATTTCGCGCTCGCCCTGGAGCACGTGGATGTCGACCGCGGGCTGGTTGTCCGCCGCGGTGGAGAAGGTCTGCTTCTTCTGCGTCGGGATCGTGGTGTTCCGCTCGATGAGGCGGGTGGTCACCGACCCGAGGGTCTCGATCCCGAGGGAGAGCGGGGTGACATCGAGGAGGAGGACCTCGTTGAGCTGCTCATCGCCGGCGAGGATCCCGCCCTGGATCGCCGCGCCCATCGCGACGACCTCGTCCGGGTTCACCGAGCGGTTCGGCTCCTTGCCGAAGATCTCCTTCACCGTGGCCTGGATCGCCGGGATCCGGGTGGATCCCCCGACGAGGACGACCTCGTCGATCTCGCTCGCCGAGAGGCCGGCGTCGGAGAGGGCGAGCTCGCAGGGACGGCGGGTGCGCTGCACCAGCTCCTTGGCGAGGTTCTCGAAGGTCGCGCGGCTGATCTGCATCTGCAGGTGCTTCGCCCCGGTGGCGTCCGCGGTGATGTACGGCAGGTTGATGTCGGTCTCGGTGCGGCTCGAGAGCTCGCACTTCGCCTTCTCCGCCGCCTCCTTCAGGCGCTGAAGGGCCATCAGGTCCTGACGGAGGTCGATCCCCTGGTCCTTCTGGAACTCGCTCGCGATGTGACGGATGAGGACCTCGTCGAAGTCGTCACCCCCGAGGTGCGTGTCCCCGTTGGTGGAGAGCACCTTGAAGATCCCGTCGTCCACCTCGAGGATCGAGACATCGAAGGTCCCGCCGCCGAGATCGTAGACCACGATCTTCTCGTTGCCCTTCCGGTTCAGGCCGTAGGCGAGCGCGGCCGCGGTCGGCTCATTGATGATCCGCTTCACATCGAGCCCGGCGATCCGCCCGGCGTCCTTGGTGGCCTGACGCTGGGAGTCGTTGAAGTAGGCGGGGACCGTGATCACCGCCTCGGTGATCGTCGTCCCGAGGTAGGCCTCGGCCGCCTCCTTGAGGGACTGGAGGGTCAGCGCGGAGATCTCGGGGGGGGTGTAGTCCTTCCCCTGGAGATTCACGCGGACCGCCTCCTCGGAGCCCCCCACCACCTCGTAGGGGACCATCTTCTCCTCGTCCTGCACCTCGTTGTGGCGACGCCCCATGAAGCGCTTGATCGAGAAGACGGTGTTGCGCGGGTTCGTGACCGCCTGGCGCTTGGCGATCTGTCCGACGAGACGGTCTCCCGACTCGGTGAACGCGACGACGGAGGGGGTCACCCGGTTTCCGTCGAGGTTGGGAATGACGGTGGGCTCCCCGCCCTCCATCACGGCGACCACGCTGTTCGTGGTCCCGAGGTCGATGCCGATGATCTTGCCCATGTCGGCCTCCGTTCCATTCCGCCGGCCCGAGCTCCCGGGAGGAGCCCGTCTCCGGACGGCGTGACTCTCACTTCGTTCGGTCCGGCCCGATCGCTCGGGCAGGGGCGACAGCGCAAACCTCGTTCCTCAATCCACAGAGCGAGGAAGTCTCCCAAGTGCTTTTCTATAAATGACTTGCAGGCTTCGCACCACAGCGCCCCCCTGCCAAGTCGGCAGGCCCGGGAGGAGGGGTCGGGGGCGGCTGCCAAGGTGGCAGGCCGCTCCCTCCCCCGCGCGCACCCCCGACCGGGTCCCCGCTCGAAACCGGACTTCCACGGTCACACCCGGGGGGAAGTCCGGATGGGATCGCGCCCCGGGAGCGCGCCGGACCTCGCAGGTGAGGTCGACCCCCGAGGCGGCCCGGCGGGAGCCCACCCGCCACCCCGTCGCCTCGAGCGACGCCCGCACCGGAAGGAACCCGTCATGACCGGCTCCACCCCGACCACGAAGCGTCCCGTCTCCGCCCTGAGCGCCCTCCTCATCCTCGTCCTCGCCTCCTCGGCCTTCGCGAGCACGCCCCCCGAGATCTCGAGCTGCAGCTACGACGCAGGGACCGGCGAGGCCTCGATCGCCTGGGTGAACAACGACACCTACTCCCAGATCCAGATCGAGGTCGAGGGCGGCGTCGCCGCCGTCCTCCCGGGGACCGCCACCTTCCATGGGATCACCGGGCTGCCTCCGGGGAACTTCGTCGTCTGCGTGGTGGGGATCGACGGCGCCGGGGGGGAGGTCCTTCCCCTGAGCTGCTGCGACATCGAGGTCACCCCTCCCCCCGGGGTGACCGACCTCCTCTGCGACCCGATCGACCCGGACATGGTCGCCCTCGCCTGGTCGAACGGCGGCGCCTACACCCAGATCGAGGTCCATGTGAACGGGTCGTGGACCGCGACGCTCCCCGGGTCCGCGACCTTCCACACCGTCACCGGGCTCTCCCCGGGGCTGCACACCATCTGCGTGGTGCCCTTCATCGCGAACACCGCCGGTCCGGAGTCCTGCTGCGAGGCGGAGGTCGGCCCGGCGTCGGCGAGTCCGATCTCCGGGCTCCTCTGCGATCCGATGGACCCGGACATGGTCGCCGTCGTCTGGACGAACGGCGCCGCCTACGACGAGATCCAAGTCTCCGTGGACGGCGTCCCGGCCGCGGTCGTGGCCGGCGCGGATGAGATGGTCACTCTGGCCGGCCTCACCCCCGGCTCCCACACGATCTGCGTGGTCGGTGTGATCGGTGGCGTCGAGGTCGGCTCCCCCGTCTGCTGCACGATCAGCCTCGGCGCCGGCGCCGTCTCCGGTCTCAGCTGCGGCCTGATCCCCGGCACCGCCGACCTGCAGATGAGCTGGACGAACGGCGGGGCGTACGGCGCGCTTCAGATCATCGTCGACGGCGCCCTCTTCGCGACCCTCCCCGGCGGCGCCACCTCCTTCGTCGTCCCCGGGCTCACGCCGGGGGGACACGCCGCCTGCGTCCGCCCGATGGGCCCCTTCGGACCGATCCTGCCCGAGGCGTGCTGCCAGTTCTCGATTCCGGGCGGCGGTGCCGGAATCTCGCCGATCCAGTGCGCGGTGACCGGGGCGGACAGCGTCACGATGACCTGGACGAACAACGGTCCGTACACCCAGATCCAGGTGATCCTCGACGGCACCCTCATCGACATCCTGCCGGGGACGGCGACCAGTTGGAGCATCTCCGGGATCTCCAGCGGTGGTCACTCCGTCTGCCTCCGCGCCCTGATCGGCTCGAGCCCCGTGCCGCCCGACGCCTGCTGCGCGTTCGCCCTCGCGGGGACCCCGATCGCCGCCCTGCTCTGCGATCCGATCTTCGGCACCACCGATGTCGCCCTCGCGTGGACCAACCCCCAGCCGTATGACTCGATCTGCGTCCGGGTGAACGGCGTCGACGTCGCGACCCTCTCGGGCTCCGCCACCTTCACAACGGTGATCGGGCTCGGCGTGGGCGTGCATGAGATCTGCGTGATCGGCAAGGTCGCCGGCGTCGAGGTCGGCCCCGAGGCGTGCTGCGAGGTCGACTTCACGGCGAACCCGATCTCCCCGCTCCTCTGCGACCCG
>JAFMMO010000133.1 GCA_017859655.1 Pseudomonadota bacterium | reverse complement strand
CGGCGCCCTCGGGGCGCTCGACCAGCTCGATCAGGGTGCCGCCGGCGGCGGCGGGGTGGAGGAACGCGACGCGCGTGCCTCGACTCCCCGGCACGGCGTGCTCGTGGATCAGGCGGGCCCCCGACCGCCGGAGCTGGTCGAGGGTGGCGTCGATGTCGGGGACGCGGTAGGCGACATGGTGCAGCCCCTTGCGGCCCTGAGCGAGGAACCGGGCGATCGGCGACTCCGGGGAGGTTGGCTCGAGGAGCTCCGTCTTCGAGCCGCCGGTGTCGATGAACGCAACCCGGACCTGCTGGGAGGGCACATCCTCGAACTCGAGCAGCTGCGCCCCGAGCTGGTCGCGCCAGAAGGGGAGCGCCTCTTCGAGGGAGGGGACGGCGATCGCCACATGGTCGATCTCGAAGGGGAGCGCGCTCATCCTCCCTCCTCGCTCTCGGGCCGCAGGTGGGCGCGGAGATCCCCCACGATGCGGTCGAGGGGAGTGCCGGGGGGGTAGAGGAAGGTGAAGCCGGCGGCGCGGAGCTCCTCCGCGTCGTTCTGCGGAATGATCCCGCCCCCGAAGAGGAGGATGTCGTCGGCCCCTTCCGCCTCCAGCTGCTCCCGGACCGCGGTGAAGTGCTGCTGGTGGGCGCCGGAGAGGCTGGAGAGCCCGATCGCCTCGACATCCTCGGCGAGCGCGGCCCGGACGATCGAGCCGGGGGTCGCCCGGAGGCCGGTGTAGATCACCTCCATCCCCGCGTCGCGCAGGGCGCGGAGGACGAGCCGGATCCCGCGGTCGTGACCGTCGAGTCCGGGCTTGGCGAGCAGGACCCGGATGGGGCCGCTGCGACGGCTGGCAGGGTCAGGCATCGTCTCGGTACTCCCCGAATTCGAGGGCCAGGGTCTCCGCGATCTCCCCGAGGGTCACGCGGCTCTCGACTGCGGCGATGAGGGCGGGCAGGACGTTCTCTCCGCTCGCGGCGACGCGGGCGATCTCCCCCCGCGCCGCGGTCACGACGGTCTCGTCCCGCTCCGCCCGGAACCGGGCCATGGCATCGCGTCGCTCCCGCTCCACCGCGGGATCGACGCGGAACGGGGCCTCCGGGATCTCGGCGTCCTCGGACACGCCGACCGGGGTCGCCTCGCCGGAGTCGATGGCGATCTGAGCCTTAAAGGCGCTCGACTCGATCCGTCGCCGGATGAAGCCATCGGCGATGGCGGCGACCGTCCCGCCGCGCGTGTCGATCTCCGAGAGCAGCGCCCGCGCTCCCTCCTCGACCGCGTCGGTGAGCGCCTCCACATAGGGGCTGCCGCCGAGGGGGTCGGCCACCTCGGTGACCCCGGACTCCCGGGCGAGGATCTGCTGGGTCCGCAGGGCGACCTGCGCCGCCTCCTGGGAAGGGAGGGAGAGGGCCTCGTCGGAGGAGTTGGTGTGGAGGGACTGGGTCCCTCCGAGCACGGCGGCGAGCGCCTGCACCGTCACCCGGACCACGTTGTTCGCGGGCTCCTGCGCCGTGAGGGTTGAGCCCCCGGTCTGCGTGTGGAAGCGGAGCTGGGTCGCCTTGTCGTCCTCGATGCCGAAGCGCTCGCGACAGATCGTCGCCCAGAGCCTTCGGGCGGCGCGGAACTTCGCGACCTCCTCGAAGAAGTGGTTGTGAGCGTTGAAGAAGAAGCTGAGCCGGCGCCCGACCTGGACGAGGTCGAGACCGCGCGACCGACAGGCCTCGAGGTAGGCGATCCCGTCCGCGAGGGTGAAGGCGACCTCCTCCACCGCGGTGGAGCCCGCCTCGCGGATGTGATAGCCGGAGATGCTGATCGGGTAGAAGCTCGGCAGCTCCTGCGCCGCGTACTCGATGACATCGACGGCGAGGCGCACCGAGGGCTCGACCGGGAAGCGCTGCGTGCCCCGGGCGATGAACTCCTTCAGGATGTCGTTCTGGACCGTCCCCCGCAGGACTCGCGGATCGACTCCGCGCCGGCGGGCGAGGGCGACGAGGAAGGCGAGCAGGACGGGCGCCGTGGAGTTGATCGTCATCGAGATCGACACCCGGTCGAGGGGGATGCCGTCGAGGAGGGTGTCGAGATCGTCGAGGGTGGAGATCGGGACGCCGACCCGGCCGACCTCTCCGAGCGCCTCGGGGCTGTCGGAGTCGTAGCCGATCTGGGTTGGCAGGTCGAAGGCGACGGAGAGGCCCGTCTGTCCCTTCTCGAGGAGGAACCGAAACCGCTCGTTCGTCTCCGCCGGGGAGCTGTAGCCGGCGTACTGTCGCATGGTCCAGAGCCGGCTGCGGTACATGCTCGGATGGAGGCCCCGCGTGAAGGGGAACTCTCCGGGACCGGCTCCCTCCGCCTCATGGGCGTAGAGCGGCGCGAGGGGGATCCCCGAGCTGGTCTCGAAGGACTCTCGTCGCTCGGGGCTGCGGGCGACGGCGGGAGCATGGACATCCCGCAGCCAGCGCTCGGGGCGAGGCGGGGAAGGGGGACGATCGGCCGATGTCACCGGTCACTCCTCCTGGTTCCGGAGGCCGCCCGCGGAGCGGGGGTCCGGGTGGGGGGGCTCGTCCTCTCGGACATGGTGGACCTCTCCGGAGCGCAGCACGCACCGCCGGGAGGGCGCGTCGGTCCCCTCCTCGGGGACCTCCACGATGAGTCCGCCATCGGAGGCGAGCCCGACCGCCCGACCGCTCCCGCGTGGAGCGGGGGCATCGGTGACCGCGGGCGCTGCCTCGGCGGACCAGACGATCGACCGCCCGACGGTGTCGAGGTGGGGAAGGATCCGCTCGACGGAGCGATCCCTTCCTCCCGGGACCCTGTCCTCCGAGAGCCTCCGGTCGAACAGGGACAGGATACGCGGTAGGCACGACCCCGGGGAGGGCGACTGGTCGAATTCCGCGAGGATCGAGGTGGGCGCGAGACCTCTCCCGGAGGGGTCTGGGAGCCCTTCGACGGGGATCCGGAGGTCGAGGCCGAGGCCGAAGACGAGGTGGAGCGCGCCCGGGGGAGCAGGCGGATGCGCCGCCTGGACCTCGACGATGAGCCCGCCCCACTTGGCGAGGCTCCCGTCGGGGCGGGTCAGGACGAGGTCATTCGGCCACTTGAGCCGAAGGGGAGGATGGGGGTCGGGGAGCAGCTGCGTGACCGCCTCGCGGGCGCAGCTCGCGAGCAGGAGTCCGAGGAAGGGATCCGCGGGCGGAGGGGCCGAGATGGCGAAGGAGAGCCAGAGCCCCCCCTCCGGGCTGCTCCACTCGTTCCCGCGGCGCCCGCGCCCCGCGGTCTGGACCCGAGCGCGCACCGCGAGGGGAGGAGCGGCGCCGGCGCGCAGGCGCGCCTTCACCTCCTCCTGGGTCGAGCCGACCGTGTCGAGCTCGATGATCTCCCAACCCGCCACGCCGTCCACCGTCGCCTCCTCTGCGGGGATCCTACGCGGTCGGCGGTGGGGCCCCAACGAATCCCGGGAGCGCGATCCAGCGGTCGGGATCGCCGGGGGGGGGCCCTTGTGCTACCCTCTCGGCCATGAGTGGGGAAGAGGAGAGATTGGTCCGGACCAAGGAGGTCCTGGAGCGAACGGGGATCTCCCGGCAGGTCCTCTACCGCTACATGCAGATGGACCTCGTCGTCCCCGCCTCGACCACGGAGTCCGGACGGAACCAGTTCTCGCCCCGGGTCTTCCGGATCATCGAGCTGATCGAGCGCCTCAAGGAGCGGGGCTACACCCTGCGGGACATCCGGGACATCGTGGGAGAGCGCTTCGCCGCCGCCCAGCGAGGCTCGGCCGACGCGCTCGACGAGCCCCTGCCGGAGTCTCTCGAGGATTCGCTCGAGACCCCCTCCGAGCCGGAGTGAGGTCCCTTCGTCCGCCCCGTTGACCGCCGCTCTTCCCCGGAGCCGGCCGTGCTCCCTGGAGGCCCCCCCGATGGCCGCGTCACGACCTTCTTCCGCCCCGGACTGGACCGCTTCTCCCCTCTTGACGGGGGGCACGACCGTGCGGGTCCGGTACGAGGAGACCGACCGGGCCGGGGTCGGCTACCACGCGAACACCTTCGTCTGGTTCGAGTGCGCCCGGACCGAGCTCCTGCGGGAGTTGGGGTTCCCTTATCGGGAGCTGGAGGAGTCCGGGTGGCTCCTCACGGTGGCCGCGGTCTCGGCTCGCTATCACCGCTCGGTGCTCTACGATGAGGAGCTCGCGGTGGAGTGCGCCATCCTGCGGGCCGAGGGAGCCCGGCTCGAGATCGAGTACCGCATCATCGGTCCGGACGGGAGCCTGCGCACCACGGGATCGACGACCCTCGGCTGCCTCGATCCCGCGACCGGGAGGCCGCGCCGACTGCCGGCGCCCCTCGTGGAGTGTCTCCGCTCGGGCTCCGGCCCGCCGGCAGAGGAGCAATGATGGAGCCTTCGGAAACCACGAGCCGCCTCTTCCTGGCGATTTTCGACGACGACCTCCGGCGTGTACCGGTGGAGGAGGGTGCGCTCATCATCGGGCGCTCCCGGGATGCCCACCTGCGCGTGAAGGATGCGCTCCTCAGCCGGAAGCACTGCGTGCTGACGCGGACCGGAGACCGGATCCTCCTCGCGGACCTGAACTCCTCGAACGGGACCTTCGTGAACGGGAGCCAGGTGGCCTCCACCACCCTCGCCTGCGACGACATCATCGAGCTGGGGAAGGCGGTCCTCGTCCTCTTCGACGGGGAGGGGTGGAGTCGGGGGGACGGGCTGCTGAACCTGCGCAACCCGGTCAAGGCCCAGGAGCTGGTCCAGCGCCTCCGCGAGGGCGGGGCAGGGCTCGCATCCGAGGCGGCCCCGGAGACGACCCCGCGGGCCGGGGTTCGCTCGCGCAAGGGGCTCTCCGAGGAGGAGCGGGGCTTCCTGCTCTGGCTGGAGAAGGTCGAGCGGGAGCACCTCCCGGAGCTGGTGGGGGACTACCTCACCCACAAGCTCATCTCCCTGCTCGTGCGCCGCTCCGATCGGGTCCGGGGCGCGTTCACATCCGTTCTGGAGGAGATGATGGACCCGGCCTTCTTCTCCCGCGCCGCCTCGACGGAGGAGCTCCGCGCCGAGATCCGAGCCCGCGTGCGGGATCGACTCGCGGCGATGCCGGCGGAGGGGCGCGATCCCTCCCCCGGGCAGGAACGGGATCTACTCGAGCCGGAGCTGGACGCTCCGGAAGGGGCTGATGATGAGATTCTCTGATGGCGGCTTGGCCCGCTGCGACACCCGGTTCCGGGTCGTCGGCCGCCTCGCTCGCCTCCTCGTTGCGCTGATCCTCGTCGGCCCTCTCGCCGCCGCAACCTCCCCTGGGGGAGGGGCGGTCGGGGGAGCGGACGGATTCGAGGAGCTGAAGAAGGCCTTCCTCGAGGCGGCCGCCAAGAAGGATGTCCCCGGGCTCTTCGATGCGCTCGAGGCGATGGAGCTCCATGACTCCGCAGAGAAGGCGGAGCTCCTCGTGCGGGTCGGACTCTCCCACAAGGACATCGAGGTCTATCGGGAGAGCGAACGGCAGCTGCGCGGGCTGCAGTTGCCGGAGTCGCGCGCGGTCGTCGTCGGCAATGCCCTCAAGGGGAAGGACATCAACCTCCGGGCGGACTGCACCCGGATCCTCCGCGCCCACGCAGACGAGGCGGCGTTCGACGCGCTCGCCGAGCTCTGTCGTGACAAGCACTGGCTCGTCCGCTCCGAGGCCTGTCGGGGCCTCGGCCAGTTCCGCTCGAAGCGGTCGGTGGAGCTGCTCCTCTCCAGGCTGACCGAGGAGGAGGGACGCCTGCTGGATGACATCGTGGACTCCCTCCGTCGCCTGACCGGGCAGTCCTTCGGGCCTCTCCCGACGAGCTGGAACTCCTGGTGGGAGGGAGGGGGCCGTGACCAGCCTCTCCCGGAGCCGGGGGCGGACGACGGGACCACCCGGAAGAAGCTGGGGACGGCGGTCTCGGACGGCCTCTACGGCCAGGTCGTGAGCGAGCGGGTCACCTTCCTCATCGATGTGAGCGGCAGCATGACGGCGGGGACCGAGCTGGAGGGGACGCGGCATGAGATCGCCATCCGGGAGCTGGTCCGCGTGCTCGAGAACCAGCTCACGACCGACACCGAGTTCAACCTGATCGCATTCGCCGACGATGTGGTCCGCTTCGCGCCGAAGCTGCAGAAGGCGAAGGGGAAGAAGCTGGACCGCGGCATCGACTTCGTCGAGGGGCTCCGGGCGGGGGGAGAGACGAACGCCTACGGCGCCCTGGAGGCGGCCTTCTCCGACGCCCGGGTCGACACCATCTACCTCCTCTCCGACGGGAGCCCGACGGTGGGGGACGAGACGATCCCCACGATCATCCTGAACAAGGTGGCGGAGTGGAATCGCTACCGGGGGGTGAAGATCCACTGCATCGGGTTCTTCCCGGGGGACGCCCGGAACCAGAACAAGGCGGAGGCCCGGACCTTCCTCATCGACCTCGCGCAGCAGAATCGCGGTCGGTACACGGAAGTCGACTGACAGGCGGGGGTGGGGTCTGACATCGGGCCCGGCGGGCGATTAGACTATCCTCTGCTGCGAGTCCCGTGGGCGACGGTGAGGACCGTCCGGCTCCGGGGCGCATGCCGCGCGCAGCCTCCGTTTCCCCGCCCAGCTGCGGATCGGGGTCTATCCAGCTTTTGGCAGGTTATCGATGACCGACGGGCCTCCCTTCGAGCCGAAGGGCTCCAGCCGGGATCTTCTCGGCGACATCCTCACGGAAGAGGAGACACGACATCTTCTGCTTCCCTTCCCCGGGGATGGGGCGGGGAGCGAGGAGGTCGTCCTCCTCCTGACCGACCGTCCGGAGGAGGCGGAGCGGGTGAGCGCCTATCTGTCGGTGCGCAGTGTTCGGACCTCACCGGTGCAGAGAGCCGCGGACGCGCTCCAGCGCCTCAGGAGCCACGACTTCCAGGCCTTCGTGATGGCGGTGGACGCGCTCGGCGCGACGCCGAGCACCTTCCTCGAGCAGGTCTACGAGGTCGAGTCGATGCCGATTCTCGGGTTCATCATCGACGCGGAGGCACGCATCCCGGAGTGGGTCGAGGAGATCCACGCGGATGTGGGTCGCCGCCCCCTCGGCGCGAAGGAACTCGCGCGCCTCTTCCCGTGGGTCCCGGAGGCCGTGGTCGTGAGAGGCACCGAGCCTCCAGCGGCCTCGGCCGCCCCGGACGAATTCGAGGTCCGGCCCGAGGAGGAGGATCCGGTGGAGGAGCTCGTCGAGCGCGCGGGCTCGTTCCCCCCGGGGGGGCCGACCCCCCTCGGCACGCGGGGCGGACCGGGGGATGCCGCCGGGGATCCCCCCGCGCCGCCGCCCCCGCCGGTCGGCCGCGGGCCCGGCGATCGCTCGCCCGACTGGATCGGGGCGCTCCGGCTGCTCCTGACGATTCGGAGTGAGGGGGGGAGCGCGATCGACGCCCTGCGCACCTGGGCCGAGACCGATCCCGCCTGCGCCGGATGGGGGACGGTCGAGCAGCTCGGGGGGGAGCGGGTGCTGCGCGCTGGAGGCCCGGACCGGGACGCGCTCCTCGCCGCGCTCGCGGAGCTCCTCGTCGAGAATCCGGATCCCCCGCTCGCACCGGTCACCCGGGGGAGCTTCGGGTGCCTGCCGGTCGGCGCCGCGTGGTTCGCGATCTGGTGGCGGAACCCCGGAGGGGTCGCCGGTTGGGAGCGCCTCGGTCAGCTGGTTCCTCTCGTCGACCGCCTCCAGCCACCGGGGGTCGATGGGACCTTTCGCTCCGACGGCCGCGCCCGGGGTCTCCTGATCCAGCAGCTCGCGCGGAGAATGTCCGCTGCTCGTCGGCACGGGGGCCGGCTGGGGCTCCTCCTCCTCGAGCCGCGGGAGGCGAGCGCGGTCCCCGCCATCGCGGATGAGCTGAAGCCGCGGCTGCGGGGCGAGGATGTTCTTCAGGCGGAGTCCTCCCGGCTCTGGGTCCTCCTCGAGGGGGTGGAGGAAGGGACGATGGAGGCTCTCGATGCGCGGCTGGGGAGGCTTCCGGCGGAGCGCGCGCTGCGGGGGGTCGGCGTCCTTTGGCAGGATGGGGGGCCGGAGGCGCCCCTGCTCGTCGACCAGCTCCTCCACGCGATCGATCCCCGTCCCCTCGACGGAACCGTCACCTGGTTTCACTGAGGCGGGCCCGCGGGGAGGCCCCGGCTAGTCCGACGCGTCCTGGGGGGGGTGGATCCAGCTGATCTGCTGGAAGGTGACCTCGGCCGGGATGCCGTGGGCGTCGACGGTCAGGCGCTCCTTCGCCTTGTTGATCTTCCGGACCACGAACACGCCCCCGAGCTGGGGCACGTGGACCCGGTCCCCCTTGCGGAGGGAGCGGGCGAGCTCGTCCCTCCGCTGGGCCAGGCGGGTCCCCTTTCGCCCCTCCGAGAGGACCCGGAGGAGCTCGTCCCACGCGTCCCGTCTCTCCTTCGGCGGTTCGCCCACCGCGCGGAGCGCGGCCTCGATCCGATCGATCAGCGCTCCGACCCGCTCCTCCTCCGCCGCCTCCGCCTCGAACTCCACCGCCTCCCGACGGCGCGCGACGGCGCTGCGCATCGCGGTCGTCTCCTCCTCCACCCGGGCCGCCTCGCGGCGGAGGCGCTCCATCTCCCGGGTGCGGCGCTCCAGATCGCTCCGGGTCCGCTCGATCCCGTCGAGGAGCGCGGCGTCGACGGTCGCATCTCCCGCCTGCAGCTCGCGAGCCCGCTCGATCACAGCCTCGGGGAGACCGAGGCGGCGGGCGATGATGAGGGCGTTGCTCTTCCCCGCGAGTCCCATGCGCAGCCGGTAGGTGGGGGCCAGCGCCGCCGGATCGAACTCCATTGAGGCGTTCTCACTCTTGCGGTGACGGTAGGCGTACTCCTTGAGGCGGCCGAGGTGGGTGGTCACGACCGAGAAGGCTCCTCGACGGTAGAGGTCCTCGAGGATCGCCTCCGCGAGCGCGGCCCCCTCGAGAGGGTCGGTGCCGGCCCCCAGCTCATCGATCAGGACGAGGCTGCGGCTGGAGACGCGGTCGAGCATGGCGGCGAGGACGGTGACATGGCTGCTGAAGGTCGAGAGGTTCTGCTCGATCGACTGTTCGTCTCCGATGTCCGCGAAGATCGAGTCGAAGACGGGGATCTCGGCGGCGTCCGCGGGGACGGGGATGCCGCAGTAGGTCATCAGGGCCGCGAGGCCGACCGTCTTCAGGACGACCGTCTTCCCACCGGTGTTCGGACCGGTGACGACGAGATGGAAGGTCCCACCGGTGAGCTCGAGGTCG
>JAFMMO010000132.1 GCA_017859655.1 Pseudomonadota bacterium | reverse complement strand
GGGGAGCCCTGGTTCCGCCGGACCGGCTCGGTCCTCGTCGATCCCCGCGGGACGATTCCGTCCGAGATCTGGGAGCAGATCGACCATCGCCCCATCGACGCGGCTCCGCTCGTCTCCCGACTCCCCTGGTTGCGCGCCGCCTCCCTCGATGGCGCGGTCCTGACCCCCTCGGACGGGGTGGTCGACCCGGCGGCGCTGCTGGCCTCTCTCCTCGAGGAGCTGCACGCCTGCGGGGGAGAGGTGCGCTTCGGGGCGCGGGTGATCCGCCCTCTCGTCGAGGATGGGCGGGTCGTCGCGGTGGAGCTGTGGGACGAGGAGCTCCCGCTCACGGACTCTCCCAGCGCCGGGTCATCCAGCGCCGTGCTCCCCGTCTCCGCGCTCGTGGTCGCGAGCGGAGCCTGGGGGGCGGAGTGGGGCGCGTCGCTGGGTCTGCCGATCTCCCTCACGCCGACCCGACGAAGCCTCCAGCTCGCGGCTCCCCCCGAGGGGGGCGCGGCGGACGCCCCCTGGGTGTGGCATCTGGATGAGCGCTGGTACGCCCGCCCGGGGACGGAGGGTGTGCTCCTCTGCGCGGGGGAGGAGCACGTGGACACCCCCGGGGACGCGCAGGAGGACTCCGAAGCGGAGGCGCGCTTCGAGTGGATCCTGCGCGATCGGCTCGCTCTCGATGAGACCTGGCCTCCGCTTCGTCGGTGGTCCGGGCACCGGACCTTCCTCCCCGACCGGCGCTTCCTGCTCGGGCCCGATCCTCGATGCGCCGGCTGGCACTGGGCGGTGGGGCTCGGGGGGCACGGCATCACCACCTGCCTCCCGGTCGGGGAGCGCGTGGCGACCGCGCTCATCGAGGGCGATCCCGAGGCGATCGAGCCGGAGTTCCGTCTTCGACCCGCGGCGCTCTCGGGGTGCGTCCGCGTCGGCGGCGAGCCCCGGGCCCGCCTCCTGTCCTCGGGGGGGGGCACCGAGTGAGCGGAGAGCCGGAGCGGAAGGCGGAGCGCGAGGAGCCCCTCAGCGGCTTGGAGGAGCTGCTCTTCGCCGAGGTCGAGGTGGAGGCGGTGCTCGGCGAGAAGCGAGTCCCTCTTCGAGACCTCGCCCAGCTGGCGGAAGGGGGGGACCTCTGTCTCCTCCCCCGGAGCGAGCCGATCCGACTCGTCGCGGCCGGGGTGGAGATCGGCGAGGGGATCGCGGTCGAGGTCGATGGCCGCCTCGCGCTGCAGGTCGAGCGAGTGCATCCGCCGGAGACCTTCCTCGCCCAGCTCGGCGGTGAGGTGCGCCGGCGCCTCCGGGGGAGAGAGCACCCCTCGGAAGAGTGAGAGGCCGGGGGTGCGCCCTGCGCCGATCCGCCCGGGAGTTCTTGCCCTCGTCGAGCGAGTCTCCTTGCAGTCCCTCCTCGTTCGACGATGATCCCCGTTCACCCCCCCCGAAATCGATCGAGGCCGCGCCGGGTCTTCCCCGGGGAGCGGAGCCGCACCCGGTCACGGTGGAGATGACCGCGGGTCGGCGTCGATCGGGGGGGAGAGACGGCCCCGTCAGAGAAGGCCCAATCGAGGAGCAGCAGAGGGGAGCGGGCATGGCGCGCGAAGAGAACGAGGGAGCGACGGCGGTGGCGACTCGCAAGAGCGAGAAGAAGGCCCGCAAGAAGGAGAAGGCGAAGGCGAAGCAGAAGCTCGCCGACCAGTACGACCGCCACTGGCTCTACCAGAAGTCGGTGCAGGAGCCCGAGGCGGATGTCCGCTTCATGCGGCGCGTCTTCAAGAAGACCTTCGACCGCCCCGCGCGCGTGATGCGGGAGGACTTCTGCGGGACCGGCTACCTCTCCTGCACCTGGGCGAAGGCATCGCCGAAGCTCTCCGCCTTCGGGATCGACATCGACCCCGATCCCCTGAGCTGGGGCGAGCTGCACAACCGCGCGCTCCTCGCCGACGCGGTGCGGGAGCGGGTCGAGCTGATCGAGGGGAACGCCCTCGACATCTCACCGCGCAAGGCGGATGTGATCTGCGCCCTGAACTTCTCCTGGTTCTGCTTCCACGAGCGGGACCAGCTCCTCGAGTACTTCCGCGCCGCCTATCAGAACCTCCCCGAGGAGGGGCTCTTCATCCTCGACATCGAGGGGGGGCCGGAAGCGCAGTCCCTGCTCGAGGAGGAGCGGGAGGTCGACGGCTTCGACTACGTCTGGGATCAGGACTCCTTCGACGGCATCGGCAATCGGACGACCTGCTTCATCCACTTCCGCTTCCCCGACGGCAGCGAGATGTCGCGGGCCTTCCGCTATGACTGGCGCCTGTGGGGGCTCGCGGAGATGCGCGATGTCCTCCGGGAGGCCGGCTTCGCCCGGAGCGAGGTCTACTGGGAGGGCACCGATGGAGAGGGAGAGGGGAACGGAGTCTTCACCCACCGGGAGAAGGCGGAGAACACGGAGGCCTGGATCGCCTACGTCGTGGCGGTGAAGGCCTGAGCCGATCCCTCGGCTCCGGCCTCGGCGCCCCTGCCCTCTTCGGGGCCGTCTCCCCCCCGCTCCTCGGGACCATCGCTCGGTGAGCTCGCGAGGACCGCGATATGAACGCTCCGGGCTCCCCCCGCGCGCAGGATCGCCTCGGCGGCGCGCAGCGTCGTCCCTGTGGTGAGGACGTCGTCCACGAGCAGGAGCCGCTCTCCTCTCCATCCCCGCCCCGTCCTCGCCCGCAGGGCGCGGAACGGCGCGCGCCGCCGTGCCTCTCGGTCGAGCCCGACCTGAGGGGGCCCGCCGCTGCGTCGGAGCAGGGCGCGGCAGGGGCGACGCAGTCGCTGGGCCACGGCGAGGGCCAGGGTCTCGCTGAGGGGGCGGCCGAGCCGGAGGCGTCGCCCGAGGGAGCGCGGGATCGGCACGACGGCATCGACCGGACACGGAGAGCCCCAGGTCAGGACGCAACGCTCCGCCAGCCACGCGCCGAGGGGTGGAATCAGCTCCTCCGCCCCAGCCCACTTCGCCCGGAGGATCAGGTCGCGGAGGGCGCCGGAGTGGGCGCCGAGCTGCGCGATCCGGAGCTCACCGCCGAGGTCCGCTCCGACAGGGGGGGCCGGGGGACTCCAGCCGGCTCCCCGGCACTCGCGGCAGAGCAGGTCCCGGGGGGTGGGAGGGGAGCGCCGGGGCTGGACGGGGAGGATCCGGGTGCAGAGGGCGCATCGGGAGGGGAGGAGCAGCTCACCCAGCTCGCGGAGGACCGGCGCTGCGCCCCCTTGCCCCAGGAGCCTCAAAAGGGAGACCTCGACCCCGCAGAGAGGGAATCTGGGGTGGGGCGGGGAAGGGTGATCTTCGGTCGGAAACCGCGAAGGGCACGGTGGATGCGGTCGAGCCGATTCGCTAGACTCCCGGGCTCAGTGGCGGTGTAGCTCAGTTGGTAGAGCAAAGGAATCATAATCCTTGGGTCCGGGGTTCGAGTCCCTGCGCCGCTACTTCTTCGACATTCCGCGTGCGTCCCGATCGGTCTGCGCAGCTCGCGAGACCAGCACGCTCCGTTCCCCTCCGCCCCTCGCGAGAGCGGCGACGGAGGAGCTCCGCGAGAGGGCCTGGCCCGGATCGCGCGAACGGAGAGGGCGCCCGCATGAACGACCGGACGACCGGGGGACCCCCTCGGGTCGCATGAAGAGCGAGACGAGAATCGCGAGCGGTGCCTCCGGGCCCGCCTGCTGGAACGAGGCTGGGATGTCTAGGGTCTGCGAGCTCTGCGGCAAGTCGACGCAGTTCGGCAACAAGGTCACCACCCGCGGTAAGGCGAAGTACCTCGGCGGGGTCGGAACCAAGATCACCGGCAAGGTGCGTCGCACCTTCAAGCCGAACCTGCAGCGTGTTCGGGCCCAGATCGGCGGCACCGTTCGCCGGATGAAGGTCTGCACCAGCTGCATCCGGGCCGGAAAGGTCACCAAGCCGACCGCGCGCTGAGTCCATCCTCCCGGCGGCGCCTCGACGACTCCTCTCCGGTCCGCCGGTGGGGGGTCGTTCGTCATCCCGAGGCGCCCGCCCATCGCGCCCGCCCAGTGCGCGCGCCGCTCCGCCCTCGATCACTTTTCCCGCCCGGACGCGTGCACTCTCCTCCTCCTTCGGCCATCCTCCGACCTTCCCCTCGCCGCCGGGGGGAGTCCGGAAGGAGTCCGTGATGGCCGAATCGCCCCCGCAGGAGTCTTCGGGGTCCCCGGGACCCGGGTTCGACGCCGAGACGGTGCGCCGCATGGCCACCCTCGCCCGCCTCCGGCTGGCCGAGGAGGAGATCCCGCCGCTCGTCGAGCACTTCGGTCGAATGATGGAGTTCGTGACGGTCCTGGCGGAGGGGGACGACCCCGCCGTGGAGCCCTTTCGCCTTGAGCCGGTTCTCTTCGAGCGGCTCCGCGGCGACGCGCCGATCCCGGCCGGGGAGCCGGGCGGTCCCACCTCTCTGGAGGCGTGGCAGCGCTGCGCTCCCGAGGTGGACGGGCCCTACTTCACGGTCCCCCGGGTGGTGGGGGGCGAATGAGCGGGGAGCACTGGCGAAAGACCGCCCTCGAGGTCCATGAGGAGATCGTCACCGGGAGCGCGACCGCCCGTGAAGTGTGCGACGCGATCCTCGAGAGGCTGCGCGTCGTCGACGAGCACACCGCCGCCCTCGCTGCCATCTTCGTCGATTCGGCCCGGGCGGCGGCGGATGCGGTCGACGCCCGGCGCGCGTCCGGCGCGCCTCCCCGCGCCCTCGAGGGGATTCCCTTCACGGCGAAGGTGAACATCGCGACCACCGAGGGCCCGACCCACGCCGGGAGCCGCTTCCTCGAAGGGCATCTCGCGGTCGAGGACGCGACCGCGGTGGCGCGGCTCAAGGCGGCGGGGGCGATCCTCGTCGGGAAGACGCACTGCGACGAGTTCGCCATGGGCTCCTCCAACGAGAACTCCGCGTACGGCGGCGTCCGGAACCCGTGGGATCCGAGCCGGGTTCCGGGAGGCTCCTCGGGGGGGGCGGCGGCGGTGGCGGCGGCGGTCGGAGGGTCCGTCCATCTCGGCTCCGACACCGGGGGGTCGATTCGCCAGCCGGCCGCGTATTGCGGGGTCACGGGGATCAAGCCGACCTACGGTACGGTCTCCCGCCGTGGCCTCGTGGCGTTCGGCTCCAGCCTCGATCAGATCGGGCCGATCGCCCGGGACGCGCGCGATGCGGCCCGCTTCCTCGAGGTGATGGCGGGCGCGGACACCCTCGACGGCACCACCCGCGCCCTCGCCCCGGAGGCTTGGCAGCAGGAGCGACCCTGGCGGATCGGGGTGCCGCGGGAGTTCTTCGCGGACGGGATCGAGGCGAGCACGCGGGAGCGGGTCGAGGCGGCGATCGAGGCGCTCCGGGAGGACGGCGCGGAGGTGGTCGAGGTCGAGCTCCCCCTCACCCGCTACGCGAACGCCTGCTACCAGATCATCGCCACCGCGGAGGCCAGCACGAACCTCTCCCGGTTCGACGGAGTGCATGTCGGTCGCCGCTGCGACGCTCCGACCGACCTCTCCGACCTGCACGAGCGGAGTCGCTCCGAGGGCTTCGGAGCGGAGGTCCGACGCCGGATCATCCTCGGTACCTTCGTCCTCTCTGCCGGGCATCAGGAGGCGTACTACCGCCGCGCGATGCGCGTCCGTCGACGGATCGCCGATGACTTCGCGGCGGCCTTCCAGCGCTGCGATGTCCTCATCGGCCCGGTCAGTCCGGTCCCCGCGTTTCGCATCGGCGAGCGGGTCACCGATCCGCTCGCGCTCTACGCCTGCGACATCCTGACCGTCGGCGTGAACCTCGCCGGGATCCCCGCCCTGTCGGTCCCGGGGGGCTCGACTCCGGAGGGGCTCCCGGTCGGAGTCCAGATCCTCGGACCTCCGGGCGGGGACGCCACGGTGCTCGCGGCGGCGCGACGATTCCAGGAGCTGACCGACCACCATCGACCGCTCGCCCTCGCGGAGCCGTCGGGGGATCCTCTGCCGAGGCCCGAGGGCCCCGTACCCCGTCGACTCCCCGCCGCGGATCCTGTCCGCAGGGCGGACGCCGCGCCGCCCGCGGCCGCGCCATCGGCGGGAGGGGCGGTCGAACGGGAGATGGTCATCGGGCTCGAGGTGCACGTGCAGCTCGCCACGGCGACGAAGCTCTTCTGCGCCTGCCCGAATCGCTTCGGAGACCCTCCGAACACGAATGTCTGTCCGATCTGCCTCGGTCACCCGGGCGCGCTCCCGGTGCTCCAGCAGGGAGCGGTGCGGGGCGCCGTCCGGGCCGGGCTGGCGTTCGGCTGCACCATCGACGGTCGCTCGCGCTTCGATCGGAAGAACTACTTCTACCCCGATCTGCCCAAGGGCTATCAGATCACCCAGTTCGAGCGTCCCTACGCCATCGGAGGCGCGGTCGAGTTCGAGCTCGACGGAGAGGCACGGAGCGTCCCGCTCACGCGCATCCACATCGAGGAGGATGCGGGGAAGTCGATCCACGAGGGGGGGGATCGAACGCGCATCGATGTGAACCGCTGCGGGACACCCCTCCTCGAGATGGTGACGGAGCCGACGATCCGCAGCGCGGAGGAGGCCGCGACCTTCCTGCGGACGGTGCGGGACACCATGCGCTGGCTCGGGGTCTCCGATGCCAACATGGAGGAGGGCTCCCTCCGGTGCGATGTGAATCTCTCCCTCAGGCCGGAGGGGAGCACGGAGTTCGGGACACGCACCGAGCTGAAGAACCTCAACAGCTTCAACTTCGTGGAGCAGGCGATCGCGGTCGAGCGGGCCCGTCAGGAGGCGGTGCTCGACGCCGGCGGGACGGTCGTCCAGGAGACGCGCCTCTTCGACCCGGAGCGTGGTGTCACGGCGAGCATGCGGGGGAAGGAGGAGGCGCATGACTACCGCTACTGCGCGGAGCCGGATGTCCGCCCGGTCTCCCTCTCCGACGAGCTCATCGCCGCGGAGCGGGAGGGTCTCCCGGAGCTGCCGCTCGCGCGGCGTCGCCGCTACGCGACCGAGCTCGGCCTTCCGACCGGGGACGCGCGCGTCCTCACGGCGCTGCGGGGGACCAGCGAGTACTTCGAGGGCCTGCTCGCCGCCGGAGTGTCCCCTCGGGAGGCGGCGAACTGGATCCAGTCGGAGGTGCTGCGCGCGGTGAAGGACCTCGACCGACCGATCGAGGAGTACCCGATTCCTCCGCGCGATCTCGCGGCGGTGATCGCGGCCGTGGCCGAGGAGCGGATCAGCGTCGCTCGGGGGAGGGAGCTCCTCGCCACCGCGGCGCGAGATGGGACCGACGTGCCCGGCCTGCTCGCGCAGGTCGGGGAGCAGGTCAACGACGATGACACCCTCGCGGAGTGGATCGAGGCAGTGGTCGCCGAGAACCCCGCCGTCGTCGCCCAGATCGAGGGGGGAGATCCGAAGCCCCTCGGCTTCTTCACCGGTCAGGTGATGAAGCGCTCGGGGGGGAAGGCGAACCCCAAGCGGGTGACCGCGCTGCTGCGGGCGCGCTTCGGACTCTGATCCACCGCCGGGTTCCGGGCAGGGGGGGACTCAGTCCCCGGCCCTCTCCTCCGGGCCTGCGATCCGCAGCGTCTCCCCCCGGATGTCGGAGAGACGCAGCTCTCCGATCGTGGCCCCGTCGAGCTCGGCGCGAAGGAGCGTCTCCCGGTAGGGGGGGAGCTCGAGTTCGAGCGGCGCGGTGCCTCGCTCGATCCCGTCGACGAAGATGCGGGCCCCGGGGAGGGTCGACACCACCGTGACAGGGAGGAGCACCTCGGCCGCCTCCGCCGAGGCGGGGAAGCGATCGAGGAGCTCCCGCAGGTGGCGGAAGGCCTCGGCTCGCTCTCCTCGGTCCAGGGCGAGGCGCCCCTGCTCCCGCAGCTCCCGGGCCGCGAGGTCGCTCACCTCAAGGGCAGCGAGGGCGGCCTGCGCCTGCTCGCGCCACTCTCCCGGCTCCGCCAGCCGGAGGATCTCCTCGTGGAGGCGGGTCGCCTCGCCGCGACTCCCGCGCAGCTCCGCGGTGCGGGCTCGGCTCCGCAGCCCCTCGAGATGGGACTGGAAGGCCGCCTCCAGGGTGGCGAGGCGTGCGCCCCAACGCACCCGTGCCTCGGTCAGCTGCCAGGTTCCGTACGGCAGGGGATGCTCGGTCTGGAGGCGCCCGGCCTCCCCGAGGAGCGCGCGCCATTCCTGCCGCAGGCGGGCGTGCGCGGTCGAGTCGACGGTCGGGACTCCACCCCGCTCGAGGGCCTCCGCCTGCAGGGTCAACCGGTCGGCGCTCCGCCAGAGCCAACCCTGATAGAGGCCTACCGCGAGGAGGGCGATCGCGATCGCCACGCCCACGCGCCCCTTCCCCGCTCCGCTGCGACACCCGGCGCGCCCTTGGGCGGTGCCGCCCCGGCGCGGGGACCCGGCAGGAGGGCGGTGCGCACTTCGATCGGGGGAGACTCCCGAGGCCGGGCCGCCGGTGCGGAGGCCGCTCCGGTCGGCCTTCCCGATCTTCTCGATCTTCTGCAGCACCTGGCGCGCCTCCTCGGCGTGCCCCCGGGCGTCGAGCTCGGCGGCGAGGCTCTGGAGCTCGCGCACCGCCTCTTCAGTGAGACCGTGATCGAGGAGGAAGTTGATCGAGGTCCGACGCAGCGCGTCGCTGCGCGGATAGCTCTCGAGGGCGAGCTGAAGGAAGCGACGCGCGCGCTCGCTCTCTCCGGCCCGGTGCATCCGCCCGGCGAGCTGGGTGGCCGCGCGGGCCGCCCCGCCCTCGTCGGCGCCGTGACTCTGCACGATCCGCAGGGGGATGCTCTCGTCGTGGAGGCGGTGGGGGAGCGCCTCCTCCAGATGGCGGCGCGCCTCCTCCGGAGCCCCTCGGGCGAGGGCCTCGTCCGCGAACTGCTCGAGCAGCCGCGTGAGGCGGGGGCCCGCCTTCGGGTCTGCGGGCGCGCGCTCCGCGGCGATCCGGTAGGCCTCGAGTCCCGCCTGGAGCTCCTTGCGCGCGACGAGCTGGTCCCCGAGGGCGACCGCATTCGCGATGATCGGGCCGGCGTCGCCGAGCCGCTCGAGGACACCCCCGAGGGTGCGACGCAGCGGGACCTCATCCACCGCGGTCGGGATCGATCCCTCGATCCGCCGGGCGAGCACCGCGAGCTGCTCCGCCCCCATGCGCTCCGGGTGGAGGTTCTGGAACTCGGGGAACCGCTTCTTGCGGATCCACCCCCGGAGAATGGCGGAGGTCAGGACCATCTCCGTGAGGTGCGGCGAGAAGAGGCTGTCGCGGCGGATGCGATCGAGGTCGCGGAAGCCGTCGACGACTGG
>JAFMMO010000131.1 GCA_017859655.1 Pseudomonadota bacterium | reverse complement strand
GAGAAGGGGGCGTGCGTGGACGGTGCGGGGGTGGGGACCGACCTCGATTCCCCCGGGGGCGGGCTTGAATCCGGGGGGGGCGCTCCGTAGGATCAGCGGCTTGCGCCGAGCGAGCCGACGCTCTACGGGTGCATCCCGGTCCGGGCGGAAGTGCCGACCCGGACCCGAGTTCGGCGAGAAGTACCGGCGACGGAAAGTAGAGAGTACCGATGAGATCCGGGATCCATCCCGACTACGTCGCGTGCAATGTGACCTGCGGTTGCGGGAACACCTTCGAGACGCGCGCGACCGTCACCGAGCTGAAGGTGGAGATCTGCTCCGCCTGCCATCCCTTCTACACCGGCAAGCAGAAGTTCGTCGACGCGGCGGGCCGCGTGGAGAAGTTCCAGCAGCGCTTCGCGTGGAAGGACGGCTCGGTGAGCGACGTCCTCTCCGATGCCGAGGCGCAGCGCGAGGAGCAGCGCCAGACCCAGGTCGACCAGGAAGCCCGCAAGCGCGCCAAGCTCGCCGACAAGAAGAAGGCGGCGGCGGAGCGTCGCGCCAAGATCCTCGAGGACAAGAAGGTGAAGTACGCCGAGCTCGAGGCGGCCAAGCAGGCCGAGGAGGAGGCGAAGGCCGCCGCCGAGGCCGAGGCGGCGAGCGCCGAGTCGACCGATGCGGATGCGGGGGGTGAGGCTCCCGCCGCGGAGGACACCGCTTCCAAAGCCGCCGCGCCCGAGGCAGCCACGGATGGGGCTTCCACCGAAGAGGCCGACACCACCGAGGAGAAGCCGGCGGACGACGCCTCCTAGATCTGATCTCCTTCTTCGCGGGCCGAAGGGACCTCACGGGTCCCCTCGGCCCGTGTTTCGTTCCCCGAACCGCAGGGAGTTGTGATGACCGATCACGAGCAGGGCTTCCTCACCGCTCCGATCGAGGGGAAGCTCCTCGAGAACCTGGCCGCGAAGGAGTCCCGCTTCGTGGAGCTGGAGGAGCTGCTCGGCGATCCCGACACCCAGGGGGATGGGGCGCGCTTCCAGGAGATCCTGAAGGAGCACGGTCGGGCGCTGTCCCTCGTCTCCCTGTTCCGTGACTACCGCAAGCAGCGCGGGGACCTGGATGAGGCGCTGGAGCTCGCGGAGGGGGGGGATGACCCGGAGCTCAAGGAGCTCGCCCTCGCCGAGGTCGAGCCTCTCGAGGCCGCGTGCCGCGAGGCCGCAAGGGCGATCCGGGTGGCGCTCCTCGACCAGCAGGCCGGGGATGCGGACGACGCGATCCTTGAGATCCGGGCGGGCGCCGGCGGGGACGAGGCCGCGCTCTTCGTCGCCGATCTCTTCAAGATGTACTCCTTCTACTGCGAGAAGCACCGCTACAAGGTCGAGGTCCTCGAGGAGGCCTCCACCGACCTCGGGGGCTACAAGGAGATCATCTTCGGGGTGAAGGGGAAGGGTGCCTTCGGGCGCCTCTGCTTCGAGTCCGGGGGGCATCGCGTGCAGCGGGTCCCCGCCACCGAGACCCAGGGACGCATTCACACCTCGGCCGTGACGGTCGCGGTCATGCCCGAGGCGGAGGAGGGCGAGATCGAGATCGCCGACAAGGACCTCCGCATCGACACCTTCTGCGCGTCCGGGCCGGGAGGGCAGAAGGTCAACAAGACCGCGAGCGCCGTCCGGATCACCCACCTCCCGACGGGGACCGTCGTCTCGATCCAGGACGAGAAGTCCCAGCACAAGAACAAGGCGAAGGCGCTGCGGGTCCTCCGCTCCCGCATCAAGGAGGCGCAGGATCGCGAGCGGCACGAGAAGGAGGCTTCCCTCCGCCGCTCCCTCATCGGCACCGGCGACCGCAGCGACCGGATCCGCACCTACAACTACCCCCAGAACCGGATCACCGATCACCGGATCAACCTTTCGGTCCACGGGCTGGAGCGCTTCATGGCGGGAGAGCTCGACGAGATGATCGACCAGCTCGTCGCCCATGACCGCGAGGAGCGGGTCCAGCACCTGTGAGCCCGCCGACCCTCGGAAGTCTGCTCGAGCAGGCCCGGGCCCGCCTCGCCGCTCCTCCCGGAGAGGGGGAGCACCCCCTCGACTCACCCGAGCTCGATGCCCGCTGGCTCGTGGCGCACTTCGCCGGGCTCCCGCCGGGCGAGCTGGGAGTCCGCCGAGACCAGCCCGCCTCCGCCGAGCTCCGCTCCTCCCTCGAGGCCGCGCTCGAGCGGCGCCGCGGGGGGACTCCCCTCGCCCACATCCTCGGGGAGTGGGAGTTCTGGAGCCTCCCCCTCCATGTCACCGCCGATGTGCTCGTTCCGCGGCCGGAGACGGAGCTTCTGGTCGAGTGGGGCCTCTCCCTGCTGGAGGGGCGGGCGGCCCCCCGGATCGCGGACCTCGGGACCGGGTCGGGCTGCATCGCCGTCGCTCTCGCCTCCGAGCGCCCGGATGCCGTCGTCCACGCGGTCGACATCTCGGCCGAGGCGCTCCGGGTCGCGGCCCGCAACCTCGACCGTCACGGGCTCTCCGCTCGGGTCACCCTCCACGAAGGTGATCTGCTCTCGCCCCTCGCCGGAGAGCCGCCCTTCGACCTGATTGTCAGCAATCCCCCCTACATCCCGGTGGGTGACCCCCGGCTCGCCCCGGATGTCGCGATCCACGAGCCCGCCCTCGCCCTCCACGACGACAGCCCCGATGGGCTCGGCTTCTATCGCCGACTGGTGGCGGACGCGCCCGCGCATCTGGGGGAGGGCGGCTCCCTCCTCGTCGAGCTCCCCGAGGATGGAGCCCGCCCCGTGACCGCGATGGTCCGGGCGACGGGCGGGCGCGCGGAGGTGCGTCGGGACCTCGCCGGGATCGAGCGCGCGCTCCGCGCGAGCGTTGGGGCCGAGCGGATGGAGTGACGCTTTTCGCTGCACCCTTGCGGAGTCGGACGCTCGACCTAGAATCGCGTCCATGCCTCAGGGGGAAGCGGGGAATCACATCGTGGAAATGCTGGAGATCCAGGGGGGACGCGTTCTCGAGGGAGCGGTCCAGGTCTCGGGTTCCAAGAACGGCGCACTGCCGATCCTCTTCGCCTCGATTCTCGCCGAGGCTCCCGTCACCATTCGAAATGTCCCCGGTCTCAGCGACATCCACCACACCCTGGAGATCCTCAGCGAGCTGGGTCTCTCGGTGGACACGCAGTCCGAGTTCTTCGGCGGCGACATGACGATCACGATCCGGGCCGGCGAAGGCATCGAGACCACCGCACCCTATGAGATGGTCCGGCAGATGCGCGCCTCGATCTGCTGCCTCGGGCCCCTCCTCGCCCGCAAGGGGCGCGCCCGGGTGAGCCTGCCCGGCGGCTGCGCCATCGGGGACCGCCCGGTCGATCTGCACCTGAAGGGGCTGCGCGCCCTCGGCGCGGAGATCCGGATCGAGCATGGCTACATCGAGGCGCGGGCGGACCGGCTGGTCGGCGCGCGGATGTACCTGAGCGGAGCCTTCGGCCCCACCGTCCTCGGCACCCAGAACGTGATGATGGCGGCGGCGCGCGCGGAGGGGGAGACGATCATCGAGGGGGCCGCGTGCGAGCCCGAGGTAATCTGCCTCGCCCGGTTCCTCCAGGCGCTCGGGGTCTCGGTCGAGGGGGCGGGGACGCATCAGATCCGCATTGTCGGCCAGCCCGAGCTGGGGGGGACCGACTTCACCGTTCCCCCCGACCGGATCGAGGCGGGGACCTACATCCTCACCGGAGCGATGGCGGGGGGGACCGTCACGGTCGAGGGATGCGACCCCGGCGATCTCAGCTCCCTCTTCGATGTCCTCGAGCGGCTGCAGGTCCCGCACGAGGTCGGCTCCGACTCGGTCACCGTCACGGGGGTCCCCAGGCTCCATCCGATCGACATCGCGACCCTGCCCCACCCCGGCTTCCCCACCGACTTCCAGGCGCAGCTGATGGCGCTCCTCACGCGGATCCCCGGCATCAGCATCCTCACCGAGAAGGTCTATCCCGATCGCTTCATGCACGTGGCGGAGCTGAACCGCCTAGGCGCCCGGATCCGCAAGGAGGGCCCGACCGCCATCATCGAGGGGGGGCACCGCCTCTCCGGCGCGGATGTGATGGCGAGCGATCTGCGCGCGAGCGCCAGCCTCGTCATGGCGGGGCTCGTGGCCGAGGGCACCACGCGCGTGCACCGCATCTACCACCTCGATCGCGGCTACGTCCGCATGGAGAAGAAGCTGCGGAACCTCGGCGCCGAGATCGCCCGGAAGTCGGAGCAGTCCGCGAGCTGACCCCCCCCGACACCGCCGAGTTCCCCCACCCCGGTGGAACTCCGGCCGCCGATGCCGCATGATCTCCAGTCGGGGCTCCTTCCGCCGCCGGGCGCGAGGCATCGAGCCGGACCGGAGCCCCCGCACCGAGCGACCCCGCACCGAACGACCTTGTGCCGAATGAACCCGTGCCGCCCCGCCCCCGAGGCGAGGGCCCAGGAGACCGAGCATGCTCGACAACCTGACACGCCGCTTCACCGACATCGTCGGTGGCCTCCGCGGGAAGAAGATCACCGAGTCGAACGTCCAGGAGACGGTGAAGGAGATCCGCCGCGCCCTCCTCGAGGCGGATGTCGCCCTGCCGGTCGTGAAGCAGTTCGTGCAGCGGGTGAAGGAGGAGGCCCTCGGCACCGAGGTGATCGAGGGCGTCGACGCGGGGCAGCACTTCATCAAGATCGTGAAGGACTCCCTCACCGATCTCATGGGTCCCGAGGACCCGGAGATCGAGTGGAGGAAGAAGGGCCCCACCATCATCCTGATGGCGGGCCTGCAGGGCTCGGGAAAGACGACCACCTGCGGCAAGCTCGCCCGCTATCTGCGCGACCGCAAGAACCGTCGTCCCCTCCTCGTGGCGGCGGACCTCCAGCGCCCCGCGGCGATCGAGCAGCTCAAGGTCCTCGGCCGGACCCTCGACATCCCCGTCTTCCACGAGCCCGGCCTCTCTCCTCCCGAGGTCTGCGAGCGCGCGGTGAAGGAGGCGGCGGGGAAGGGATGCGACACCGTCATCCTCGACACCGCCGGGCGACTGCACATCGACGCCGAGCTGATGGGGGAGCTGAAGCAGGTCGCCCGTCGCACCGAGCCGGATGAGATCTTCCTCGTCGTCGATGCGATGACCGGTCAGGACGCCGTGAACTCCGCCCGTGAGTTCAACGAGGCCCTGGAGCTGAGCGGGGTCGTCCTCACGAAGCTCGACGGCGATGCGCGCGGCGGCTCCGCGCTCTCCGTGAAGTCGATCACGGGCAAGCCCATCAAGTTCATCGGGGTGGGGGAGAAGCTCGACAAGCTCGAGCCCTTCCACCCGGAGCGGATGGCCGGCCGCATCCTCGGCATGGGGGATGTCACGAGCCTGGTCGAGCTGGCGCAGGACAAGCTCGATCAGGAGAAGCAGGCCGAGATGCAGCAGAAGATGCTGGAGGCCCGCTTCGACCTCGACGACTTCCTCCAGCAGCTCGGTCAGCTCAAGAAGCTCGGCAGCGTGAAGGACCTCCTCGGCAAGCTCCCGGGGCTCGGCGCCCAGATGGGGGACATGGACATCGGCGACGATGACATGAAGTCGATCGAGTGCATCATCCAGTCGATGACCACCGAGGAGCGGCGCCGACCGGAGATCCTGAACACCAGCCGACGGAAGCGGATCGCGCGCGGCTCCGGCCGCACCGTCGATGAGGTCTCCGACCTGCTGAAGCAGTTCAAGCAGATGCAGCAGGTCATGCAGCAGCTGAAGCAGTTCCAGCAGGGCGGGATGTTCGGCAAGCTCAAGGGGCTCGGCGCGATGCGCAAGCAGCTCAAGGGGCAGTCCGCCCATGAGATCATCGAGGGGATGGGAGGCGCCTCCGCCACCGCGACGCTCCCCTCCGGAGGACCGGCGCTCCCCGGTCAGAATCGCCCCGCCGCTCCCGGCAACTCCCTCTTCGGCGCCCTCGCGGGCCAGCCGCCGGCCGCGAAGGCGACCGGAAAGGCGCGCCCGTCGAAGGACGCGATCCGCAAGAAGCGGAAGCAGGAGCGCTCTCGCAAGAAGAAGAACCGTCGCGGCTGATGGGACTCTCCCCGGGGCCCACCGGCGATCGGTCGCGCCGGGGCGGGTCCGGGAGTGACGAGGCTCGGCCCCTCCTTCGTCAGGGGATCGTGCTCGCCTTCGGTCTCGCCGCGGTCCTCACGATCCTCTCGAGTCGGGAGTGGCTGCGAGACGGCTTCTCGCTCGGACCGGACTTCGAGCGACTGCGCATCCGCACCGTCGAGGTGCCGATTCCCCCCGAGAAGCACGATCGGAAGGCACTGGAGGCCTCTCTGGAGGAGTTCCGGCGGGAGCTGCCCCCGCGGGTCACCGCCCGCCTGCGGGCGCTCGGTGTCCCGGACTCGACCGTGGCCGGGTACGAGGAGGCGGTCTCATCCTTCCTCATCCCGAGCCTTCGCCTTCTGGGAACGGAGAGCCTCCGGGTCCAGATCCCGCGGGCACCCCTGCGCCGCTTCCAGTTCCCCCGGGTCCGCCTCGTCGAGCACCCCCCGGATTCCGCCCTCGCGCGCTTTCAGGCCTGGCTCCCCGGGGCAACGGAGCAGCTGCTCCGGGAGTGCCTCCGCCCAGAGGATTCTCCGGGGAAATAGGGGGCCTGGGCAGTGTGGCCTCCCTTGCTGCTGGCGGGGGTCCGAGACCCTCGCGGAGGGCCCCGGAATCGGGGTTCGGACCGCTGGACAGGTCACGGGTCCCCCCTATAATCGTCGATCTTTGCATGAGTTGGATGCTCGGCGGAATCTCTCTCTTCCGGTGCCAGACCCTTTGCGGGGCTGGGTCCGGAAGTCGGCCTGGGGGAAGGCCTTCCCGACGAGCGGACCCCCCATCCAGATCGAACGGCCGGACCGGCCGGGCTTCGGTGCACTCCTTCGGGGACGAGCCGCAGGCGCGGAGGGTCCTCACCCCGGGAAACAGGGGTGAACCGACCCGTCGGTGAGCCGCACACACCAGGACCGGGGCGACCCGGTCACGGAAGCATGGAGTTTCGATGGCGGTCATGATTCGCCTCAAGCGCTGTGGACGGCGGCATCGCCCGTTCTACCGCGTGGAGGCCATCGAGAAGAGGAACTCGCGGCAGGGTCGTTCGCTCGAGGTCGTGGGCACCTACGATCCGTTCGTGTCGAACGAAGCGAACCGCGTGAACCTCAAGGTCGACCGTGTGCAGCACTGGCTCGACCAGGGCGCCCGCCCCTCGGAGACGGTGATCTCCTTCCTCCGCAAGGTGGACGTGAAGTACGGCAAGCAGAAGACGAGCCGTCGCGCGGCCCAGCGGGCGAAGAAGCGCGCCGCGAAGGGCTAGTCACCCCGGGCACGGGGGGAGGCGCGAGAGCATGCGGGTCGACATCCTGACGATCTTCCCGCATCTCTTCCGCGACTTCCTCACGCACGGCATGGTGCGGCGCGCGCGGGAGCTCGGACGGCTCGAGGTCCGGCCCACGCAGCTGCGCGCCCTGACGTGCGATCGGCATCACGCGGTCGATGATCGTCCCTACGGGGGCGGACCCGGGATGCTGCTGAAGCCCGAGCCGGTCTGTCGCGCCCTCGATGTGCTGGGCGTGCAGGAGGGCACGGAGCCCCCGGAGGGGACGCAGCTCGTCCTCCTCTGCCCGCGGGGGGAGCGCCTCAGTCAGGCGCACCTCGAGGAGTTCGCCGGTCTCGACCGGCTGGTCTTCCTCTGCGGGCGGTACGAGGGATACGACGAGAGGATTCTCGACGCGTATCCCTGGCGGCACCTCTCGGTGGGGGACTACGTCCTCTCCGGCGGCGAGGTGCCCGCCATGACGGTGATCGAAGGGGTCGCCCGGCTCTTGCCGGATGTCCTCGGGGATGCGGAATCGGCCCGCCGGGACTCCTTCGGGGAGTGGGCGGGGGAGAGCGGCGGGGAGGGTGGTCTCGACCACGCGTCCTGGACCCGCCCTCCGGAATACCGGGGCCGCACCGTGCCTGAGATCCTCAAGTCCGGGGATCACGGGCGGATCGAGGCCTGGCGTCGTGAGCGCGCGCGGGAGAGAACCGCCGAGCGCCACCGCAAGCGCTGAGCCGACTGGTTGGAACAAGGAGATCTCGTCTCCCTGCCGCGGAGCGAGGTCGTACGCGGAACCCGGGCGCACCCTGAGGGGTGGGCTGGATCGGTGGGGGAGCCGGCGGAGAGACCGCCGAAAGAGCCCACCGAGGAATGCGGAGAGCCACGATGAACATTCTGGAGCAGTTCGAGCGCGGTCAGCTCAAGACGGTGTTGCCCGACTTCGAAGTCGGGGACACGGTCGATGTGCACGTGCGGATCGTCGAGGGGAACAAGACCCGGATCCAGATCTTCACCGGCACCGTGATCGCCCGGAAGAGCGCGGGGAACCGGAGCGCCTTCACCGTGCGCCGACTGGTGGCGGGTGAGGGGGTCGAGCGGGTCTTCCCGCTTCACAGCCCGTGGATCGAGAAGGTCGAGGTCCGTCGTCGCGGCCGCGTCCGTCGCGCCAAGCTCTACTACCTGCGGGACCGGGTCGGCAAGGCCACGAAGGTCCGCGAGCTGATCGGTGGCGGCGGCCATCGTCGGAAGAAGCCGCTGATGACCGCTCCCGAGCCGGCGCCCGAGCCGGAGGAGTCGGAGGCGGCCGAGGCGGATGCGGCGGTCGCGGGCTCCGAGAACTAGCGCTCCTCCTCAGGGAGAGTGGGTCCTGCCTCGCGAGGGCCCCGGGAGCCCCTCGACCGGATGTCCGGTCGCGGGGCTCTTTCGATGGCGGTCGGTGGTGGCGGCCAGCGGTGGCGGCCAGCGCGCCGGACCGTCGGCCCGAGGCGTCCGGTCGCCCGCCGGCCGGGTGAGTCCCCGAGGCCCTCATTTCCTGCGCTCGCATCCCTCGCGCCCCCATCCCTCGAGGCCCTTTCCTTGAGGCTCTCTCCTTCAAGACCTCGGTCCGTGGGTTGCAGTCGCCGCTGCATGTCGATGCCACCACCTCGAAGGTCACCACCTCGAAGGTCACCACACCCCCACCGTCCCTCCCACCCGCTCCGATCGCTGGGATCCCGCCTCCTCCGTCATCGTGCCCCGCCGCGGCGGCGAGGAGATGCGCGCCGGGGGACCGGCCTGCGGGGGGAGAGCCTGGCCGCGCTTCTCTACCGCGTCACGGGGCACCCGATCCTCGCGCGGAACCTCCGGACCCCCTTCGGAGAGGTCGATCTCGTCGCGCGCGATCCCCGGCGCGGGACTCTCATCATCATCGAGGTGAAGACGCGGCGTGACGCGCGACCCTCCACCGTC
>JAFMMO010000130.1 GCA_017859655.1 Pseudomonadota bacterium | reverse complement strand
CTCCGTCAGCACCCCTGGTTCGAGGCAGAGGTGGTGCCCGCCCTTCGCGCCCGGATTCAGGAGCTCATCCGCGGCCGGGATCGACCGCCTCCCCCCTCCTCCTCCTGTACACTCGGGCCATGAGCACCCGAGCCGAGAACCACTCCCCCCCGGTCGATGTCGCCATCGTCGGAGCCGGCCCGATCGGGCTCGAGCTCGCGATCGCGCTGCGCCATCACGGCGTCTCCCTCCGTCACTTCGAGGCGGGCTCGATCGGACGCACGATCGTCGGCTATCCGCGGGAGACGCGCTTCTTCTCCTCCCCGGAGCGGATCGCCATCGCCGGGATCCCGCTCTCCAATCCACGGCAGGAGAAGACGACGCGGGAGGAGTACCTCGCGTATCTCCGGTCGTTGGTCGCGGCGTTCTCCCTCGAGGTGGAGACCCAGCGCACGGTGGTCTCCATCGAGCCCCGTGACGGACGCTTCGTCGTGGGGGTCGCCCCATCGATCGCGCCCCCGCCGGAGTCTCCTCCCCTCCCCCCGGTGGACCGCGGCGCGCCGATCGAGGAGGTCGACGCCGGCCGCGTCATCCTCGCGATCGGAGACATGCACGATGCCCACGCCATCGGGATCCCCGGCGAGGACGCGCCGCATGTGTCGCACTTCTTCCACGAGCCGCACGCGTACTGCGGTCGATCGGTGCTCATCGTGGGGGGCAAGAACAGCGCGGTGGAGGCCGCCCTCAGGTGTCATCGCGCGGGAGCCCGGGTCCACCTCAGCTACCGGGGGGCCGAGCTCCCCGAGCGCTCGGTGAAGGCGTGGCTCCTTCCCGACATCCGGAACCAGATCCGCAGCGGGGGGATCGCCTTCTCTCCCGAGACGATCCCGGTCGCGATCGAGGCCGAAGGGGTGAGACTGCGCGGGGTGACGACCGGGGAGGAGTCGGTCCATCCCGCCGACTTCGTCCTACTGCTCACGGGGTACGATCAGTCCCCCGCCCTCTTCCGCGCCGCCGGGATCGATGTCGAGGGACCCCTCGCTCGTCCGGTCCTCGACCCGGAAACGATGGAGTCGACCACGCCGGGGGTGTTCGTGGCGGGGACCGCGGTGGCCGGGAGCCAGCGCAGTCATCGCGTCTTCATCGAGAACAGCCACCCGCATGTCGCGAGGATCGTCCGGGCGATCACCGGGCGCGAGCCCCCGTTCACGACCGATGACACCTCGCTCGCGGCCCGGGACCTACCGGAGAGCTGAGCCCTTCCCCGATCCGCGCTCGGTCGCCGGCGCGGCGGGCAGCCAGCTCGGGAAGCGGGCGAGCCGCTCCCTCGTCTCATCGGTCACCTGCATCCCCCACGATGCCCCGTACTCGCTGAGGTCCCTCTCGACCGCCTCTCCGAAGTGGACGAGGAAGCGGTTCCGCTCGAGGACGATGTCTCCGCGCCGCCCTCCGGAGCCGGCCTCGCGGATCGAGTCGAACGCCCGATGGAACGCCTCGAAGCCGAAGGCGTGCCAGAGGAGCGCGTAGAACTGGAGTCGGGGGAAGGCCCCGCCGACCTCCTCGTATCTCCGACCGGTCGCCCGGTGGTCGCGCCAGGTCCGCCACGCCCGGGCCGGCTCGGTGCGCATCTCCGGAGAGTCGAGCGGGAAGCCGTTCACCTCGTGGAGGGCGAGGACCGTGAAGATGTTCACGGTCACCTCGCTCGTGGTGCGATCGGTCCAGAGCGGGTTCTGATGGGCATGGCCCATCTCGTGGTAGTGACCCCAGAGCCGGTTCGGCCCCTCCCCATCGAAGTTCTCCGGCTGAAACATCGCGGCGGCGGCGCTTGAGGGGATGACGATCGGACCGTTCGACGGGCAGTACATGTACCCCCAGCTGACGCTGACATCGGCGACATAGCGGTACGGTCGATCGGCCCAGTGGGTCGGGGAGCGGGGCTCGAGGGACTGCATCACCTCGTGCACCCGATCCCAGTGCGCCATCACCCGCTCGGGGTCCTCCACCTCGCGAATCGCGGAGGAGGGCACCGTCAGCACGAGGGAGTCGGAGATGAACTCCGCGAACGGGGCCTCGATGGACCGGATGCGATCGCGCCACTCCGCGGGGTCGGTCACCCCGCGCCGGTACACCGGCATCGGCGCCGCCCCCGAGACCCGGACGAGGACCTCCTCGGCGCCGCGGGGGATGGTCATGCCGGGGGGGAGATCGAGGTACAGCGGCCCCCCGATCGCACTGGCCACTCGCGTGACCCCGGCCTCGACGGGGAAGCGACGGATGGCGCTCTTCAGGCGCCGACGGTGGTCATGCTGATGCGGATCCCGCCAGGCCCCGACCTGGAGGCTCCAGCCATCCGTGGGGATCGGCGAGCGGAGGCGCACCTCCACGACCTCGCCGGGGGGGACATGGAGCCCGGTCGAGTGCCAGCCGGGGACCGCGGGATCGATCGACACCTCCACCACCTCGAGGCGCGCCTCCCCGAGCGGACCGGGGAAGACGCCCGCGGTGGGATGGGCCGTCACCTCATCGACCGGAAGGTCGCTCGCCAGACGGGCATCGAGGTCGAGGAGCGCGAAGTGCAGCGGTGACTCCTTCGCGGTGATCCTCCTCCGCCCGAGGGATCGGACCGCCTCCCCGTAGCCCACCGTCGGATCATCGCGGAGCGCACGCGCCTCCCGCAGGAAGTCCCCGTCGAGGGGAGCGCCGGCGAAGGCTCGTGCGCAGACCCGCCCGGCGAGCTCCCGGTCCCCTTCCTGCGCCCCGGCGAGAAGCGCGAGGGCATGGGAGGCGTTCCCGACCGCGAGCCTCGCGGGGAGGATCGGATAGCCCTCGCCCGCACCGAAGGGCGAGTGGGCGTCCCGCGTGAAGCGGATCCCCGCAGCCTCGAGCAGCTCGTTGGCGGCGAGGGTGTCGAGGTCCAGCGCGCGATCGAGCTGGAGCACGCCCCACGCGGTCTCCGTGACGAGCATTCCCCCACCGGCCTCGAGCCACCTCCGCAGCTCAGCGAAGCGCCCGGCGCGCCGCCACGCCTGGGGAGAGCCGATGACCACATCCACGGCGCCGAGATCGCGGCGGATCGAGTCGAGCTCCCCCACGCTCACCGTCCGCCCCTCCTCGACCAGGAGCGCCGCCACCCCCGGGGGGACCCGGGGGAGCTGCAGCTCTCCGGCCGCCGCGGTCCCGGCGAGCCACTCGAGGGCGTTCGCGATGAACCGAGGGGTGTCCCCCCGCTCGTCTCCCACGAAGGAGCCGTGCCCGAGCACCACGACCCGGCCCGACCCGATGGTCCCGGCCGCGGCGAGCACCTCTCCATCCGGCCCCACGAGGAGGGGCGTCGCGCTTCCCCACGCGAGGACCGAAGCGGGGTTCCCTCCCCCGTGGATCTCCGTCACGCCCTCGAGGATGAGAGCGGCATCGAGGGGGGGGTCGGCCATCTCCGCCCCGCCCGCGCCGGCGGACGGGAGTCCCGTGGCGAGGAGCACGAGCAACAGGAGCCGCGGCGGCGGGGCGAGCCTCCCGGCGCCTCGGCGAGCGCGGAGACGCGAGATCCCCTCGCTTCGCCGGGCCCCCTCGGTGCGCGCGCGCCTTCCTCGAGACATGGGACTCCTCCTCCCCCGCTTCGTCGTGACCGACCCGGGCGCGAATTCTCACCGAGGGGTTCCCCCCATTCCAGAGGGGCGGGAGATCAAGCCGGCCGCCTTCGGTAGCGGCTGGCAGCGGCCGGGAGCGGCCGAGAGCGGCGAGAACTCCGGAGTCGGGGGACGAGTTTCCGGTGATTTCCGGGAAAAGCCGGTCACGAACCGTCACGGATCCGGATGGGGGGACGGCCGAGGCGGTGATCACCCCGACCGGCCGCGCTCGAGAAACCGCTCCTGTCAAAAGGGCCCACCATGAACCACCTGCGCAAGATCTTCACACCGGTGCTGACCCTGGGACTGGCCACCATCGTCACTCTGCTCCCGACCGGATCGGTCGAGGCCCAGTACGGGGAGCGCCCCGCGCTCGTCGGATCGGGAGACCCGGCCGTCGATGTCAGCGGACGCTCGATCAAGAACCCCCGCGTCCGCGCGATCGCCACGACCGACACCTCCCTGATCGGAGGGACCGCCTGGATGTTCGAGCAGGACCCCTACCTGGCGTTCCAGCTCGGTCGCAACCTGAACTTCCGTGAGTTCCGCACGCGGGACGGGGTCTTCCATGACGGGGTCTCCGACCTCGCCGGCCCGATGCCCGATGGCGCGACCGCCAAGATCACCGCGGCGAACCAGACCAGCTGCGCCGGCTGCCACAACCTGCCGAACGGGAACCCCGGAGGCGGCCCGAACTTCCACAAGGACAGCGGGTTCGGCCGGAACACGCCGCACTACTACGGCGCGGGGATCGGCGAGATGCTGGCGATCCAGATCCGCGAGGAGATCCTGCTCCAGGTCGACCTGGACAACAACGGCTGGATCAGCTCCCTCGAGGCGCAGACCTCCCCCGCGGAGATCGAGGTGCCGACAGGAGTGGGGACGAAGGTCCGCTACGGGAGCCCCCGCCTCTCCGCGGTCGCCACCGGCACGCCGCAGCTGAACAACGTGATCCGCGTGTGGTATGTCGACGCCGACGGCGTCCGCGTCCCGGGGGCGACCCAGGTCGATGGGGTCACCACCTTCGGCTACAACTTCGAAGTCGTCGTCTGGGGCTGGGGACAGGGAGAGGGCCGCGCGGCGCTCAACCCGACGAACCGGGCCTTCACCTGGGACCCCTTGATCGCTCACTCCGGGCTGGACGCCTACGACCCGGCGAGCGAGAACGACCCGGACGGGGACGGCGTGAGCGAGCCGACCCTCGCCGGCGCGATCCAGTTCCCCGCCACCCACCTCCCCCCGGATGCCGGCACGACCCTCGACCCCCTGGGCTTCAGCCGGGACGACCCGGACGGGGACGGCTACCTGAACGAGATCAGCGAGGGGGACCTGGACCTCGCCGAGATCTACATGCTGAACATCCCGCGCCCCGCGTTCCGTGGCACTCCGGACGAGTTCCGGCGCGGCGTGAAGCTCATGGAGCAGCTCGAGTGCGCGACCTGCCACACCCCGGACTGGCAGATCCGTCCGGCGGACACCCGCTTCGCCGGAGACCGCCGCTTCTTCGACCTCGATGTGCAGTGGAACGACCAGCGCGGTCGGCTCGAGGGCAAGGTGGAGCCGCTCTACACCAGGAATGGTCCCGCCTACGAGCGGAACCTCGACGCCTTCGAGGTGAAGGGCTTCTTCAGCGACCTCGCTCACCACGAGATGGGACCGGACTTCGCGGAGATCGACTTCAGCGGTCATGTGAACTCGACCTGGCGGACCCCGCCCCTGTGGGGTCTCGCTCACTCGGCTCCGTACGGCCATAACGGCCGCTCGTTCACGATCGAGGATGCGATCCGCCGCCATGGCGGCGAGGCTCTGGCCTCCCGCACCCTCTTCGAGAACGCGCCGCGCCCTGTCCGCGATCAGCTCCTCAAATTCCTGTCGGCGCTCTCGCTCTACGACATCGAGTCGCTGCCGACCGATGTCGACGGAGACGGACAGATCCGCAGCCAGCACATCGTGCAGGGTGTCGACACCGGCGAGGAGCGCTTCAACCCCGAGTGGCTCTTCCGAAACCCGGTGGAGATCCAGGGGATGGTGACCGTCAACGGTCGCGCGATCCGGTCCTTCGCCGCGGTCAATCTGGAGGAGGCCTACGGGCTGAACCTCCCCTACCGGATCGACAGCGACCTCGACGGCTGGCCGGACGTCTGGGACGCGGCCCCGCTCGTCCCGGGCTACAAGGACGGCGTCAACTAGCTTCCAACAGACCCTCATCCTCACGGGGTACAGCCAGGCGGAGCGGGGTGGAGTCGATCTCCCCCCCCTCCGCTCTTTTCATGCCCGGTCCGCGAGGCGTGGGTCAGTCGACGAAGGGACTCTCGCTCGTGGCCGCATCGTTGGCGAAGTAGTCCCGCTCGACCCGCATGAGGCCGGACTGGTCGAGGTAGAACGAGCGCGAGCCGCGTCCGGGCTCGGAGGGAGTCGCGACGCAGGCCCACTCCTCCCCCGCGACGCTGAACTGGAAGAGATACCCACCACGGGTCCCGGAGCCGAGCGCCTCATCGATGAGCGGGGTCGCACCGCTCCCGGGCTGCGCCAGGTCCGCGAGGCCATCCCCGGACTCCACGCCCGGGTACCGCCCCATGAGGGAGCGGTACTGCTCCGTCGCGCGGGCGATCGTGCGGAGGGACGCAGAGGCGGCCACCTCGTTGGAGTGGATCTTCGCGGCACGAAGATGGGGAATCGCGAGGGCGGCGATGAGGCCGATCACGGCGATCACGATGATGAGCTCGACGGCCGTGAAGCCGCGCTCGGCGGTGCGGGGGGACGGGCACATGGGGCGGACTCCGTTCCATGGGGTGCAACAGGGCAGCAAGGAGCTCACCGCGACCGAGCTCCGCCCCCCGATTGCGATCAAGTTCCTGCCGGGCGGAGACTTGCCGAAGAGAGGGCCCGCGGCGCCTTCTTCCTTATCGGACCGGAGGTGACGATCGGTGTCACCGGGGGCGGTCGCGAGGGGTCGGCCGGGACAGAAAGTGTCACCGCAGGGTCGATCGACCCCAGCCGCGCGTTGATCCCCGGCGTGGGATCGATGATGCTGACCGACCGCAGCCGCCGAAGCGGCAGGGCGAGAGGAGTTCCCCATGGTCGACCCGACCTCCCAGCGGCCGAGCCAGAGAACGCCGGGGCGCGCGACCCGCGCCCACCGGGTGGTGATCCTGGGCGGGGGCGCCGGCGGCGTCTCCGTCGCCGCGCGGCTCCTCCGAGAGAAGCCGGGCCTCGATGTGGCGATCATCGAGCCCTCGGAGGAGCACCACTACCAGCCGGGCTGGACCCTCGTCGGGGGCGGAGAGATGCGCCGGCGAGACACCGTGCGGGCGCAGCGCAGCGTCCTCCCCCGCGCCGCGGAGTGGATCCGCGCCTCCGCCGCCGCGATCGACCCGGACTCCCGCCGCATCGAACTCGAGGATGGGACCTCGGTGGAGTACGAGCTCCTCGTCGTCGCCGTCGGGATCCGTTGCCGCTGGGAGGCGATCCCGGGGCTCCCCGAGACCCTCGGTCGGGACGGGGTCTGCTCGAACTACTCCGGTGAGCATGTCGAGCGCACCTGGGAGTTCATCCAGGGGCTCTCCGGCGGGCGCGCGGTCTTCACCCACCCCGCCACTCCGATCAAGTGCGGGGGAGCTCCTCAGAAGATCATGTACCTCGCCGCGGATCACTGGCGGCGCCGCCGCGTCCTCGAGGAGACGGAGATCCGGTTCGGGATCGCCACCCCGAAGATCTTCGGGGCGGCGCACTACGTCCCCCCCCTCGAACGGGTCGCCGCCGACTACGGCATCGGGGTTCTCTACCGCCACGACCTCCGGGAGATCCGCCCCGCCGCCCGCGAGGCGGTCTTCCATGACCTCGACGCCGAGACCGAGGTGGTGCTCCCCTACGATCTGCTCCATGTCACCCCGCCGATGGGGCCTCCGGCCTTCATCGCCGAGAGCCCTCTGGCCGGGGAGGGCGGGTGGGTCGCGGTCGACCGGGAGACCTGCCGGCACATCCGATACCCCGATGTGTTCTCCCTCGGGGATGTGAGCAGCCTCCCGACCTCGAAGACCGCGGCCGCGATCCGCAAGCAGGCCCCGGTGGTGGTGACGAATCTCCTCGCCGCCCTCGAGGAGCGAACGGGGCACGCCGCCTACGACGGCTACACCTCCTGCCCCCTCGTCACCGGCTACGGGCGGCTGATCCTCGCGGAGTTCGACTACGACGGGAATCCTCAGGAGACCTTCCCCTTCGATCAGGCGAAGCCGCGCTGGACGATGTACCAACTGAAGAAACGCCTGCTCCCCCCGCTCTACTGGCACGGTATGCTCAAGGGCCGCTGCTGAGTCACCGCCGCGGACCGACCTCCCGCCGGACCCGAGACGACCGAGGAGTTTCGATGTTCTTCCATCAGTTCTACCTGGGCTGCCTCTCCCATGCGTCCTACTTCATCGGCGACGAGCGGAGCGGGACCGCCGTGGTCGTCGACCCCCAGCGGGACATCGACCAGTATGTCGCGATGGCGGAGGAGCGGGGGATGCGCATCGAGCATGTGTTCCTCACCCACTTCCACGCGGACTTCCTCGCCGGACATCTCGAGCTGCGGGACCGCTTCGGGGCGCGCCTCTACATCGGGCGGGCCGGCGAGACGGAGTACGAGGCGGTCGCGCTCGCCGACGGAGACCGGTTCGAGTTCGGGGATGTCGCCATCGAGGTGCTCGAGACCCCGGGGCACACTCCCGAGAGCGTCTGCCTCGTCCTCTACGATGGACTCGCCGAGGGGATCGCGCCCGAGGCGGTGCTGACCGGGGACACCCTGTTCATCGGGGATGTCGGTCGGCCCGACCTCTTCGGCTCGGTCGGACACACCCCGGAGAGCCTCGGCGCCCTCCTCTACGACTCCCTGCACGGCAAGGTGATGCGCCTCCCCGATGAGACGAAGGTCTACCCGGCGCATGGCGCCGGCTCGATGTGCGGCAAGAACCTCAGCGCCGAGACCGTCTCGACGATCGGAGCCCAGCGGCTGACGAACTACGCGCTGAAGGCCCCCTCCCGGGAGGAGTTCGTCGCCCTCGTCACCGCCGATCAGCCCGAGGCGCCGAAGTACTTCGCGCTCGACGCCCAACTGAACAAGGCGGAGCACCCGACCCTCGACGCCCAGCTCGAGCGGGCGGTCGTCCCGATCTCCCTCGCCCGGCTTCGGGAGATCTCCGGAGAGGTGCAACTGCTCGATGTCCGGGATGCGGAGGTGTTCGCGGCCGGACATCTCCCCGGGAGCATCAACATCGGCCTCGACGGGCGCTTCGCCAGCTGGTGCGGCACCGTCCTCGACCCGGAGACCCCGATCATCGTGATCGCGCCACTCGGCCGGGAGCGTGAGGCGATCCTCCGCCTCGGTCGCGTGGGCTTCGACCGCGCGATCGGCTACCTCGATGGGGTCGAGGAGGCGCTTCGCTCGTCGGAGCTGGCCGCCTTCCCCCGGCTCGACGGCGGAGACCTCGCCACGCATCCCGAGGCCCTCCTCGTCGACATTCGGCAGCCCGGCGAGTTCGGCACCAGTCACATCGAGGGCGCGGTCTCGATCCCCCTGGGACAGATCGAGCGACGGGCGGAGGAGATCCCCCGAGATCGGGAGGTCGTGCTCATCTGCCGCACCGGGTACCGCTCCGCCATCGCGGCGAGCCTCCTCGAGCGCGCGGGGCACGAGCGGCTGCGGGATCTCCGCGGA
>JAFMMO010000129.1 GCA_017859655.1 Pseudomonadota bacterium | reverse complement strand
CGCGCTCCGCGCCGGGCCTCTTCGTCCGGGGGGACTCGGGGGGGTGGCTCATCGACCCGGGTCCGGGGGCGACCCATCGCCTCGGGGCGGCCGGGGTGAGCCCGACCGAGGTGCACGAGATCCTCATCACGCACACCCACCCCGATCATGTGTGCGACCTCGTCCCCTTCCTCTTCTGCCTCCGCAACCCGCGCTACGGTGACCCTGCGCCGCCCCGGATCGTCGGTCCCCCCGGCTTCGCGGCCTTCTACGAGCTGCTGCGCGCGCCCTTCGCGAAGTGGCTCCCCCCCGCGGGAGAGGGGATCGAGGTGGTCGAGTACACGGGGGGCGTCTGGGAGAGCGGCGGATCCTGCCTCTGCGGCGAGATGGTGCAGCACATCCCCTCAAGTCTGGCGTGGCGCATCGCCGACAACAGAGGGACGACCTTCGCCTATTCGGGGGACACCGAGCGGTGTCCCGGGGTGGTGCGGGCGGCGTCCGAGGTGGATCTGCTCCTGCTGGAGTGCACGACCCCCTCGGAGGAGGTGCCAGGGCACCTCTCCAGCGCCTCCGCGTCCGAGGTGATCCGCGCGTCCGGCGCTCGCCGGGTGGTGCTGGTCCATCTCGGTCCCGAGTGTGACGAGGTCGATCTCATCGAGCGGATCGATGGGGATGTGCGGGACCGGGTCGAACTCGGTCGCGACGGCGTCTGGTACTCGGCGGGGACGAACGAGCCCTGACGAGCCGGCCCCCCCTCTCCCGCTCGTGTCGCGCCCCCCCGGGGAAAGGGGGCGGACGGAGGCCGGGCAGAGGGTGGATCGGGTCGTCGAACGATGCGCAAGGCTCGCTTGCTGATCATCGGACACAACCGGGATGCTGCGTACGCGCTGCGGAACGTGTTCGAGAACGAATCGTACGAGCTCGAGGTCACCCTCGACCTCGATGTTGTGAAGTCGGTCCTGCGGGAGCGCGCGGTCGATCTGATCGTGGTCGACGCGACCTGCTGCCTCGAGTCGGAGTTCGATCTCATCGACTTCCAGCTCGACCACGGCCTGAACTGCCCCATCGTCCTGGTGGGGGGGGAGTCGACCGGGATCCGGCGGAAGATCCGCTCGCGGAAGGGGATCGTCGTCGAGTACTGCGACGCCGACGGCTTCCAGTTGATCGACTTCGTCAGCGAGAAGCTCTCCCTCCCCTCAGCCTGAGGCCGGGGAGCACGGAGAGAGCGAAGCACGGAGAACAGGGCGACCGAGGCGTGCGGACCCGCGCGCCTCGGTCGCTCCACATCCCGGCGGTCTCCCGAGCCGGAGGGCGCGCTCCGGTGCTCCCCCCCGTCCACCAACCGGGCCGGACCCCGCTGGCCGGACCGGAGGGCTCGTGTACAATCCCGCCTCCGACCCGGAGGCCCCATGTCCAATCGTGAGATCCTGCGTCGCCTCGAGGCCCGGGGCGTCGATGTGCTGGCGATCCTCGCCGGAGATCGTCCCCTCGACACCGCCGCCTTCACGGAGGTGGTGAACGCGATCGATCGGGTCGGCGACGAGCTCCCCGCCGATCTCATCGAGCTGCTCACGACCCGACGCCTCGCCCCGACCGCCGCGGCGGACCTCTGGACCGCGATCCTGACCCACCGCGACCGCCTCGCGGAGTCCCTCGGGAGGAACCCGGGGGTGCGCGTCGCGGCGGCGGACCTCCTCGTCAACCTGCGCGGCGAGCTGCGGGACATCCGCATCCTGGATCGCGGCGACTTCGAGCCGATCGAGGCGCACTGCCCGATCGATGTCCCCACGGGGGTGGGGAACCGGTCCGCGATCCTCGAGCTCTACGATCGCGAGGTGGAGCGAGCCCGTCGCTATCACAAGAGCTTCTCCCTCCTCGCCGTGGAGCTCGATCACCATGAGGAGCTCGCCCGCGCGGAGGGGACCGTCGCGGCCGAGGCGCTCCTCGGGGAGGTGGCCCGGCGGCTGCGGGAGACCTGCCGCGGCTCCGACGCCGTCGGTCGCCTCGGCGGCGCGCGGTTCCTGCTGATCCTCCCCGAGACCGGGGGGCGTGAGGCGGTCACCCTCGCGGAGCGCCTGCGGGAGAGGGTCGCGGGGGAGCCGCTCCTCCCGGCGGGTGGGGGGGCGCCGCTTCAGGGCTCGCTCACCGTCGGCATCGCCAGCTTCCCGGAGGATGGCCGCGATCCGCCGACCCTGCTGGAGCGCGCGGAGCAGGCCCTCCGCGACGGGCGGGCCGAGGGTCGGGCCGGAGTGCGCCGCGCCTTCACCGTCTAGGCCCTGACCTCGTCCTCCCCGTCGCCGAGCCTCCCGTCGCCGAGTCTCCCGTCGCAGGGTCTCCCGTCGCAGGGTCGCCTGCCTCGGGTCGCATGGATCAGGACGGCGGACGCCTCCGGTTCAGTGGAGCCGAGCCCGTCGGTTCGCTACCCTCCCATCCCTCGACCCCTCGGCGGAGTGCCGAGGCGGCGGGAACCCCCGGGAGGACGCACGCGTGCTGCTGCAGATCGAGGCCCTCCGAAAGTCCTTCCGCGACCCCGATGGGGAGACGCTCCCGGTCGTCGATGTCCCGGCCTTCTCCCTGGACGAAGGGGAGCAGGTGGGACTGCGGGGGACGAGCGGCTCGGGGAAGACGACCTTCCTCCACTGCATCGCGGGGATCCTGCGCGCGGACGCCGGCTCGATCCGGTTCGACGGCGAGGACCTCTCCCGCTGGCCGGAGGCGCGGCGCGATCGTTTCCGCGCGCGGCACATCGGCTATGTCTACCAGTCCTTCCACCTTCTGCCCGGCTACACCGCCCTCGAGAACGTGCTCGTCGGGATGATGTTCGGCGAGGGGATCGACCGCGCGCGCGCCGTGCGCACCCTCGAGTCCCTCGGGCTCGGCTCCCGCCTCGACCATCGCCCCCGCCAGCTCTCGATCGGGCAGCAGCAGCGGGTGGCTCTCGCCCGGGCCCTCGTGAACCGCCCGCGTCTCCTCCTCGCGGACGAGCCGACCGGCAACCTCGACCCCGCTCACGCGGGGACCGCGCTCGAGCGGATCCGGGAGAGCTGCCGCGAGGTGGGGGCCGCCCTCCTCATCGTCAGCCACGACCCCGCGCTCCTCGCGGGCTTCGAGCGGGTCGAGGAGTGGAGCGTGCTGAATCGGGCGTTCGATCACGCCGCGGGCGCCGGTGCGCCCGAGGGGGGAGCGGACGCATGAAGGGCCTGCTCCTCCTCGTCTCGAAGAGCATTCGCGAGCACGCGCTCTCGTCGTGGGTGACGATCGTCTCCATCGGCCTGGGGTGCGGGCTGACGATGGCGATCATGGTCATCACCTCCCAGGCGGAGCGGACCTTCTCCCAGGGGGATGTCGGCTTCGACGCGGTCCTCGGGGCGCGCGGGAGCGCGCTGCAGCTCGTCCTCAACACCGTCTTCCACCTCGAGACCTCGCCGGGGAACATCCCCTGGTCCCTCTACCGGCAGGTCGCGGCCGATCCCAGGATCGCGCACGCGATCCCCTACGCCGTGGGGGACAACTACCGCGGCTACCGGATCGTGGGGACGGTCCCCGAGCTCTTCTCCGAGGTCGAGGTGCGCGAGGGGGAGCGATTCCGCTTCCGGGCCGGAGGGCGGGTCTTCCACCCCGACCGGATGGAGGCGATCGTCGGCAGCACGGTGGCGCAGGAGAGCGGCCTGCGGGTCTCCTCCACGCTGAACCCCTACCACGGCATCGAGTTCGACGAGAGCGCGCGGCACGACGAGCAGTACACCGTCGTCGGAGTGCTCGAGCCGACGAACTCTCCCTCCGACCGGGTCATCTGGATCCCGATCGAGGGGATCTTCCGCATGGGCGGGCATGTCCTGCGCGGCTCCGGGGACGACTTCCGCGCCACGGAGGTCGAGACGATCCCGGACGAGCACAAGGAGGTCAGCGCGGTGATGCTGGAGTTCGCCGACCCGAACGCCGGCTTCTCCCTCGATCAGCTGATCAACAAGCAGGGCAAGGTCGCGACCCTCGCCTGGCCGATCGGCGCGAGCCTCGCCGAGATCTTCCGAAAGCTCGGCTGGATCGTCCGGGTGCTCGAGCTGGTGGCCGTGCTCGTGGTCCTCGTCGCCGCGGGGACGATCCTCGCGAGCATCACGAACACGATGCGCGAGCGCCGGCGGGAGTTCGCCATCCTCCGCGCCCTCGGCGCGCGGCGGCGCACCGTGTTCGCCGCAATCCTCCTCGAGTCGACGACGCTCGCGCTCCTCGGCGCGGTCGTCGGCTTCGCGGTCCACGCCGGGATCGTCCTCGCGGCCGCGTCCCTTGTCCGCGCGGAGACGGGGGTGGTCCTCACCCTCGCGGATGCGCACCCCGCCCTCCTGCTCGTTCCCCTCGGCGTCACCACGCTCGGGGCGCTGGCCGGTGTGATCCCCGCTCGTTCCGCCTACGGAACCGACGTCGCCAACACTCTCGCGGGCTGATCCGAGGCCCGAGGACGGAGACCCCCCATGTCGACCCCGCGCTCACTCCTCTTCCTCGTCGGTCTGCTGACCCTGTCGGGGCTCGCCCTGCTGCCGATCGGTTGCAAGGCGGGCGAGCAGGGGCCCGCCGCGGAGCACGACCACGACCACGATCACGACCATGATCATGGGCATCACCATGTCGCTCCCCATGGTGGGGCTCTCGCCGTCCTGGGCAGCGAGTTCGCTCACATCGAGTGGGTGGGAGATCCCGCGACCGGCCGCTTCACGGTCTATGTCCTCGATGGGGAGGCGGTGGGGGGAGTCCCGATCGGTGACGATGAGCTGCGCTTCACCGTCACCGAGGGGGGGAAGAGCTTCCCTGTGGTGGCCCGCGCGGCGGCGAACCCGCTCTCCGGGGAGGAGGTGGGGGCCACCTCGGAGTTCCGGGGCGAGTCTCCGGAGCTGGTCGGGAAGGAGCGCTTCGAGGTGGTCCTCGAGCGAATCACCGTTCGCGGCGTCGAGTTCGCGGCGGTATCCTTCGCGGTCCCGGAGGGGAACGAGGGGCACTGAGAAACACTGAGGAACACTGAGGAACACTGCGGATCACTGCGGGGTCACGGCGCCTTCAAGGGGCCGATCCCCGACCCGCCGAGCGACAGGAGGAATCCCATGAGGAGCGATCGGAGCCCGTTGCGAGCTCTCCCCGCGGGGGTCCTCGTCACCGTCGTGGGCCTCCTCCTCGCTGGCTGCGGACCCGCCCCCGATTCCGGCGCGGTCGCCGTGCTTCCGCCCCAGGGGCTGAGCTTCTCCGAGCGTGCCCTGGCGCTTCAGCGGGAGCGCGGGGCGGAGGAGGCGGGGGCGCCGGGGAGCTCCGCCGAGAGCGCGACCCCCGCGCCGCGAAACCTTGAGGAGGTTGGCGAGCCCGTGCGGCCGCGGCCGGAGACCTCCACCCGGAAGGGCGGCGATGCCCGGGCGATCAGCTTCCAGCGGCTCGCGGGCTTCGAGTACGAGACGGTCGATCCCCTCTCGATGCTCCAAGGGGGCCGGGAGCCGAAGACCGACATCCCACCGGAGATCGAGGCGCTCACGGGGGAGCGGGTGGTCGTCGATGGCTTCCTCATGCCGACGATCTTCGACGGCGGGAAGGTGGAGCGCTTCCTCCTCACCCGCAGCTACATCACCTGCTGCTTCGGAGATGTCCTCAACATGAACGAGGTCATCGATGTGACGGTGGGTCCCGACCTCGAGGTCTCCTACTTCCTCAGCGGGCAGCCGGTGACGGTGACCGGCTGGTTCGAGGTGGGGGAGAAGAAGAGCGAGTTCGGGTATGTGGAGAGCATCTACCGCCTCGTGGCGGAGGAGGTCGTCGAGCGCTGGTGAGCACCGCGCCCGGCGGGTGTGTCCACTGCGGATCCGGACCTCGGTGCGGCGGCTCGCGACCGCTCGCGACGGCGACTCGAGAGGGCAAGAGAAAAGCCGCCACGACCCGGGGGTCATGGCGGCTTCGAATTCAATGGTGGGCGATATAGGACTCGAACCTATGACCCCTAGCATGTCGAGCTAGTGCTCTAGCCAACTGAGCTAATCGCCCCGAAATCTGCGAACTTCGTGTTCTTCGAGCTCCGCCGAGGGCTCTCTCCCCCAGCGAGCGGCGCAGTTTAGCAGAGCCCCCCCCTTCGGCAAGATCTCTTGCCGCCCTTTCTCCAGACCCCCGTCCGGGGCCGAAAGAGAGGGGGAAGCGCGCTGCTGCGGCTCTCCGGGATCAGGCTCCGAGCAGGTTCGCGCACCACTGGATGAGACCGGTGGTGTTCGTCACGACCCGGGAGCCGACCTCCTGCAGCATCGTCTGACCGAAGACCCCCGCGGCGGTGTGGCTCACCGCGATGCCGATGATCGCCGGGCAGAGGGCGATCGTCATCCAGGTGCACATCTCGAGCGCGCTCACCGGGCTCTCGACCTCGACCTCCGACCCGCAACCGTCGACCGGGTGCGCGGTCATCGTCGGGACGCCGCTTCCGGCGTACGCCCCATCCTCCTCGAGGTCGAGGATGGCGGTCGGGTCCTCGGAGAGCGAGCCGATCGCCTGGAGCGCGTCACCGATCTCCTCGTCGCAGGTGGCACCGAACACGCCATCCAGGCCGTCTTCGTTCGTCTCCTGCTCCGCGCAGAGGGTGAGCGTCGTAGTGCTGCCACCATCCTCACAGGAGGGATCCGGGCTCGGATCGGAGCCCACGAAGGTGCTCTTGTAGATGGCGAGGGACTCCGGGCTTCCGCCGAAGGGGGAGTCATTCCCGGGAGTGGAGCCCGCGACCGGGCTCTCCTCGACCCCCGCGATCGGAGCGGGGCACGGAACCCCAAGAGTCGGAGCCTCAAGAGTCGGCGCCTGGCTTGTCGGAGCGGAGCTCGGACACGGGGCGATGCCCATCCCGACCGCGCTCACGAGTCCGGTCTGCTCGAGGACCATCATCCCCTCGCAGCGGGGGCAGCGGAGCTTGCTCCGCTTCTCGACCGGGCGGACGGACAGGTTGCCGGCGCAGTGCAGACAGTCGACCCGCCAGCGCTCCGGCGTGGAGACCGGGAGGGTCGCGGTCGGGGCGTTCGGAGCCTCGCTCATGGGACTCTGCGCAGGGGGAGGACCGGCGAACCCGTCGGCTCCGGAGGCGTGGACGCTCTCCCCATCCTCCACCAGCTTGAGGCGGCTCGGCTCGCGGGTGGGAGTCTCGTCGCGACGGACGGCGAGGGTCTCGCCGCTGAAGAAGTCGAGGTCGGGATCGCCGACGGGGGTCCCGTCGCCGAGCTCCTGAGTCGGGTCGCGCAGGACATCGAGTCCCTGCGGGACCTGCTTCGTCGCGGCGAAGGTCGAGTCACCCGCGCAGGTGGCGCAGAGGGTGTCGGACCCGGTGGAGTGGTTCGCCTGGGTGATGCTCCCGCAGCGATCGCAGTACTGGAAATCCATCTGAGCGCTCCTTAGGCGAAGAACGAGCCGTTGGTGATGAACACGAGGAGGATCGCGAGCCCGCCGTTCGCGAGGACGGGCGTGGTGGCGGCGCTGCGGGACTCGGGGCGGGAGAGGAGGAATCCGCAGGCGGCGAGGCCGACCGCGGCCTGGAAGGTCGCCACGAGGGCGAGGGCTCCCGAGACCTGGGGATCCGCAGCCGTGGCGACCTGCATCGTCACGCTGATGCAGCCGCAAACGACGAGGGCGGAGCCCAGGGCGATCCCCTGCAGGAGCTGCGTGCGGCCCACCTGCGCCGCGGAGCCGGTGGGGAGGAGCGCCCACACGAGGAGGAGGACCGAGACCACGAAGACCGCGGTGTCGGTGATGCTGCCGTTCAGCAGGGGCACCGCGTAGCTGGTGAGGCTCTCACCCCCCGATCCGACCAGTTCCGAGACTCCGCCGGTCGCGAAGACGAACAGTCCGGCGAGTGCCAGGAGGACGAAGAGGACCTTCTGCTTTTCCATCGGGTGACCCGCTCCCGTTCCATTCCGTGGCGCCCGGGCGCGGCCCGAGGCGCGAGAGGTTCCGAACGGTCCCGTTCCCCGGATCGCGGGCTCTCCTCGCCCGACCGAGCCGATTCGGGAACAGAACACTGGCGACCCGATCCCCGTGTGGGTAACCATCCCCGGCCACCCCGCGGATTCCGGGGCTTCCCGGGGGTCCGTCGAGGCGCTCGGCGCGCCCGAGGGATCTCCCGCGGGCCCTCCGGCGGAGCTCACGGTTCGAAGGTCGGCTTACCGATGAAGAATACGACGCTGTCCGAGAACGCGCCAAACGGCCCGGCGCTCCCCCCCGGGGGAAGCGCGCGGGAGGGCGCGATCGCTCCGATGGCGCGCCTCGGCGGTGCGGCGGTCCTGTTCGTGATCGCCCTGCTCGGACTCTCGGTGGTGGGTGGGGAGTGGACCGCGGGTCGTCTCCTCGAGGCCTGGCGTGGGGGGAGCGGAGACCCCGCCTCCGCCGAGCGGACCATCGAGCTCTGGACGCAGCTGCGCCTCCAGCGGCTCCTCTTCGCGGCGGCGATCGGGGGGGTCCTCTCCCTCGCGGGCGTCGCGTTCCAGGCGGTGCTGCGCAACCCGCTCGCCGAGCCTTACATCCTCGGCGTCTCCGGGGGGGCCTCCGTCGGGGTCCTCTCCGCGCCCTGGTGGTGGGCGGTCGGGGCGGGGGCCATGGTGCCCGCGCTCGCCGGAGGTCTCGCCGCCCTCGGTCTCCTCCTCGGCGCGGCGCGGTGGGCCCGGGTTCGGGACAGCGCCTCGCTGATCCTCACCGGCGCGGTGCTGAACGCGATCTTCGCGGCGTGGATCCTGCTCCTCTACACGCTCCTCTCCGGTCCGCAGGCGGGAGGGAGCCGGGTGGAGGTGGGGCTCGCCTGGGCGATGGGGAACCTCGGACCGGAGCGCTACCGCGTCCTCGGCGTCCTCCCCGAGCTGTGGCTCGTGCTGGGGGTCGGCGCGGTGACGCTGCTCCTCCTCGCGCGGCCGCTCGACCTCCTCGCCCTCGGGGAGGAGGAGGCCGCGGACCTCGGGATCGAGCCGCGCAGCCACCGCTGGCTCAGCCTGATCGTGGGGAGCCTCATCACCGCGGTCGCCGTGGCGGCTGCGGGCCCGATCGGCTTCGTGGGGCTCATCGTCCCCCACGCCGTCCGCCGCCTGGTGGGAGTGTCGCACCGGCGCGTGATCCCGTGGTCGATCTTCGGCGGAGCCCTCTTCCTGATGCTCGCGGACACCTTCGCCCGGAGCCTGCTCCCGGGGCGTCCGCTGCCGGTGGGGGTCGTCACCGCGATGCTCGGCGGGCCGTTCTTCATCCTCCTGCTGCGACGCCGAGGGGAGGGGGACGCATGAGCGCGATCCTCCGAGCCGACGGGCTCCATGTCCGGCGGGGAGAGCACACGATGGCGCGGGGGGTCTC
>JAFMMO010000013.1 GCA_017859655.1 Pseudomonadota bacterium | reverse complement strand
GCCCCCCTCTCCCTCGCGCTCCTCGGACTGCTCCTCCCCCTGCTCGTCACGCCCCCCGCCCCGGCTCAGGCGGGGGGGGAGACAAAGGAGGCGGCGGACCCGACCGGGGATGCCTTTCCCCGGCCCCCGGAGCCGACCACCACGGAGCACACCATCCGGATCGGTGGCGCCGAGATCCCCTACCGGGCGACGGCGGGCACGCTCACCCTCCGACGGGAGGATGGCAGCGAGCGCGGCCACATCTTCTCGGTGAGCTACCTGCGCAGCGGAATCGAGGACACCTCCCGGCGCCCGGTCACCTTCGTCTTCAACGGAGGGCCCGGCTCATCCTCGGTCTGGCTTCACCTCGGGATGCTCGGCCCTCGCCGGGTGGTCATGGATGACGAGGGCTTCCCCCTCCCGCCGCCGGGGCGCCTCGTCGACAACGAGCACTCCCTGCTCGATGTGACCGACCTCGTTTTCATCGATCCGGTGATGACCGGCTACAGCCGCCCGGCGGAGGGGGAGGAGAAGGGTCAGTTCCACGGCTTCCGGGAGGATGTGGAGTCGGTGGCGGAGTTCATCCGGCTCTGGACCACCCGCCACGAGCGCTGGGACTCCCCGAAGTTCCTCTGCGGCGAGAGCTACGGCACCACCCGTGCCGCCGGCCTGGCGGGCGAGCTCCAGGGGCGCCACGGCATGTACCTGAACGGGCTGATGCTCGTCTCCTCGATCCTGCAGTTCCAGACGGCGCGCTTCGATGTCGGCAACGACCTCCCCTACGTCCTCTTCCTCCCGACCTACACCGCGACCGCGTGGTACCACGGCCAGCTCGCCGCGGATCTTCAGGAGGACCTGCCCCGCGCCCTCGCGGAAGCGGAGGAGTTCGCGCTCGGTGACTACACCCTGGCCCTGATGCGGGGATCCCGCCTCGAGGGGGAGGAGCGGAAGGGGATCGCCGGCCGGCTCGCCCGGCTCACGGGGCTCTCCGAGGAGTTCGTCCTCGACTGCGACCTCCGCCCCTCCATCTCCCGCTTCGTGAAGGAGCTGCGTCGGGACGAGGGGATCACGGTCGGTCGCCTCGACTCCCGCTTCCGAGGCCGGGACCGCGACGACGCCGGCGAGCGCTACGAGTTCGACCCGAGCTACGCCGCGATCCAGGGGCCCTACACCTCGTGCGCGAACGCCTACCTGCGGGAGGAGCTCGGGTACGCGTTCGACATGCCCTACGAGATCCTCAGCGGGCGGGTCCGCCCGTGGAGCTACGCGAATGTCGAGAACGAGTACCTCAACGTGGCGGAGACCCTGCGGCGGGCGATGGAGCAGAACCCGGCGCTCCATGTCCATGTCGCCAACGGGTACTACGACCTCGCGACCCCGTACTTCGCGACGCACTACACCTTCGACCACCTCTCGAGCGACCCGGCCGTCAACGAGCGCGTGACGATGAGCCACTACGAGTCCGGGCACATGATGTACATCCAGCTCGCCTCCCTCGCGGAGATGCGCCGGCAGCTCCTGCCCTGGCTGGAGAAGGCGAGCGGAGCGGAGCAATGAGCTCCCGGGGGATCCGCCCGCTCCTCCTCGGCGCCCTGCTCGTCGCAACCCTCCTCACCGCCGCGGGGGGAGCGGGTCGAGCCGCGGAAAGGGATGAGGGGCCGACCGCCCGCATCGAGGCCGTCCTCGACTCCCTCCACCGGGCCGCGGCGGAGGGGGATGAGGAGACCTACTTCGGCCTCTTCACGCCGGAGGCGATCTTCCTCGGGACGGACGCGGGCGAGCGCTGGACGATCGAGGAGTTTCGCGCCTTCGCGCTCCCCTACTTCGAGCGCGACAGCGCGTGGACCTACACGCCCACCCAGCGGCATGTGACCCTCCTCCCGGACGGGCGCGCGGCGTTCTTCGACGAGCTCCTCGATCAGGAGAAGTACGGGGTCTGTCGCGGCTCCGGCCTGCTGCGGCTCATCGATGGAGAGTGGCGGATCGCGCAGTACCATCTCACCTTCCCGATCCCCAACGAGGTGGCCGGACAGGTCACTCGCTGGATCCGGGACCCGGCCGCGGGCACCCGCTGGATCTTCGTGGTCCGCCACGCGGAGAAGAACACCGGCGAGGACCCATCCCTCAGCGTCACCGGACTCGCCCGGGCGAAGCGCCTCGCGCTGATCCTCGAGGACGCGCCGATCCGCGCCTGCTTCGCGAGCGAGTATCGCCGCACCGTCGAGACCGCCCGACCGGTCTCGAGGCAGAGCGAGGTCCCGGTGACCGGGATCCCGGCGAGGGACCTCGACACCCTGACGGCGCGGCTCCTCGAGACCCCGACCGGAGGGGCGGCCCTCGTGGTCGGACACTCGAACACCGTGCCCGCGATCCTCGCCCGCCTCGGCATCGAGGAGGAGGTCGTCATCGAGGAGGGGGAGTACGGAGCCCTCTTCCTCGTGCAGCTCTCTCCCCTCGGTCCCGAGCTGCTCCGCCTCCGCTTCTGACCCCGCACCCTCCGCCCCGCGACCGGGAAGGCCCCCCGTGAACCGACTGCCGATCGTCGCCGCGCTGCTCCTCCTCGCCCTCCCGCTCCCCGGCCAGGAGAGCGGTCCGCCCCTCGCGCGGCCCGCCCTCTCCCCGCTCGATGTCTTCGAGCTGGAGGTCGCGGACGATCCCCGGATCTCCCCGGACGGCCGGAGCATCGTGTATGTCCGCCGCTCCTTCGACCTGGAGACCGACCGCTCGCGCGGGCACCTCTGGATCATCGATGTGGAGAGCGGGCGGCACCGCCCGCTCCTGCGCGAGGGCACCGGCTCCTCCCCTCGCTGGTCCCCGGACTCCGGCCGCGTCGCGTTCCTCCGCGAGGGCCAGATCTGGATGAAGCATCTCGACGGAGCGCGGGAGGAGATGCCGATCACCCGGGTGCGGGATGGCGCGGGGAGCCCCGTCTGGTCCCCGAGCGGGGATCGGATCGCCTTCCTGATGACGGTCCCGGCGAAGTCACGAGGGTGGAAGTCGATCCCCCAGCCCCCCGAGGGGGCGAGCTGGGCGGAGGCCGCCACGGTCATCGACCGCCTCGTCTACCGTCGGGACGGCGCGGGCTACGTCGAGGGGGGGCACCGGCATCTCTTCATCGTCCCGAGCGAGGGCGGCACCGCGCGCCAGCTCACGGAGGGTGACTTCGATCACGCCGGCCCGCCGAGCTGGGGCGCGGATGGCCGCCGCATCTACATCAGCGCGAACCGCGACGAGGACTGGGAGTACGCGAGCGACGAGTCCGAGGTCTGGGAGGTCGAGGTCGAGGGAGGCGCGATGCGCGCCATCACCGATCACGCCGGCCCGGACGGATCCCCCCAGGTCTCGCCGGACGGCCGCTGGCTCTCGATCATCGGCAACGATGCGTCGCGGCTCGGCCATCGCCAGGGAGAGCTGACGGTGATCGAGCTCGCCACCGGCCGGCGACGCCTGCTCACCGGCGGCTTCGACCGGGGGATCGGACGCGCGGTCTGGAGCGGGGATTCCCGCGGGATCTTCGTGCAGTACGACGACCGGGGCCGGAGCTGCATCGGCTGGGTGGCCCTCCCCGACGGGGAGGCGGAGAGCCCCGAGGTCGAGCTCCGGGTCCGGGGCATCGGCGGCACCTCCCTCGGCCGCCCCTACTCCGGCGGCGCCTTCTCCGTCGCCGGGGATGGCACGATCGCCCACACGATGGGAAGACACGATCGGCCGGCGGATGTCGCGATCCTCACGAGCGGCGGGGACGCGCCGCGCCTCCTCACGAAGCTGAACGAGGACCTCCTCGGCGAGCGGACCCTCGGGGCCATCCGGGAGATCACGGTCCCATCCCCCCATGACGGCCTGCCGATCCAGGCGTGGCTCGTCTTCCCCCCCGACTTCGACTCCCGGGGGAGCTACCCGCTCATCCTCGAGATCCACGGGGGGCCCTTCGCCAACTACGGCCCCCGCTTCTCCGCCGAGGTCCAGCTCTTCGCCGCGGCGGGGAACATCGTCCTCTACGTGAACCCGCGCGGCTCGACGAGCTACGGGGCCGACTTCGCCAACGAGATCCACCATGCGTACCCCGGCCATGACTACGACGACCTCATCGGCTGCGTCGATGCCGTGATCTCGGAGGGGTACGTCGACACCGATCACCTCTTCGTGACCGGCGGGAGCGGCGGCGGGGTGCTCACCGCATGGATCGTGGGGAAGACCGACCGCTTCCGCGCGGCGGTGGTCGCCAAGCCCGTGATCCACTGGGCGAGCTTCGTCCTCACCGCCGACTTCTCGAACTACTTCGCGAAGTACTGGTTCCCCGGCCCCCCGTGGGAGCACCCCGAGCAGTACTGGGCCCGCTCCCCCCTCTCCCTCGTCGGCAATGTCTCCACGCCGACGATGCTCCTCACCGGCGAGGAGGACTACCGGACCCCGATGTCGGAGACGGAGCAGTACTACCAGGCGCTCAAGCTGCGGAAGGTCGAGACCGCCATGGTGCGGATCCCCGGGGCGGGCCACGGCATCGCCGCGCGACCGAGCAACCTGATCCGCAAGGTCGCGTACATCCTCGCGTGGTTCGAGCGGCACTCCGACGCCCCCTGACCGGTCGGGGCGTCCCCGGCCGGCGACCCCTCGGGGCAGTTCCCCACAGAGCCCTTCAACGATCCCGGCCGGGGGAGTAACCTCGGGGTTCGACCCCGTCCGGAGGAGGAACCGATGGCATCCCCCGCGCGAACCCGATGCTGGCTGACCGGCCTCGTGCTGGCCCTCCTCCTAGGCGCCTTCCTGCCTCCGGCCGCCGCGGACGCTGCCGACCTCCCCGAGCTGCGGGATGAGCTGACGAAGGCGCTCCGTCGCAAGCAGGACGCCGCCACCTCCCGTCTCCTCGACCAGATGATCGAGCTCGGGAGCGTCGACGCCGCGGAGGTCCTCATCGCGGACGCGCTCCTCTCCGGCCGACCGGAGATCGAGACGATGCTCCAGGAGAAGCTCGCCGCCGCGCCGTGGAGCACCCTCGTGCACTGGCTCTGCAATCGCTGCAACAACCATGAGCGGTACGAGGTCCGGGTCCAGCTCGTTCGCATCCTCACCCACCGTGACGACAGGGATGCCTTCGTCGCCCTGCTCTCCGCGCTCCTCGATCCGGTGGAGCCGGTGAAGATGGCGGCGGTCTCGGCGATGCGATCGCGCAACCAGCGCACCTCGATCCCCCACCTGATCCGCGCCCTCGAGCAGGAGATCCAGCTCGAGCGGGAGCTCGGCCAGATCGCGACCGAGATCCGTGAGCTCCTCAACGACTGGTACGGCAAGGAGCTCTACGGTCCGAGCGAGTTCCTCCAGGTCTGGAACCGCCACAAGGACATCCTCCTCGATCCGAACAAGCAGCGGCAGAAGGACCCCCTCGGCGAGATCGACACCCGGTTCCGGGGGACCGGGGTCGATGTGAAGGTGGACTTCTTCGGCGAGGAGATCCTCACCCAGCGGATCGTCTTCGTGATGGACACGAGCATCAGCATGAAGGAGGAGGATGCCCCCCCGCCTCCGGAGGAGGAGTCCCGGCCCGGGGTGGACGGAGACCGGACCGGCGGCACCGGCGTCGGCGGGGATGGACGCGAAGGAGACCGCCGCCGCCGTCCGCAGCTCGGGGAGCGCCAGCGCCTCAAGCGGGTTCAGAACGAGCTGGTCCGCCTGATCTCCAACCTCCCGCCGAAGTTCGAGTTCACGATCATCTCCTTCGACAACGAGGTGACGATCTGGGCGGGGGCCCTCCAGAAGGCGACGAAGAAGAACAAGAACAGCGCGATCCAGTTCGTCCGCGACTTCAAGTGCGACGGGGAGACCTGGACCGACGAGGCTATGGAGGCCGCGTTCGCGGTTCCGCGCGCCCGCTCGATCGTGCTCCTCTCCGACGGCCAGCCCTATCGCAGCAAGAACCCGATCCACATCCCGACCTTCCTCGACCGGATCGACGAGTGGAACCGCTTCGAGAACCGCACGATCCAGACGATCGGCTTCCGCGCGACCTCGGGACGGGCCGGCAGCTTCCTCAAGCAGGTCGCGAGCCGGAATCACGGGACCTACACCGAGCTCCCCTGAGCCCATCCGGGCCCGGAGATGAGGAGGGCCCCGAGCGCGCGCGGCGGCGTGCGCTCGGGGCCCTCTTCGCATCGCGTCCGGTCGGGGTTCAGCGGAGACGGATCTCGGTCAGCTCCGTCACCGCGAAGAGCTTCCCATCCCGATGGAGCTCGATCTTCACCGGCGGACCGGCGAGACCCTTCGCGAACCAGTGATGGGTGATGGTGGCCCCCTCGATCACATCGTACCGCCAGCAGTCGTAGGTGCCGGCGCGGACGCTGATCCGCTCCGATCTGATGCGCGTCTTCTCCCGGGGGAAGGAGGCGTCCCTCTGGAGCTCGGACCACGCCACCTCCTTCACCTCCGAGCGGAGGTCGGGGGCGGCGGCGTTCGTGTCCCCGCGGACCTCGCCGAAGAGGCGCTGGATCGTCGCTCCCTCCGGAGAGACCTCGGTGAAGCGGTGGACCATCACATAGTCCCCCGTCTCCATCGTCATGGCGAAGGTGTTCGTCCTCCCGACCGGACACGCCTGCGCGATCTGGCGGGCGGTGAAGGGCGCGGGCGCGAACTGCTCGTCGATCACATGCTCCGCCGAGGCGGGGAAGCCGGGGGGGAGAGAAAACGGTCCCGTGTGCGTCAGCACGCCGTTCAACTCGAACGGCGCGCTCGCCGGCTTCGGTCCGGAGGGCTCCGGGCGTTTCGAGGGGGCGCAGCCCCCGACAAGCGTGGCGAGGACCAGCACCCCGATCGCCGGGATCGACCGGGGCAGCGGGGGATGGAAGCGGTTCATCACGGGAGATCTCCTCCAGGTGCGGCGGCCGGTCATCGGACGCCTGCTGCGGCTGGCGGCATGGTAGCGATCCCGGCTCCGGGCGTCAGCTTCCTCCACCCCGGTCGGGGATGGGCCGCGTCCGAGATCAGGTACCGGCGGCGGCCCGCTCCTCGGAATCTCCCGCGGAGCGACCCCCGGCGGGGAACCACCGCTGGACGATCGCGCGCGGCCTGAGCTCCCGGAGCCGACGCAGCTGTCGGCGGGCGAGGAGGAGATAGAGGACCGCGAGCCCCCACTCCGACCCCGGGAGCCGCCCGAGCAGGAAGTGGAGCGCGATCGCCGCGGCTCCCAGCGCCAGAGTGAAGGCGAGGATCCCGACATTCGTCAGCCCCATCTCCGCCCGGAAGGGCTCCGCGAAGGGGAGCGCCCGCCCGAAGATCGCGACCGAGAGGAGGGTGGCCCAAACCACGAACGCGAGCCCCGCCCCGACATGCCCGAGCACCTCGGGGCCCCCGAGGATCAGCGAGCCGAGGGCGCTGACGAGGGACACCGGCAGGAGGAAGCAGAGGACGAGGCCGACCCCCATCCCCGCGAGGAGCCGCCCCGGAGCCGGGATCGGAGATCGATCGAAGAGCCACCCCGCCTCGCCATCGTCGGAGAAGCGGGCCTGCAGGACGAAGATCGGGGTGTAGAGGAAGGTGAGGTAGACGGGGATCCCGAAGTGGGGCGTGCGGATCTCCCAGACCGAGCCGAAGCGCGAGAACTGCAGGAGGTAGCCGACCCCGAACAGAACCGAGAAGGCGAGCATCGGGTAGGTGCGCAGGCGGAACCCACGCTCCCTTCGGGAGAGGAGCCGAAACAGGTCGTATCCGACCCGCTCCACCGGATCGGGAAGGAGCCGCTCCGCGAGGGGCGCGAGGAAGGCCCGAGGTCGCGCCCGCCTCCCGGGGGAGTCCTCCCCGAGCTCCGGCGGTCGCAGGCGCTCGAGCAGGCGGGTCGAGGCGATGACGAGGAGCCCGATCCCGGCGACGGCGGGGAGGAGCAGGCCCCGCAGCAGGAGCGCGCGATCGATCGGCAGCTCGCCGAGCGCCCACCGCAGCCACTCCCCCGCGTGACGGGGAGGGAACCAGGAGCCGAACGCCGCCGACCGGGAGAGGGCGGCCTCGATGCTCGCCTCGCTCTGCAGATCGACGAGATGGGGAGCGAGCTGGAGCGCCCCGAAGAGCGTGATGGTCAGGAGGATCTGGACGAAAACGATCCCCTCCCGCGCCTTCCGCGCCGGGAGGAGTCGCAGGATCGCGAGGTAGATGATCAGGGTGCAGAAGACCCCGAGGAGCCCGATGACACCGCTGGCGATGAGATGCACGAGGAGGAACTCCGCCTGAGGCCAGCGGATGATCCCGACCACGAAGGTCGGCGCGACCTGGCTCGCGATGACCACCCCCACGAGGACGACGACCGCCAGGATCCGCGCGACCACGAAGGTCGCGTCCCGCAACGGGGCGCTCGAGACCATGGCGAGGTCACGGCGGTCCGCGAGGAGGTGAGGCGCCGCCTCGAGGGTGGTGAAGACGGTGAGCGCGAGGACCATGCTCTGGGTGATCGTCATCCACGCGCCGGCCGGGGGCCGGAGGAGGAACAGAACGACCGCGAGGAAGGTGCCGGTGAAGAGACCCCCGGCGAGCTTCAGCAGGAAGGTGTTTCGGTCGGTCGCGCCGCGCTGCCGGCGGAGCTCGGTGCGAACCTGCGCGGCGAGGAGGGCGGAGATCCCCGCAGGGTCCCCGCCGAGCGGTCGGACGAGGGGGCTCAGGAGCCGGACGACCGCGCGGGACAGGATGAGCATCGGCCCCTCGAAGAGGGCGGTCCATCGCTTCACGGGGCGAGGCTCCCGAGGATGCGCTCCACGCGCGCGCGCGTGTCCCGGGCGGCGTCCTTGCCTCGCGTCAGGAGGGAGAAGACCGCCTCGAGGTCCCCCTGCTCGGCGGCCTCCGTCAGCTCGCGCGGGGCTCCGTCCGCGATGATCCGACCCTCGGAGACGATCGCGATCCGGTCACAGACCTTCTCGACCACATCCATGTCGTGGGAGCAGTAGAAGACGGTGCGCCCGGAGTCCGCGAGGCCGCGGATCAGGTCCTTCACGAGCCGGGCGGAGTCGACATCGAGACCGCTGAGCGGCTCGTCCAGGAAGATGAGCTCCGGGTCGTGGAGGAGGGCGGAGGTGATGAGGACCTTCTGGCGCAGCCCCTTCGACAGCGCCTGAATCCGGGTCCCGAGTCGCTCTTCCAGCCCGAAGCCCCCGAGGATCTCCCGGATCCGCCTCTCCGCGAGGTCGGTGGGAACGCGGTGGAGCCTCCCCACCAGCTCGAGGAGCTCCCCCACCGTCAACTGCTCGTAGAGGATCGCGTTCTCCGGCACGTATCCGATCCGCGCCTTCACCTCGAGCGGCGATCTGCGGACATCATGACCGCAGACCTCGACCGCACCCTCCCACCCCGGGAGGAGCCCGGTGAGGATCTTCACGGTGGTGCTCTTCCCCGCGCCGTTCGGTCCGATGTAGCCGAAGACGGTGCCGGCCGGGATCGTCAGGTCGACCCCGGTGAGGACCTCCTTCGAGCCGTAGCGATGTCGAAGCGCGGAGACCCGGATGGAGGGGCTCGGGCTCTCGGGTGTGATCATGGCGGGAGGATGACCGAGACGGCGGAGCGCTGCCACCCCGGTCCCCGCTTCCCTTGCGCCGGACCACTCCGCCTGCTCGACTGCTCCCCGCAGGAGGAGGATCCATGCACGCGCTCGCGACCCTCATCGCCCTCTCGCTCGCCTCGCCGGCGGCGCCCCTCGACTGGCATCCCGACCTGTCGAGCGCGGAAGCCGCGGCGGAGGAGTCCGGTCGGGCGATGCTCATCGTCTTTCGCTGAGAGGTCTGAAGGGACTGCTCCCCCTTCGACGGACAGTTGGTCCGTCCCACCACCCTCCTCTCCCTCGTCGCCTCCCGGTTCGAGTGCGTCCGCGTCACCGACATGGCGGGGGTCGACCTCGATCGCCACCGCTTCGACTTCGATCTGACCTCCTGCATCCTGCTGCAGCGCGCCGATGGCCATCGCTATCACACCTTCGGCGGACGCACCTGGGAGGGCGCCGAGTCGCATCTCTCCGTCCCCGCGCTCGTCCGAGTCCTCGTCCGGACCCTCGAGGAGCACGAGAAGGCGGAGCTCCCTCCCCGGGGCCGGAGCGGACCCGGGCGCACGGTCGAGGCGCTCCCTCCTCTCGCCCGTCGGATCGAGGCCGGACGAAGACCGGCGTGCATCCACTGCCACAGCGTCCACGACTGGCAGGTGGAGGCGGCGAAGGAGGCGAAGCGCTGGCGCCCTCAGGATGGCTGGGTCTTCCCCGACCCCCGGGAGTTCGGCTTCTCGGTCGACCCGATCGAGCAGGAGCGGGTCGTCTCGGTCGAGGCCCGGGTCGAGGGGCTGCAGGTCGGTGATCGGATCCTCGCCATCGAGGGAACTCCGGTCCTCACCTTCGGCGACATCGTCCTCGCCCTCGACCGGAGCGGAGACGGCCCGTCGGTCCGGATGCGGCTCCTCCCCGTCTCCGGCGGGCCCTCGGCGAGCCCGGTGGAGAGAGTCGTGTCGACGAGCCGCGGATGGCGGGAGCCCGATCCGCTCCTCTACTCCTGGCGGGCGATGAAGTGGAACCTCGACCCCTCCCCCGGCTTCGGGGGCCCGCAGCTCACCGCGCGCGAGCTCGGCGGCCTCGGGCTCGCGCCGGGGACCTTCGCCTTCCGGGTGCAGTACCTCGTCGACGGGGGAGCGCGGGCGGAGACGGGGCGCAGCGCGGCCCGAGCCGGACTGCGAGTCGGGGATGTGGTCCTCTCCCTCGATGGTCGAAGCGACTTCCGCTCGGTCGATCATGTCCACGCCTGGTTCCGGCTGACCCGGAGAGCGGGGGAGACCGTGATCTTGGAGGTGCTCCGAGAGGGGGAGCGGCGTCGGATCGACCTACCGGTCGTCGGGCTCGGCCGCTGAGGTCGGGGGGCGGCACTCCCGCTCGAGCCAGTCCGCCGCCCCCGCGAACCACTCCTCCCACATCGCGGCGAGCTCCTCCCGCTCCGCCCCTCGCGCGGCGCCGAGCCTCAGCTCACGGTCGAGCGCGAGCGCCTCGCGGTAGCGGGGCAGGTCCTCGGGTCCGGGGTGCGCGAGCGACCAGGCGGTCGCGACGATCGCGGTGGCGAGGCGGCGCATCACGACCGGATCGACGTGGGAGAGCCGGTCGAGGCTCGTGTGGTAGGCGAAGTCGGTGAAGCACCAGAAGAGGATCGCGGGGGTCCCTTCCCGCAGGAAGATGTCGTGGTCACTCCCCCCCTCGTAGGGGTGCTCCCGCGTCTCCCACCCCCCGACGGCCCGGGCGACATCGCGCAGGGCGAGGCGGGCGACGAGAGAGAGGCCGTTCGGGCGGATCGAGTCACGCCGCACCCGCGCCGCGCCCCAGGGCGTGTGGGCGTCGGGGGGGAGCAGCTCGATGGCGCCGGGGTCGGGGTCTCGCTCGAGGAGGGGCCACGCCCCCGTCGCCGCGCGGGAGGCGCCGATCATGTCGGCGCTGATCGCGGCGAGCGCGGTCCGCGTCGAGCCCTCCCGACCGAGATGATCGAGATAGACCCGGCTCTGCTCCATCTCGTTCCCCCAGATGAACGCCACGCTCCGCGCCGGACGGGGCAGGGTGCCCGCCTCGATGAGGGCGGACACCGTCACCGCGGCCTCGAGGAGACCCCCGACCCCGCTCGCGTTGTCGACCGCGCCGGGCTCCTGAACATGACCGGCGATGGCGACGACCCGGTCCGGCTCGATCGCCCCGGTGATCGTGGCGATGACGGTGCGGAGCTTGCGTGGGCTCCGGGCCACCTCCGCCTCCCAGCGCACCCGCACCGGTCCATCGGTCGCGAGCGCGCGGAGGCGATCGTGCACCCGCATCGAGATCCGCCCGACCGGCAGCGGCGTGCTCCCCCGCACCCGCGAGTAGACGATGGCATCGAGGTGACGGTCCCCACCGGCGGGGTCCTGATGGTAGGACTCGAGGCGGATCCCGAGGACGGCGAGAGCCCCACGCCGATGGGCCCGCGCCGCCGCCATCGTCATCGGCTCGCCGGTGACGAGAATCGTGCCCGGCTCCACCGCCTCGGTGGAGAAGACGACCCTCCCCTCGACCACCCCGCCGCGAGCGCCGGTGGGCAGCATGGTGCGATGGCGGTCGTCGTCGGCATCGAACGCGAGGAGGACCTCGTCCTCTCCCTTCCCCTCCTCTCCCAGGTGGGTGAGGCGGGCTCGCACCGGGCTCCAACCCTCGCACTCCCGCGTCTCCACGATCTCGAGAGTGCGCTCCCCCTCCTCGGAGAAGCCCGCGGCGCGGAGAGTGCGGATGACCCGATCGAGCACCGCCTCGAAACCGGGGTTCCCCGGCTCGCGGTGAAAGCGGTCGACGAAGGCAACATGCTCGAGGGCACGATCCGGGTCGAAGGCGGCGTGGATCGGCCCCACCCACGCGGCGGGCCCCGCTCCGCCCGGCGGAGTCGCCGGGCCGATGTGAAGATCCGGCGGGGTTGCCGGGTCGCGGGAACGACCCGGCGCGGGATCATCCCCCCGGACGAGGGGGAGGCCGAAGAGAAGTGCGAACAAGAAGAGGGACACGCGCGCGGTCGTTCCTCTCATGCGATCCCCTCTCATGACACCGAGATCCCGAGCGATCGGGAGGCCGTGGTTCGCGGCGCTCACCGGAGACCTCCTTGAAGTCTGGTCGGCTGAGGCGCGATCCGGCCGCAGGGGGGGCAACCTAACCGAATCCCTCCCGGATTTCCGGCCTTCTCCGGGCAGCCTTCCGGCATGCTGTGCGCGCGGTCACCACGCCGGGAAGGGAGCCATCGTGAAGCGCAGCGGACTGCTCATCCTGCCGATCCTCGTCCTGCTCCTGCTCCTCTTCGGGCGTGGCTGCGAGGGACCCGAGGAGCGGATCCGTCGTCGATTCGACGAGCTGGCCCATGACTTCTCCCGCGGCCGCCCGAGCGCCATCGTCGGGCACTTCACCGAAGACTTCCGCGACCGCCCCACCGGCGTCGGCAAGGCGGAGCTCCGCTCAGTCCTCTCCCGGATGAGCTTCTCCGACCGGACCGACACGGGAGAGTTCCGCCATCGCGTGCGCTTCCCGCTCGATGCGTGGGAGGTGATCCTCGACCCGGCGGACCCCGCCGCGGCGAAGGTGCGTTGCGTGGCGGAGTTCGAGGAGCTCCGTCGGGAGGGGTGGTCGGCGGAGTGGGAGATCACGCTGCGCATCGACATGCGCGAGACCGACGAGGGATGGCAGCTCTCCCGGAGCGAGCACACGACCGTCGCCGGCTCCCCCTGGCGCTAGGGCCGACTCACGCGGACCGGCTCAGCACCTCTGGTCGCAATCGAAGGGGGAGGGCTCCGCCGCGCAGGCGGGGAAGGGCGCGGGGGGAGGAGCCCCGCCCCCGAACGCGTACGCGAGGGAGTAGATCGGGTCGGAGATGTTGATGGTGCCGTCCCCGTTGATGTCGGCGGCGCTCTCGCACGCCAGAGTCCCGGCTCCCTGGAAGAGGTACGCGAGCACCGCGATCGGATCTCCGAGGTCGAAGGCGCCGTCCCCGTTCGCATCCCCCCGCATGAAGGTCGCCCCCTCGTAGGTGACCGTGATCGTCTGGTTCACCGCGACTCCGGTGAGCTGGTCGGTCGTTCCATCCGGCCAGTGCACGGTCAGCGTGTCGATCAGCGGGACCGCGCCGAGACCGAAGTGGGCGGAGAGCTCTCCCATCGAGAGGAAGTTGTCCCCGCCATGCACGTGGCAGGTGCGGGACTCGGCTCCGAAGTTGATCACCACCCGGGAGCCCATCCCGTGGGGAGCGACCGCGCTCGACCCGTTGTTGTCGAGGAAGACGCGCAGCCAGTTCCGGTCGGGCCCGGAGAGGTCGTTTCGATAGAGGACGTTCGGATCGTTCAGGGAGAGGATCATCACGTCCTGGTCCCCGTCGTTGTCGTAGTCGAGATTCAGCATGCCGCGCCCGAGGACGGTGTGGACGAGGCCGGACGCGATGGCCGTCTCGGAGAAGGTCCCATCCCCGTTGTTGAGCCAGAGGTAGCTCTGCTCGTTCTGGAAGGTGGACGACCCTCCGTTCGTCTCCGCGATGTCCACCCAACCGTCATGGTCGAAGTCGCAGGCGATCGCGGCCCAGCCGTAGCCGCCGTTGAAGACGCCCGCCGCGGCGGAGATCTCCGAATAGACGTGGTTCCCCTGGTTCATGTAGAGCTTGTTGCCGGTCCACCCGATCGACGGCTGGTAGATCGAGGTGACGTACCAGTCGAGCAGACCATCGTTGTCGAAGTCCCCCACCGTCTGCCCCATGCCGTTCTCCTCGAGCCCGGTCCCGGAGGACCAGCTCCAGTCGGAGAAGGTGCCGTCCCCGTTGTTTCGGTAGTAGACGCTGGTGCCGAAGTCGGAGACGAGGAGAAGCTCCGGGTGAAAGTCGCCATCCATGTCGACCATGCGGGGCGCGAAGCCGAACATCGTGAACGGGAGCCCGACCATCAGGCCCGCGGCGATCGTCACGTTCGTGAAGCTCTCGTTCCCGTTGTTCCGGAAGAGGATGCTCCCCGCGTTGTTCGAGGCGGTCCCGGAGACGAAGAGATCGAGGTCGCCATCGAGGTCGTAGTCCCCGAAGCAGCTGCCGAAGCCATCCTGCCCCCCGGCGGTGGTGAAGGCGACGCCGGCGGAGAGGGCGACATTGGTGAAGGAGCGGTTCCCGTTGTTGCGCCACAGCTTGTGATGCCCCGGGGCGCTGCTGTTGTAGGGCCCCGCGCTGGTGCAGTAGATGTCGAGGTGGCCGTCGTTGTTGAAGTCCCCGACCGATGCACCCTTCCCCATGTGAGCGATCGTCATCCCCCAGGCCGCCGCCTCGTCGGTGAAGGTCCCGTCCCCGTTGTTCATGAAGAGCCGGTCGAGGGAGCCCCCGGCCCCGTCCGAGGGAATGAAGATGTCCTGCCACCCATCGCCGTCGAAGTCCCCGCAGACCCCGCCCCCCGTGTAGGTCGGGAAGGAGAAGGAGCCGGGGGTGTAGAGGTTCTCCACTCCTGCCGCCACGGTCTGATCGGTGAAGACCAGCGTCTGCCCCTCGGCCCTGACGAGGAGCGTCGACAGGAGGATGAGGGTGGTCGTCAGGCGGGGGTTCACGGGCTCCACTCCTCTCCGACGATCCGAGGTGGTCCGTCCCTCGAGTGCGTCGCGGCCGGGGGTCGTTCTCCGACGGAGTCCGACATGATGGCATCCTCCCGCTCTCCCTGCTCCCTCGCAAGGAGATACTGGCGGGGAGAGCGGCCTCACGGTTGGAGTTGTGGCCCCTCCTGCCCCCCGCTACCCTGCCCGCCTCCCCCGCCCGGAGTCCTCCCGAAACCGGAGAGGCGGTGCCAACCGCGATGCCCGAGTCCGCGCTGGTCCTGAAGAATGTCGTGAAGACCTACGGAGACTTCCGTGCGGTCGATGATGTCAGCTTCACCGTCCCCCAAGGCTCGATCTACGGCTTCCTCGGTCCGAACGGGGCGGGAAAGACGACGACGATCCGGATGATCCTCGAGATCCTCCGCCCCACCTCCGGCACCGTCTCGGTGCTGGGGACGAACGCCCTCTCCGTGCGGGACCGCATCGGCTACCTGCCGGAGGAGAAGGGGCTCTACAAGAAGATGCGGACCTGGGCGGTCATCGCGTACTTCGCCATGCTCAAGGGGATCCCCCGAAAGCAGGCACGCCTCGTCGCCCACGAGCTGCTCGAGCGCTACGGGCTCTCCGACTTCGCGGACAAGAAGACCGAGGCGCTCTCCAAGGGGATGGGGCAGAAGGTCCAGGTGCTCGCCTCCATCGCGCATCGACCCGAATTCGTCATCCTCGATGAGCCGTTCTCGGGGCTCGACCCCGTGAACCAGCAGGTGATGGAGGAGGTGATCCGGGACCTGAACGCCCGGGGAACCACGGTCATCTTCTCCACCCATGTCATGTCCCACGCCGAGAGGATCTGCGAGCACCTCGTGCTCCTCGCCAAGGGGCGGAAGATCTTCGACGGTTCGGTGGAGGCGGCGCGGAGGACGATACCCCGCCGCGTGAAGATCCGGAGCCGCGGGGACCTCCGGCCGCTGAGCGAGCTCGACGGAGTGGTCTCGATGGAGCGCCTCGACCTCGAGGAGGAGCGCTTCCCGGTGTACGACCTGCAGATCACCGACGGCTTCGATCCCCAGCAGATCCTCAAGGCCTGCTTCGAGAAGGAGCTCGCCCTGGAGACCTTCGAGCAGACGGAGCCGAGCCTGCACGATGTCTTCGTGCACCTCGTCGGCCATGAAGCGAGGGAGGCGACCTTCCGATGATCCGCACCTGGCGCGTCGCGACCCGTGAGTACCTCGAGAACACCAAGACCAAGGGCTTCTGGCTCGGGATCCTGATGTTCCCGCTGATGATCGTGATCTTCTCCCAGGTCCCCCAGTTCCTCGAGGACCGGGCCACACCGACCCGGCACTTCGTGCTGATCGATCGCAGCGATGAGTTCGGAACCTTCGTGGAGCAGGCGGTCGCCCTGCAGAATCGGAAGGGCGAGTTCGAGGCGCTGCAGAAGTTCATCCGCAAGCACCGCCCCCCGCAGACCGCGGAGATCGATGTCGCCGCCGTGATCGAGCAGCTCGATCAGATGCTCCCGATGGTTGGGGCCGAGGCGGGAGACTTCTCAGCTCAGGACCTGATCAGCCGCGACCTCGACAGCCTGCTGCCGGATGAGTTCGTCGAGGACGCTCAGGCCTTCGCGTTCCTGCGGGCCACGCTGCTCGGCCAGCTCCCCGAGGGAGCCCCGGAGTTCGAGCCTCCGCGCCCGCGCTTCCAGCGGGTGCCTCTCCCGGCCGACATCCCGGAGAGCCTCCCCGATGACGAGCTCGAGGAGGCGCTGCGACCGTGGCTCACCGGCGATCGAGAGCTGGAGGTGGAGGACGGGGAGGCGGAGCTCTTCGCGCTGCTCCTCCTCCCGCGCGACATCGGCGAACCCCTCGGTGGACCGCTCGGGGGGGCTCGAAAGGGCTTCCGCTACTGGTCGTCGAACCTCGCCGACACCGACCTCGAGTCCGCCGGCCGCCGTCGGATCGCGACCGAGCTTCGGCGCCGCGCCTACGCAGCGGAGGGGGTCGACCCGGAGATCGTCTCCGAGGTCCAGGGGATCACCCTCGCCGCGGAGACCCTCGACCCCAAGAAGGAGGCGGGCGAGGAGAAGGTCTCCCTCGTGGACAAGCTCCGGCAGTGGGCGCCGGTCGGCTTCGTCTATCTCCTGTGGATCTCCATCTTCACCACGGCGCAGATGCTCCTGAACAACATGATCGAGGAGAAGTCGAACCGCGTCGTCGAGGTGCTGCTCTCCTCGGTGACTCCGGGAGAGCTGATGACCGGGAAGCTGCTCGGGATCGCGCTGCTGGGCCTCACGATGCTCGGGGCCTGGATGATCTCGCTTCTCGTGGTGCTCGAGTGGAAGGCGGGGCCGGGCGCGGAATGGGCGATCGGCCTCCTGGAGGTGGCGGTGACCCCCCAGATGCTGGTTCCGTTCGCCGTCTACTTCGTCCTCGGCTATCTGATGTACGCCGCGATCTTCGGGAGCATCGGCAGCGTCTGCAGCACGATCAAGGACGCCCAGAACTTCATGGGGCCGGTGATGATGGTGCTCATGGTGCCCATGATCACGATGTTCTTCATTCCCCGCGACCCCAACGGCACCCTCGCCACCGTCCTCAGCTGGATCCCGCTCTACACGCCGTTCGTCATGATGAACCGCGCGGCGGCGGACCCGCCCGCCTTCGACCTCTACGGGACGATGATCCTGCTCGTCGTGAGCGCCGGTGGCATGCTCTGGGCATCGGCGCGCATCTTCCGGATCGGCATGCTGCGGACGGGACAGCCCCCTCGGCTCCTGGAGCTGCTGCGGTGGATCACCCGCCCCTCCTGAAGGAAGGCGAGCGTCCGACCGCCGCCCGGGAAAGGAAGAGGCCCCACACCGCTGACGGTGTGGGGCCTCTTTTCGCAGGAGAGCGGCGAGGCGCCGTCTCTCACGATCTTCGGATCGATCAGTTGCAGGTCACCGCACCGTCGCAGGAGAGGAGTCCACCGGTGGGATCATCGCCACAGAAGATGAACGGGGCCGACGGCTGCTCACCCGTGCTGAAGATGTAGTTCAGCGAGAAGATGATGTCGCCGACATTGACCGCCTCGTCATCGTTCGAGTCGTGCGAGGCGAGGCAGATCGCCTGGCTGCCCTGGAAGAGGACTCCCAGCGTGCCGATCGGGTCGGAGACGTTCAGCTGACCGTCCGAGTTGGTGTCTCCACGCACGAAGGACATGGAGGTCGGAGCGATCTGCTGCACCGCGATCACCACGGTGGCGGTGTCGGTCCCGCCGTTCCCGTCGGTCACCCGGTAGATCAGGGTGTCGTTCCCGAAGAAGCTCGGGGCCGGGATGTAGGTGATCGTTCCGTTCGCCTCGATCGTGGCGGTGCCGCCGAGCGGGCCCCCGACGATCTCGGTGATGGTCAGCGCGTCGCCATCGGCGTCGGAGTCGTTCACGAGCACGCTCAGGATCCCCGTTCCGCCCTGCTGGATCGCGAACAGGTCGTTCTCCGCCTGCGGGGCGTCGTTCACGGGGAGGACGGTGAGCGTCACGTTCGCCGTGCTGGTGAGGCCGGTCGGATCGGAGAGCGTGTAGGTGAAGAAGTCGGTCCCCACGAAGTCCACATCCGGTCGGTAACGCAGCGCGGTGATCTCGCCCGAGGCCGGATCGGCGATCGTCTCGAGGAGGCCGTTCTGGGGCTGCGTGAGGAACACGATCGACAGCTCGTCGCCATCCTCGTCGATGTCGTTCTGCAGGAGCAGCGAGCGCTGGATCACCCTCACGGTGTCCTCGGCCAGAGGAATCGGGCCGTCGTCGCCGGCGTCCGGGGCATCACTGACACCCTGAATCGTGATGGCGACGGTCGCGCTGGAGACACCTCCGACATTGTCGGTCAGGGAGTACTGGAACAGGTCCGAGCCGAACGCGTTGGGGTTCGGGGTGTAGAGGATTCCGCCGGGAACGATCGTCGCGGTTCCGCGGACCGGCGTGGTGGTCGAGAAGACCACGAGCGGGTCCCCGTCCACGTCGATGTCGTTGTCGAGCACCGGAATGACGATCGAGCTGTCCTCGAGGACGAGGTTGCCCAGATCGTCATTGGCGACCGGGACATCGTTCTCGGCGAGCACGATCAGGGTCACCTGACCGATGGACTGGTCCCGTCCGTCACTGACGATGTAGTTGAAGTTGACTCCCACCTCGTCGTTGAAGTCCGGGGCCGGAACCACCGTGAGGGTGGAGTTCGTGAAGGTCACCGTACCGGGGAAGTCCGCCGGCAGGTCCAGGCCGACCAGACGCAGGGTGTCGTTCTCGACATCCGAGTCGTTGAGGACGGGGTTCACGATGATCGCCGTGTCCTCGAGGGTGACGGCGAAGTCCGGCAGCGCGATCGGCGCATCGTTCACCGCGCTCACCACGACGGAGAGCGAGGAGGTCGACACGTTCTCACCGTCGGTCACGCTGTAGATGAGGACATCCGGCACGACCGTCGCCCGGTTCAGCAGCGGGACATAGTGGATCTGGTTGTTCACCACCTCGACCGAAGCCGCGCCGAACGCGAGGGCGTTCAGGGCCGGATCCAGGAAGACGGTGAGCGGAGAGCCCTCGGCATCGGTGTCGTTCGCGAGGACGTCGACGGTGATCGGCGTGTCCTCAGGGGTCGTCACGAAGTCCGGGAACGCCTCCGGCGGGTCATTCACCTCGATGACCGTCACGAAGACGGTCGCCGAGCCGGACCCTCCGCGGCCGTCGCTGGCCGTGTAGGTGAAGGAGTCGGAGCCCGAGAACTCGGGGCCGGGAGTGTAGATCAGGCTGCTCGGAGAGCCACCGGCGCTGACCGCACCGTTGGCGCCCTGGGAGAAGGAGCCCACGATGAGGGCCACGTCCTCCGGGTTGGCGTCGGTGTCGTTCTCCACGACGAGGATCTCGATCGGAGTGTCCTCGAGGGTGGTCACCGCATCGTCGGCTGCCGTCGGATGCTCGTTGCCGAGGTGGAAGCGGATCTGCGCGGTGGCGGTGGCGGCGCCATCCGTCACCGTGTAGGTGAACGCGTCCACTCCCGTGGCGGCCCCGGAGGTGTTCTCGTACACGAGGGAGTCCAGAGTGAGGCTCAGGGAGCCCCCGAGGCTGCCGGTCCCCGAGGCGGAGTCGATCGACAGGGTGTCGCCGTCGATGTCCGTGTCGTTCTCGAGAATCGCCGCAACAGCGATCGTGATCGGACCGGAGCCGGTCGGCACCGCGATCTCGTCGTCCGAAGGAGTCGGAGTGTCGTTGACGGCGTCGATGGTCACCACGACGGTCGCGTGGGCGGTGCCGCCGTGACGGTCGGTGACGCTGTAGCGGAAGGTGTCGGTCCCGAACTCGTTGGGCGGCGGCGAGTAGGTCAGCTCGCTCAGCCCCGGCTGCCAGGCGACGACGCCCCCCCGAGTGGTCGTTCCTTCGACATCGAAGAGGAGGAGGCTGTCCCCATCCGGATCGGTGTCGTTGGCGCAGATGTCCGCCTCGAGAATCGTCAGCGAGGTGTCCTCGTCGGTCACGATGCCGGCGCCATCCGCCTGCGCGATCGGGAGGGAGTTCGGCACGCCGCAGCGGTTGCCCGGGGGCGCCGCGAAGGCGAACGCGAGCAGCGCGGGATCGGGCGGGTTCAGCGGCGGATAGGGCGCGAAGTCATCCGGCCCGAACGGGTGGTGCGCGAAGACGCGGTCCTGGCTCCAGACCGGGATTCTCGCCTGCATGCGCGGGTCCAGCCCGCTGATCGGGAACGGGTCGAGCCCCAGCTCTCCGAGCGGCACCTGGGAGTCGCAGAAGCCGTTCAGGTCGTTGTCCTCGCACCCACCCGGGCCGAGGCGACGATCGAGGTTCCACGTCTCACCCGCGAAGATGAACGGGTTGTTGTTTCCGTCGAGATCGATCTCGACGAACTCCGGGTGCCCCACTCCGATCGGAGTGATGTACTGACCGTAGGAGGCGGGGAGGCCGCGGATGTTCAAGGGCTCGTTCCCCGGGAGCAGCTCGGCCCGATGACGCGAGCGGCAGATCACCTCGCGCGAGACCGGTGACATGATCGAGAACTCCTCGTCGAGGGTTCCTCCGAGGGGGCAGACCGGGAAGCCCGCGTTGAGCAGGACCTGACACGGCGAGACATCGGCGACCACGGGGGCGCCCTTGATGAAGTCGATGTCGTAGCCGACCTTGAAGATTCCCTCGGCGTTCGGGGGCACACCCTGATTGATGGTGCCGAGGTTGCCGATGGTGGAGGCGATGATGTACTCGTTGTTCTCACCCGTCACCGGATCGACATGGAGCGCGTAGATGTCCATCGGCGAGTCCTCCAGGGTGGAGAAGCCGATGAAGAGGCTCTTGTTGCGCTCGTTCTGGAAGCCAGGCGCGTCCCACTCGACTTCGGCCATCGTCATGTAGTCCGGCTGATCCGGAGTCCGACGCGTGACGAAGCCATAGGCGGTCGAGATCGTGTGGCAGGAGAAGAAGCGGACACCGTTGATCGTCTCCCAGTTCCCCTCGCCTCCGACGTCATCGCCGACCTGGAACGGGACGAAGCGACGAGAGTCCGGGACTTCGCGGCCGCTCACGCCGCCCAGAATCCGGTTCGAGGCCGGGCAGAACTCGTCGCCCTGACCGAGGGAGTCCGATCCGGTGTTGCGCTCCCCGCCCGTGACGGTGCTGGGGATGCACATCGGGTAGCCCTTGGAGCCGGTGACGGTGTAGTTCTCCGGGTCGTTGGTGAAGCGCGGGTCCGGCGAGCAGTTCGGCATTCCGGGAATGCACCCAAGGCCCCGCTGGATCGTGTGAACCCCATCCGGGTCGTTGATCCGGACGATGTAGCCCTGGTTCTCCGGCGGTCCGCCATGCTCGGCGGGGCGCATCCCCATCATCCCGTTGACGACCATGTAGCCATCGGTGTGATCGATGTAGGAGACGAACCCTCCGAAGGTGGTCGGCACGAGGGCTCCCGCGGCCTCACCGGTGGCGGACTTCATGATGAAGACATCGCCGGCGATCAGGTGACCGCTCGGGAGGCGGTTCGCGAGGATCTGCCCGTAGGCGGCATCGCGACCCTCGGTGCAGGTGTCGGTAAGAGCGAGTCCGGTCTCACCCGCGGCGAGACACGCCGGCGGCGCGTCGGTGTAGAGCTGCTGCAGGGTGAGGCGATTCGCCGGGAGATCGATGAGCAGGTTACGGGGGACGATGATCGGCGTTCCGTCGATCACGATGGTCCCCGAGGACCAGGGATCGGCGGGGTCATCGAGAAAGATGTTCTCGATCTTGCCGAGCACCGGCACCCCGGTGATCCCCTGCTGGGCGTCACCGGTGGAGCTCCCGAGGAGGAGCACCACCAGCGCGAACAGGATCGCCCTTCCTCGAGCACGGACGCTAACCGTGCCGAGCGCGGGCAGGATCTGATGGCTGTCGTAGGTCATGAGACGCTTCCTTCTGGTCTTGCTATCTTTGACTCAGTCGTTGCTGTGGTGGATTCCAGTGATCACGGAGTCGGAGCGATGAGCCCGATCGTGACCTGTCCGGAAGCGCTCCCACCATGGGCGTCCGAAACGGTGTAGGTGAAGAAGTCGTTGATCCCGCTCACCCCGGCCGGCGGAGCGTAGCTCCAGTTCGCCGGGCCGAGCTGCGTGATCGTTCCGCCGAACGCGGTCAGGGTCGGCATGGCGGTGACCGTGAGCAGGTCGAGCTCGGGGTCGGTGTCGTTGCCGGCGAGATCCGCGGATGAGATCAGGAGCGGAGTGTCCTGAACGGTCGAGAGCGTGTCGGAGACCGCCGTCGGCGGGGAGTTGAGACCGGCGCAGCTATCGACGAGCGCGGGACCCCTCTGCCAGCCGGGGGTGATGCCGAAGTTGTCGAGGGTCAGGGTCTCGGCGACCGCCTGAAGGCTGTCACCGGGTCCGAACGGCCAATAGTGGTACACACGGTCGATGTTCGGGGGCGGCAGCGAGACCACCTGCGAGATCGCGTCGAGCGCGGAGTACGGGAACGGATCGAGGCGCAGCTCCCCCATCGGGGCCGTGGAGTCGCAGAGTCCGTTCTCGTCGTCGTCCTGACAGCCGCCGGGGCCGAGACGACGATCAATGAGCCAGGGCTGCCCCGTGAAGATGAACGGGGTCGCCAGCGCATCCAGGTTGATCTCGTCGAACTCGGGGTGGCCGATCCCGATCGGCGTCACATACTCGCCGTTGAGCGACTCGCCGCCGCTGATGTTGAAGGAGATGACCTCGGGGTCGAGGAGCTCCTTGTGGCGGGTCCGGCCGATCACCTCGCGAGTGAGCGGGCTGACGAGGGCGAACTCCTCCTCCATCGTCCCGCCGAGCGGGCAGACGTCGAAGCCGGACACGGCGAGGAGGGCGCACGGCGAGCGACGCGGGCTGACGGGGACTCCCTTGATGAAGTCCACATCGTAGCCGGTCTTCCCGATGTTCCGACCATTCGGGCCGATCCCATGGTTCTGCGCGTTCGGGTTGCCGACGGTGGAGGCCAGAATCCTCTCGTGCGTTTCGCCCGTCTCCGGATCGGTGTCCAGAGCGTAGATGTTGACCTCGGAGGCCGGGAGAGTCGTGAACATGATGAAAAGGGACTTCGAGCGCTCGTTCGAGAAGCCCGGCGCGTCCCACTCGACCTCGTCGAAGGCGAAGTAGTCGGGCTGACTCGGGTGATCGAGGGTGTGAATCGCGCGACTCACCCCGAAGGTGTGGGCGGAGAGGAAGGAGATCTCCTGGCCGGTCGTCCGGTCGATCATGACCTCGGTGTTCCCCTCGGCGCCGATATGGTCGCCGACCATGAGCGGAGCCATGTAGCGGGAGTCCTGCGCGACCAGCCCAGCCCGATTGAAGGTGGGACAGAACTCGTCGCCGACGCCGTTGGCGTCCGCTCCCTGAGTGCGATCGCCGATCCCGGTCAGGGTGCTCGGGATGCACATCGGGTAGCCGGTCATGAAGCTGACGGTGTAGTTCTCCGGGTCGTTGGTGAAGCGCGGATCGGGAGAGCAGTTCGGCCCGCCGTCACAGCCCAGGCCCTGCTGGATCGTATGGACCTGATCCGGGTCGTTGATCCGGATCATCGTGCCGGTGTTCGCCGGATCGGCGGGGTCGCCGTTGCAACGGAGATAGCCCTCGTCGTAGTTGATGTAGCTGACCACACCGGAGAAGACCTCGAGGCCCTTCTGGAGGAAGAGCTCGCCCGCCACGAAGGTGCCGTCCGGCATCTGGTTCGCGACCACATGACCGTAGCCGCCGCCCTTGCCGCGGGTGCAGCCGTCAGCCCGGGCCAGACCGCTCTCACCGAGAGCCAGGCAGCTCGGGGGGGCTTCGTTGAACAGCTGCCAGAGCGTCAACCGGTTGGCCGGGAGATCGATCAGGAGATTGCGGGGAATGATGATCGTCTGACCCGCGAGGACGATGCTGCCCGAGGACCAGAAGTCGTCGGGGTCATCGAGGAAAAGGAACTCGATCTCACCGTCAACCGGCGCGGATCCGACCTGTGCCTCCAGTGACGGAGAAGTGCCGAACAGCGCGAGCGCGGTGAGGATTCCGAGGAACAGACAGAAGAGTCGCTGACCGCGAACCGCTTCGAACTGCCCGGGAATGAGGTGGTTCTTTCGAGACCCCATGCTGGCATACCTCCCGACGGATGAACGGAGGACTCGAGGTCCGTCGCGAGACCCTCGATCGAGGGACCCGCCCCGGAGCACGCCGTGATCGTGCCCGGGCGTCTATAGACGGCTTGGCTGCCGGTCGGCCAACCAGCGAGCGGCCGCAGGATGGATACTGATTCGCACACAAGCGAGGCCCGTGCTCGCTGACCGGTTGCGTCATATGGGACGCGACCGGTGAAGGGAGTGGATCGGAAGGAGGGCGCACACACCGTCCTCGACCCAAGTCTCCCCATGGAGTCCGGGACCTACGAACAAGGCCGAGTGTATTGTCCGTAGAGCATTGTTTGAACTACGAGTTTCGCGCGTTTCGAGGAGAGGTTGGAGACGCACATCCGGCGATTCCGATACATCTGGGAGCTTGATGAACTCTGACTGATGGTCACTTCCGATGGACCTGACTCTCCTGACAGCGAGGGAGCGGTCGACCCCCGGAGACAGGTGTGAATCAGCTGTCTTCCCTGTCGATCGGTACGGAAGGGATGCACCCGTCTCCGTTGTCGTGGCAGAAGTCCGGGGCGATCAGCCGGCGGTCACGTCGGAGTCGGGACGATCCTGCGCACCGAGAGTCCGACACGATGACGCGACGCCGACGATGGAGGGCAGGGCCACGAGGAGACAGACTCCGGCCCCGGTCCAACGGCCCAGAATGAGGAAGCCGAGCCCGAAGAGGAGGGCGTAGGTGAGCGAGAGACCCGCGCCGATCCCGACGATGACCGCGCGCCGCTCTCCCGGTGGCGGCGCGACGCTCGCCAGCTCCCGCACCGGCCCCCAGGCCCCGATCGGGCGCACCTTCTCATAGAACCGGACGAGCTGTCGCGGGTCCGGCCTGCCCCCGCTGAGAATCGCGAGGAGGGTGGTCCCCAGCGAGAGCAGGACCACGACGAGGACCTTCGCGTGACCGGTCAGATCTCCGTCCGGAGTCAGGGAGCCGAGAGGCCAGTGGATCGGCTCGCCGAGGAGCGCGACCTGCAGCCCCGTCCAACTGAAGAGGACCGTGGCGAGGATCGAGGTGGCCATCGCGACCAGCTCCGCCCGCGCGGTCACCCGCCACCAGAGCCAGCGCAGGACATAGACCGGCCCGACCCCCCCGAGGAAGGCGAGGAAGAACTGGAAGAGGTCGGAGATGGAGCTCGAGAAGTAGGCGAAGGTCGCTCCGAGGATCAGGACGACCGTGCTGGCGATCCTGGCCACCAGGACGACCTGCTGACCATCGATCCCCGGCGCGATGAACCGACGATGGACATCGTTCACGTAGTAGCTCGCGGCCAGGTTCACATGCGTGTCGATGGTGGACATGAATGCGGCGAGGAGAGAGGCGACCACGAGTCCCAGCAGACCCACGGGGAGATAGCGCAGCATCATGACGATGTAGGCCCGCTCCGAGTCGGTGCGGATGATCGTCTCCCCCGTCGCCACGGCGCGACCCAGGAGACTCGGAGAGAGCTCCGGAGCTCCGCTTCCCCAGACTTCGAGAGCGGAGAGGGGGAGGGCGGAGACGCCGCCGTCGGCATCGGTAACGAAGATCGTCCCGACCGGGTCATCCCGGACCACGATGCTCCCCGTGATCGCACCAGTCTCCGGATTCCAGTCGACCCGCACCGCCTCCCCCTCCCGGAGCTCGAGGGGCCGATCCGCATCGCCTCCCGTCGCACCCGGCTCACTGAGGCTCTGGATCTCGCCGGGGAAGCCGGTGGCGTCGATGTATCCGCTGATCCGGCCATCGACCGGAGCGCTCACGATCACGGTCGGGAGGACGACGAGGGAGGCGAGTCCCACCGCGATCCAGGGCCAGGGGCGGAGGGCGTAGTTCGCGACGTTGTACCAGAGGGAGCCGAGGAGCCCGTCCCGAGGGGTGCGTGAGGCGGCGATCCGTTGCACGACGGTCGGACCCCCATCGACCCCGTGGGAGGCCCACCAGCTCACGCCGACGAAGACGGCGAACGCCGCGACCGTCGCGGTCCAGAACTCCGGATCGAGGGGGCCGGCGCTCTCTCCCGGTCTCGGGACGAGGCGGAGGAGATCGCGGCCCTCCGGTCCCAGCGCGGTGACCGCTCCCTCGATCGCCTCCAGGCCACCCACCGCGCCCCACGCGATCCAAGCGAAGAGGACCGCCCCGATCATCGCCATGGTGAACTGGACGATGTCGGTGATGACGACCCCCCAGAACCCCGCGAGGAGCGAATAGCTCAGGGCGAGGACGCTGGCGATGACGAGCGCCTCGATGTCTCCGACCTCGAAGAGGACTCCCATGATCTTCTTCGCCGCGAGGAGGACCCAGCAGAGGATGATCGTGTTGAGGAAGGTGGCGTGAACGAAACCGAGGAACCCGCGGAGGACCTCCGCCTGACGACCGCCGTAGCGAAGCTCGGCCAGCTCCGCGATCGTCATCACCTCACCCCGGCGCCAGTAACGGGCGAAGATGAACGTGGTGAGCATGCCCCCCACCGCGAAGCACCACCACTGCCAGTTCATCCAGATCCCCTGGTCCCGGACCCAGCCCGAGATCACCAGGGGAGTGTCCGCGGCGAAGGTGGTCGCCACCATCGAGGTCCCGGTGAGCCACCAGGGCAGGGACCGGCCGGAGAGGAAGAACTCATCCGCGCTCGAGCTCGCGCGCCGGGCGAAGTGGATCCCGACCCCGATCGCGAACACGGCGTACCCGGCGACCACCAACCAGTCGATCATGTGAAGTGCCATGCGGCGGAGGATAGCGGGTTTCACCGGAGGAGGGGAAGGGACGATCGGTGCGCCCTTCGGGCCGAGTCGCTAGGATGCCCGCCCCCGGGAGACGGAACAGGATCACGATGTCGACCGAGCCCATTCCCCAGGAGATCGAGGGATTCCGCGTCACCGGCTTCTCGGCCCGGACCTCGAACCCGGATGAGATCGCCGGAGCCGGCCGGATCGCGGACCTCTGGCGACGCTTCGCGGCGGAGGTCCACCAGCTGCCGGGTGGCCCCCCCATCGCGGTCTACGACAGCTACGAGAGCGATCACACCGGTCCGTACACGATCACCGTCGGCAATCTCGCCGACGAACACGACCCCCGCCCCGAGGGGGGCGTCTCCAACGAGGTCATCTCCGGTCTCTACCTCGCCTACCCAGTCCCCGAGGGGGAGCCGAGTCTGTCTCTCGGCGCCACCTGGCAGCAGATCTGGGGGGACTTCTCTTCCCCCGACTTCCCCTGGCGCCGCTCCTTCCGTTGCGACTTCGAGCTGCACGCTCCCGAGGGAGACCGGGAGATGGTCACGCACATCTTCGTGGGGGTGGAGGCGCCGACCCGATGACGCGCGCTCCCCTTCCCCGCTACGGCAGCGATCCTCTCGAGGAGGGGCTCTCCCTCACCCCGCTCCCCGACCCCCCTCCGGAGGAGGGGCTCGTGGTGGAGCGCTCCCCCGAGGGACATCTCCGCGTCCGGCGTCTCGGTCCCGGCGCGCCGGGTGCGCTCCTCGTCGACCACCGGAGTCCCGAGTCCGCCCGCCGCTTCTCGGAAGGGAAGAAGGGGCTCCTCGGGCGAGCCACCGGGATCGCGCGGGGATCCCGCCCCGTCCTCTGGGATGCCACCGGGGGGCTGGGTCGCGACGCCCTCCAGCTCGCCCGCCTCGGAGCCACCGTCACCCTGTGGGAGAGGGACCCGGTCGTGAGAGCGCTCTGCCGGGAGGGGCTTGAGCGGGTCGGAGAAGGGGAGGACGAGCTGGCCCAGGCGGCGCGGGAGCGGGTCACCGTCCGGGAAGGGAGCGCGGTCGAGGGGATGGCGGAGCACCTCCGATCCGGGGCCTCCCCCCCCGAGGTGATCCTCCTCGACCCGATGTTCCCCGAGCGCGGCTCCGCCCTCCCGAAGCTCGAGGCCCAGATGCTCGCGGCGCTCTGCGGAGAGGGCGGCTGCCCGGAGGAGGAGAGGGCGCTCTTCGAGGCGGCGGTCGCGCTGCGTCCCCACCGGGTCGTCGTGAAGCGACCGCGCCACGCTCCGGAGATCGCCGGGCAGCCCGCCGATCAACGGTTCGAGGGGCGCTCGGTGCGCTTCGACCTCTACCTGCCCCGGACCCCGTCGGGCGCCTGAACCGACCCCCGACCCGCTCCCGGCTCAGGCCCCCCAGAGCCGCGCCGCGCCGCGGCCGAGGAGGACCGCCGCGAGGCCGAGGGAGAGATTCCCCGCCACCGAGAGGAGCGCGAGGCTGATGCGCCCCTCATCGATGAGGGTGAGGGTCTCGACCCCGAAGGTGGAGAAGGTGGTGAACGCACCGAGGAGGCCGACCCCGATGAAGAGGCGCGCCTGACTCCAACCCTCCTCCTGCGGCTCGAGCATCGCGAGGAGGAGTCCGAGGGCGAAGCAGCCGACGACATTGACGAGCAGGGTCGCCCAGGGGAAACCGGGCGCCATCCTCTGGCAGATGATCGTCACGAGGAAGCGCGCGATCGCCCCGAGTGCTCCTCCGAGCCCCACCACCAGAACCTGCTGCATCAAGGGCGCCTCCCCCGACCGAAGCCTGCTGCGACCCGGCTCGGCTGGAGCTCTGCGGTCGTGCGACACTGCGCTGTTACGATACTGCGCTGTTGAGACACTGCGCTGTTGAGACACTGCGCCGTTGAGACACTGCGCTGCCGAGACACCGCGCTGCTGCCTCACCGCGCCATCGTGCCCGGTCCCCGAGCGGGACGGAAGAGAGATCGGGCGGCGCTGCGCGCGCGCTCCGGTGGGGTCGAGGGGCCGCGTCGCGGTGTCGCTGCCCTATGGTGGCGCTGCCTTCTGATGTCGCTGTCCTCTGTGCCGCTCTGTCCTCTGGGCGGCTCTGTCTTCTGGGCGGCGCTGTCCTCTCCGGTGCCGAGGGCGGCGCCGTTGTCCTCGACGCGAATCCTCTGCACAATGCCGACCCGCGCGAGACTCCGCCCGTCGCCGTCCCCACGCGGTGTCCCCGCCGGGTGAACCCCGCTTCCTCCTCCTCACTCGCATGGAAGGCCTCCGGCGATGCGCCCATCGACTCCTCCCTCCCCCGCCGAGGAGCCCGATGCCCCCGCAGCTCCCCCCTCCCCGCCCGATGAGCAAGGTCGGGTCTACCCTTGTGAAGGCTGCGGTGCCGACCTCCGCTACGACATCGGCGCCTCCTCTCTCTCCTGCGAGCACTGCGGTCGAACGGTCACGATCGAGCTGGAGGAGGACGCAAGGATCGAGGAGCGGGACTACGCCGCGACCCTGGCTCGGGTTCGGAAGCTCCGCGAGGATCGCGAGGCGGAGGAGCCCCGCCACGAGGTGACCTGCGGCGACTGTGGCGCCACCGTGGAGTTCGTCGGGACCCTCGTCTCGACCGCCTGCGCCTTCTGCGGGCAGCCGGTGCAGCTCGATCAGGTCCGTCAGGCCGAGTGGAGCCTCCCGGTCGATGCGGTCCTCCCGTTCCAGCAGCAGCGGGAGGAGGCGCGGAGAAGGCTCGACCGCTGGGTCCGGACGCGCTGGTTCGCCCCGAGCTCCTTCCGACGCGCGGGAGTGAGCGGGCGGCTCGGCGGGGTCTACCTGCCGTTCTGGACCTTCGACTCCCTCACCTTCAATCGCTACCGCGGCCAGCGGGGGGATCACTACACGGTGACGGTGCGGCGCGGGAAGCAGACCCACCGGGAGCGTCGGACCCGCTGGTCTTCCGCCAGCGGTCGCTTCCAGCGCTTCTTCGACGATGTCCTCATCGTGGGCGGGGAGAGTCTCTCCGCGCCCCTCCTCCGCTCCCTCGAGCCTTGGCCTCTCTCGAAGTGCGAGCCCTACGACCCCCAGTTCCTCGTCGGCTTCCTGGCGAGGAGGCCGAGCGTGGACCTCGATGCCGGCTTCGTCGCCGCCCGCGAGCGGATGGCGGAGTCGATCGACCGCGAGGTGCGGCAGCGCATCGGAGGCGATGTCCAGCGGGTCGACTCCATCCAGACCCGCCACGACGCGATCACCTTCAAGCATCTCCTCCTCCCCGTCTGGAGCCTCGGCTACCGACATCGCGGGAAGCACTATCAGGTGGTCATCAACGCCGCGACCGGCGAGGTCCGCGGCACTCGCCCTTGGAGCGCGGTGAAGATCACCCTCGCCGTCCTCCTCGTCCTGGTCATCGGGCTCCTCGTCGCCCTGGCGACCCGCGGATGAAGGGTCCGACGCGCCGACCGAGGAGGGCCGCGTGACCGCTCCGCTCCCCATCGACCCCGTCCTCCCCGCGCTGCTCGATGCGCTCCGCCTTCGAGGGAGCGCGGTCCTCGTCGCTCCGCCGGGGGCGGGGAAGACGACGCGGGTGCCCCCCGCGATCCTCGACGGAGGACTGGCCCGAGCGGAGGGGGGAAAGGACGGGCGGATCATCCTGCTCGAGCCGAGGCGCGTCGCCGCCCGGGCCGCGGCGCGGCGCATCGCCGCGGAGCGGGGAGGCGAGCTCGGCGACGAGGTCGGATTCCGCATCCGCTTCGAGCGACGAGAGACGCCGCGGACCCGCATCCTGGTCGTGACGGAGGGAATGCTCGTCGCCCTGCTCCAGCAGGACCCATTCCTGGAGGGGATCTCCACCCTCGTCTTCGACGAGTTTCACGAGCGGAACCTCGACAGCGACCTCGCCCTCGCGATGGCGGTGCGTCTCCGGGAGGAGGCGCGCCCCGACCTGCGGATCGTCGCCATGAGCGCCACGATCGACCCCGAGCCCCTCGCCCGCTTCCTCGGAGGTGCGGAGCCCGCGCCGATCATCGAGAGCCCCGGCCGCCTCCACCCCATCACGATTCGCCACCGTCCTCCTCCGAAGGGGGAGCGGCTCGAGGCATCGGTGACCGGCGCGGTCGAGGAGGTCCTCGCCGAGACTTCCGGCGATGTCCTCGTGTTCCTCCCCGGGCGCGGAGAGATCGGGGCGGCCGAGCGGGTGCTCAAGGCGAGCGCGGCCGCCCGGGAGGTGGACATCCTCCCCCTCCATGGCGAGCTCCCCGCGCCGGAGCAGGACCGGGCGCTGCGGGCGGGCGCGCGCCGGCGGGTCGTCCTCGCGACGAATGTGGCGGAGAGCTCGGTGACGGTGGAAGGGGTGACGGCGGTGGTCGATAGCGGCCTCGCCCGCGTCCCGCGGCTCGATCTCTCGGTGGGACTCGATCGCCTCGAGCGTGGGCCGATCAGCCGCGCGAGCGCCGACCAGCGGGCCGGACGGGCGGGGCGAATCGCCCCCGGCCTCTGCCTCCGTCTCTGGAGTCCCCTCGAGGAGCGCGCGCTTCGGGCGACCGAGGTGCCGGAGATCTCCCGGGTCGATCTCTCCGCCCCCGTCCTGCAGCTCCTCGCCTGGGGCGAGACGGACCTCGGGGGCTTCCCGTGGTTCGAGGCCCCGGAGCAGGCGAGCCTCGAGCGCGCGCTCCACCTCCTCGAGCGGCTCGGCGCGGTCCGGCAGGGGAGGATCACGCCGGTCGGCGAGCGCCTCGCCCGGCTCCCCCTCTCGCCGCGGCTCGGTCGCCTCGTCCTCGCCGCCGCGTCGTTCGGACATCTGCCGCAGCTCGCCCTCGCCGCCGCCCTCCTCTCCGAGCGCGATCCTCTCCGCGCTCCCCCCGACGCCCGCCGAGGCCCTCCGGGCGGCTCTCGCGTCGACCGCACCGACAGCGACATCCTCACCCGCCTCCAGCTGCTCGAGTCTCCAGCCGCGCGACGCTCGGAGTCGCTCCAACGGGGAGCGGTCCACCGGATCCTGCGTGCCCGCGATCAGATCGAACGGTCGGCGCGCCGCCACCTCGGCGAGGTCTCCTCAGGGCTCTCGATCGAGGAGGCGCTCGGCTGCGCACTGCTCCTCGCCTTCCCTGATCGCCTCGCGAGGCGGCGCGACGGATCGACCGAGGAGGATCGGCGCGCCGTCATGGTGGGCGGGCGGGGGGTGCGCCTCCGACCGGAGAGCGGCGTGGTCGATGCCGAGCTCTTCCTCTGCATCGACATCGATGCCGGTCGGCGCGGAGAGCTCGCGGAGGCCGGAGTCCGACAGGCTTCCGCGGTGGAGCGGAGCTGGCTTGATCCGGAGCTCCTGGAGGAGACCGGCGGTCGGGAGTTCGATCCCCGTCGGGAGGCCGTGGTCGATGTGCGCCGCACCGTCTTTGACGACCTCGTCATCGAGGAGCGGCTCTCCCCCGCTCCACCCGACGCGGACAC
>JAFMMO010000128.1 GCA_017859655.1 Pseudomonadota bacterium | reverse complement strand
TGGCTGCATCAACGCGACGACGACGGCGACCGCGATCCGGGGGGAGATCGAGACGACGGTCAACGCGTCCAACGGGCCCGAGACCTTCCTGCGCAACCATCTCGACGGCGTGCTGGACACCATCTTCGACGGCCAGGGGATCCTCATCTGCGACCCGTGAGGCGCGCCTCCCCGAGCGGTTGAGGCCCGACCGGATGAGAAAGGAGCCCCCTCCCCCTGCGTGGGGGAGGGGGCTCCTTCACTCGTGCGGAGGCGGGAGTCAGGGGCGATCGATGAGGCGGGGCCAGGAAGGCAACTCCGCGCCATCCCGCCGCGTGTTCCAGACCCTTCGATACTCCTCGCGATCCGGCTCGACATCGGTCGGCGCCGGGGGGTAGCTCGTCATCGATCCGAAGGGGAGAGGCTCGACCGAGCTCGGCGTCGCGGTCAGCGGGTCCCGATCCTTGCAGTAGCCATGGGTGTCGAGGAGCCAGGTCCGTCGGGTCCCCTCCGCCGGAGCGGCGCCGGCCCCCCAGGTGAGGATCAGCTCATCCCCACCCCCCATCACCACGAACCTGTCGTCCACGGCGCCGAGCAGCTCCCCCACCTCGCCGTAGCGGGTGAACATCCCGCCCATCGGCTGGTAGCCGAGGGTCGGCTGCCGCTCATCGTAGTGGTAGGTCAGGGGGAGAGCGCCGTCGTCGGAGTACTCCCGCGGGTAGCCGCCGAAGCGGTGGATCGCCCGAGTCAGGGGGAGGGGGACGGCGCGCTCCGCCGGGAGCTCCTCGGCGGGTGCGAGGAAGACCCGATCCCAGTAGATCTCCAGGTTCGTCTCGATGCGGAAGCGGGTCGCCCCCGCCGCGATCGCCTCGGTGACATCGAGGACCATCGTCTTCGGCATCCCTGCCGGGTAGCCGAGCTCGCGGCCGAGGAGCTGCCAGTCATCGTCCCCTCGGTCCCACCAGAAGCTCGGCGCCTCCAGACGGCGGTGCCGGAGCGGGTCGGTGCTCCCCTCGGGGCGCTGCCACGCGGCGAAGTTCAACCGGGAGTAGGGGTACTCGACCCATCCATCGAGGAAGAGATGGGTCGCCGGCGCCTCGGCTCCGGTGTCCGCGAAGGTGACGACCCAGCGCTGCGCCTCGGCGTAGCCGCACAGATCGGGGTCGAGGCGGCGCGAGCTCGCATAGCGGCGATCGACCGCGGCGAGGAGCCCGGGGTCGAGGGCGCCCTGCTGGTCCTCGAGGGCGCTGGGGAAGCGGCGGCGGGCCTCCTCGACGAGGAGGGGCGCCCCACTCGGCGGCGCGGCCCCGACCGGGAAGTACTCGAACGGATAGACCTCGGTCCCCTCCGGGTGATCCACCGCCACGAGGGCGAGGCGGTCGATGGAGCAGGACTCCTGCATCGGCTCCATCACGGAGAGGCGCAGCTCGCCCCCGACCGGCACGAGCGCGTCGGGGGGGATCCGGACCACCTCGGTCGGTTCGGGGAAGGCGTACTCCCCGGGGCCGATCCAGAAGCCGAGGCCGCCCCCGCCCATGAAGTCGGTGATGAAGCGGTACTCCCCCCCGTCCCAGGTGAAGAGGACGGGGCAGCTCGATGCCTTCCGCTGGACCTCCTCGAGCCGCCCGCAGCCGTCGACCTCGAGGTCGAGCTCCGCCTGGCTGACCCCATCGGGCCACACGAGGTAGGTCCAGTCGATCGCGTCGCGGGCTCCGAGACCCACGACGAGGGGGGCGACCCCCTGCGCCCGATGGCCGAGGGCCCCCTCGAAGTGACGACCGACGCGCAGGCTCCCCGCGCGGACCTCGATGCGGACGCCGTAGCCGAGGAGATTCGTGCGGCGGTCGTCGCCGTCCCGCGCGCCGCCGAAGTAGGTGCGGAGCGCATGGTGGCCCGCGCCGGCGGGGTCGGAGGTGTTCCGGATGAGCTGGGGCCCCGCGTTCGTCAGGAGCACGAGGTCGGGGTCGAGGTCTCCATCGACATCGCCGACGACGAGCCCGTATCCCTCCCCCGGGAGCCGCGAGGCGCCGACGAAGCTCCCGCGCCCCGAGTTCCGCAGGAGCCAGACCCCACCCACGCTCGCCTCGTCCCGGCCGGTGAGGACGAGGTCCAGGTCGCCATCGAGGTCGAGGTCCGCGACCGCCATCCGCTCGATCGAGCGGGGCGCGGGGACCGCGTCCTCCGGGAAGGCGCTGCAGGGCCGATGGGCCGCGAAGCGTCGGCCGTCTCCCGCCGCGAGCTGGAGCGCCCCCGCCACATCGACATGGAGCAGGTCGTCGATCGCATCCCCGTCGAGGTCCTCGATGCGGGTCGGCCCCACCCCCTCCAGAGTCGCGGGGTCGGCCCAGTCCGCCGGGTTCGCGGTGAAGTCCCACTGGGGGTCGTTGCGGACGAGCTGCATCCGCGCGCTGACCCCCTCCCGCAGCACGAGGTCGGCGTCGACATCGTCATCGACGCTGCGCACCGAGATCAGCTCGACGCCGGCCCCGAGCTCGAGAGGAAGGGCCGGATCCCCCGGAGCCCGCAGGGTGCGCCCCTCGTTCAGGGAGATCCGCGGCGCGCCGTCGCGCGGCACAATCACGAGGTCGAGGTCCCCCTCCATGTCGAGGTCGACGAGGCGCAGCTCGGCGATCTCCCCCATCTCCGGGATCGGCAGGACCTGCACCTCCGCCAGCTCGGGGACTGGGCTGCCGGTGAGGGCGTGGACCCGCACCTCGCCGTTCGCGGCGGTGACGAGCTCGACGATGCCATCCTCATCGAGGTCGCCCACCGCGAAGGTGGTCGCGGCGCGCAGGGGAGCGGGCGGATCGTGCCGCACCGGGTCGGCTCCCGAGAGCTCCCAGATCCCTCCGTCCTCGCCGGCGACCCACAGCTGCGGGCGGCAGTCGAGGTCGGGGTCGACGAGCGCGGCGGGCGCATCCTCGAGCCCGACCCCGGAGGGGGAGAGGGCGGTCGCCGGGGCGAAGCTCCACGGGAGCGCGTCGGGATCGGAGGGGATCGGCGGGAGCCAGTCGCGGATCGAGCGCGCGAGCCCGCCCTGCTCGGTGTACTTCGAGGTGAGGGCGACCCCCTCGCCGGAGGTCTGGAGCGCGCGGATCCGATCGACCGCGTCGCTCCCGTCCTGCTCCCGCCCCTGGGAGAAGTAGATCCCGCGCAGGTTGTTCCACGCCCCCAGATGGGTCTCATCGAGCTGGACCGTCATCTCGAAGTACGGGAGCGCCAGCTCCGCCGCCGCCGGGTTCCCGGAGTTGTAGATGGCGATCGCGTACTTGTAGTTCACATCGGCGTCCGCCGGCGCCAGCTCGACCGCGCGCTCGAAGCTCGCGAGCGCCTCCGCGGTGTTTCCGATGTACTCGTGGATCACCCCCCGGGCGTACTGGACCTTCGGGTGGTCGGGGGAGAGGGCGTCCGCGATGACGAGGGTCTCCAGCGCGCGCCCCACCCCCTTCTCCGCCTGGTTCAGCTGGGCGACGGCGAGGTTGAAGCGCGGGACGAAGGAGTCCGGGATCCGCTCGACGAGCTGGAGCAGGACCTCCTCCGCCGCCACGAAGTCGTGCCGCTCGATCAGGGCGACGCCATCGTGGTGCAGGGAGCGCAGGGTCGCGGCGGTCGCGGGGTCGAGGTCACCCTCGCCGCCGGCCCCCGAGAAGCGGAGGATGCCGACGACGACCGCGCCGAGGAGAGCCAGAAGAATGAGGAAACGGGTCATCGTGGAAGGAACCTCCGGTCCGAGGGGTCACGGGAACTCGGCGGGATCGTCGCAGAACCTCCCGACGGGGCCAAGAGACACGAAGCCCAGAGCCCAGAGCCCAGAGGCCGGCGGACCCGGGCATGCCGCACCCCGGACCCGGGAACGACGACGGGGGGCGCGGTCCGCGCCCCCCGTCGAGTTCGCCCGGATGACGGGCGAGGTTTCGCGGACCCGGATCGGATCAGCGGTTCACGACTTGAACTTCCGGTGGGTTCCGCGCCGCTCCTCGGCGGACTCGCCCCGCTCGACGCGCTCCTCCCGGATCCGGTCGGCGTACTGGGCGTAGGAGCCCTCGAAGTAGCGGGCGCGACCTTCCCCATCGAAGGCGAGGATGTGGGTCGCGACCCGGTCGAGGAAGTAGCGGTCGTGGCTCACGACCACCGCGCTGCCGGGGAAGGCATCGAGCGCATCCTCGAGGAGGCGGAGGGTCGGGATGTCGAGGTCGTTCGTCGGCTCGTCGAGGAGCACGACGTTCCCGCCGCGGCGCAGCATCTTCGCCATCTGGACGCGGTTCCGCTGCCCCCCCGAGAGGTCCCCCACCCGCTTCTCCTGGTCCTCGCCGGTGAAGCCGAAGCGGGCCACGTAGGCGCGGGTGTTCACATCGACCTTGCCGACCTTGAAGGTGTCGTATCCCTCGGAGATCGCCTCGTAGACGGTCGCCTTCGGGTCGAGCTCCTGCCGGCTCTGGTCCGCGTAGATCAGGCTCACGGTCGGCCCGACATCGAGGCTGCCGTCATCGGGCGTCTCGAGGCCGACGATCATCTTGAGCAGGGTGGTCTTGCCGGCTCCGTTCGGACCGATGATCCCCACGATCCCTCCCGGCGGGAGGGCGAAGGAGAGGTCGTTGATCACCGTCCGGTCGCCGAAGCTCTTCGTCATCGAGGTGATCTCGAGGACGCGGTCGCCGAGCTTCGTCGGGCAGGGGATGGAGAGCGGCGGCAGCTCGCTCTGCTTCGAGAAGGTCTGCTCCTGGAGCTTGTGGAACGCGGCGACCCGCGCCTTCGACTTCGACTGCCGGGCGCGGGGGGACTGCCGGATCCACTCGAGCTCCCGGGAGAGCTCCTTCTGGCGGGACAGCTCCTGGCGGCGCTCGACCTCCTCGAGCTTCTGCTTCTGTTCGAGGTAGCTCGAGTAGTTCCCTTCGAAGGGGCGCGCCTTCCCACGGTCGATCTCGAGCATCCAGCCGACGACGTTGTCGAGGAAGTAGCGGTCGTGGGTGATCAGGAGCACCGTGCCGCTGTAGGCCGCGAGGTGCCGCTCGAGCCACGCGGTCGTGTCCGCGTCGAGGTGGTTCGTGGGCTCGTCCATCAGCAGGATGTCCGGGTGCGAGAGGAGGGTGCGGCAGATCGCCACCCGACGCTTCTCACCCCCGGAGAGGTGCTTCACCGCGGAGTCCCCCGGGGGACAGCCGAGGGCGTGCATCGCCTGCTCGATCTGGCGATCGAGCTCCCAGCCGTCCGCCGCCTCGATCGCGTCCTGCAGCTCCGCCATGCGGTCGTAGGCGGCCTGCATCGCATCGTCCTCGAGCTCCTCCGCGAGCGAGGCCGCGACGGCGTTGTACTCGTCGATCATGTCGCGGACGACGGCGACCCCGTCCTCGATGTTCTCGCGGACCGTCTTCGTCTCATCGAGCTGGGGCTCCTGCGGCACGTAGCCGATCCGCTTCCCCTTCGCGATGGTCAGCTTGCCCTCGAAGCCATCGTCCTCGCCGGCGATGATCCGGAGGAGCGTGGACTTCCCCGAGCCGTTGGAGCCGATGATCCCGATCTTCGCCCCGGCGTAGAAGCCGAGCGTGATCCCGGTGAGGACGTCCTTCTTGCCGTAGCTGCGGTGAAGGTCCTGGACGTTGAAGATGATCTGCTGGGTCTCGGTGTTCATGGTCTCTCTGGGTTCAGGGTCCTTCAGGCGCGGAGGCCTCGGGGAACGGGGTGCGCGGGGGAGGTCGGGCCGGCGGCCCGGGCTACATCGCGTCAATCGACTCGAACACCTCGGAGTGCTCGGGGAACCGATCGAGCTTCTTCTTCGAGAAGACGAGCTCGCCGTCGACGACGACTTCGAACACGCCGCCGCCGCTGCGGATCATCTCCGCGTCGACGCCGTACTTCTCCTTCAGGTCGGCCGCCAGACTGGTGGCCTGAGGTTCGTAGTTTCACTGCACGCAGAACTCGATCGAGATCTTCATGTGCCCTCCTTCTCGCGCTCGGGCCGGCCGGGCGGGGATCCTCCCCGCTCGCCCTGACCCATGGTGGATCTGCTCCGGGTGGATGCGCCCCGGGTGGATGTCCTCGGGAACTCCTCCCGAACCCGGGAGGAGGCCGGTATCGTATCGCGGTCCCCGCGCGTCTCCCACCGGAACCGCGGAGCAACATCCCCACGATTTCCCCTCCGGAGGACCGATGAGCACCGTTTCCATGACCGAGATCGTCGATGCGCTGCGCGAGGCGCGCGAGGCCCACATCGAGAAGCTGAAGGACTGGCTGCGGATCCCGAGCGTCTCGACCGACTCCACCCGCAAGGACGAGGTGCGCCGCGCGGGCGAGTTCATCCGTGATGAGCTCGTCGACGCGGGCTTCGCCGTGCGCCTCGACGAGACGCCGGGTCACCCGGTCGCTCTCGGGAAGTGGGACGGGGCCCCGGGGGCGCCGACCCTCCTCGTCTACGGTCACTACGATGTCCAGCCGCCCGAGCCCCTCGAGCTCTGGCGCCACGGGGCGTTCGAGCCGACCGTCGAAGGGGAGAACCTCATCGCCCGCGGAGCGACCGACGACAAGGGCCAGGCCCTCGCGCTCGTCCTGGGAATCGGCGAGGTCCTGCGTCGGCGGGGCTCCCTGCCGGTGAATGTCACCTTCCTCATCGAGGGGGAGGAGGAGATCGGCTCGCCGAACCTCGAGCCCTACATCCGCGAGCACGCGGACGAGCTGAAGGCGGACATCGCGCTGATCTCCGACTGCTCCCAGTTCGGGCCGGGGCTCCCCGCGATCACGGTCGGCCTGAAGGGGCTGTGCTACCTCCAGATCGACCTGACCGGGCCGAACCGCGACCTCCACTCCGGCAGCTTCGGCGGAGCGGTCGACAACCCGGCGAACGTCCTCGCGACGATGATCTCCCGACTGAAGGATGACGACGGGCGCGTCCTCATCCCCGGGTTCTACGACAAGGTGCGCGAGCTGACCGATGAGGACCGCGCCGCGATCCGCGCGCTCCCCTTCAGCGAGGAGGAGTTCGCGCGCGACCTCGAGGTCGACGCGCTCCACGGGGAGAAGGGCTACGGGACTCTCGAGAGGAAGTGGGCGCGCCCCACCCTCGATGTGAACGGCCTGCTCTCCGGCTGGACGGGAGAGGGGGCGAAGACCGTGCTCCCCTCCCGGGCGATGGCGAAGTTCTCGATGCGCCTCGTCGCCGACCAGCACCCGGACGAGATCGCCGAGATGACGAAGGCGTTCCTTCGCGAGCTCTGCCCCCCCACCTGCACGATGGAGATCTCCATCGACCACGGGGCGGAGCCGGTCCTCGTCGATCCGACGAACCCCTGGCTGGCCGTGGCGAGCCGCGCGGTGGAGCGGGGCTTCGGCAAGGCCCCGGTGATGATCCGCGAGGGGGGCTCGATCCCGGTGGTGAGCGTCCTCAAGCAGGTTCTCGGGATCGACACGATCCTGCTCGGGCTCGGGCTCCCGGATGACAACGCCCACTCGCCGAACGAGAAGTTCCACCTGCCGGACTACCAGCGGGGAATCGAGACCGCGGCGTGGCTGCTCGAGGAGATGGCGGGGAGCTGAGGAGCGGGCGGGATGCAGAAGACCCGCACCCCCGGCCCCCTCAGCCACGGATGCGGGTCGCAGACGCCCCTCGGGGCGTCTGTTCTCGTCGGTGGGCCCCTCGAAGGAGCTCCACGGCTTTTCCTCACGGGCGCAGTCCTCGCGGGCACGATCCTCGTGGAGACCGTGCCGACCACGCATGTCCGGACTCCGTCGCGACCGTACGCGGTGCGACCCCGAGCGGGGACAATTCAGACTACCCCGCCCCCCGCGATCCCGCATGCGACGAAGATCGTCACTTGCACGATCCGCTCGGACCCTCCGCGGCGACGGCACCGGGGAGAGCCCCCCGGAGCCTGTTTGCGGTACGATCCGGGCGACCCTCCCCGACCCGATCGACGCCACCCCCGCTGAGGAGCCCCCCTTCTTGTCTTCACCCGGCCTGTCATCCATCGGCCTGCCCCTCGTCGCGTTGCTCCTGCTCCTCGCGGCAGGGGGTGGGGTCGCCACGGGCGAGACACCGGCAGAGTCGGTCGAGGAGTACCGAGCGGCGCGGGGAGACACGATCCAGTGGGAGCTGCCGGAGCGGCGCGAGCTCCCGGACCTGCGGGACTGGGACCTCCCCTTCGATCTCCTCTCCCTGCTGTTCAAGGCGATCGGGCTCACGCTCGTCGCTCTCTTGGTGATCTTCATCGTGCGCTGGGCGGCGGACCGGCGACCCCGCCTGATCGAGCCCATCACCGTCCCGAAGGACGCCCGGATCCAGCTCTCCGATCGTCCTCTGGCGGCGGCCCACGCCGCCGCGGAGGAGGGGCGCTTCACCGATGCCGTCCACCTGCTCCTCCTCGGGACGATCGACGAGATCCGCGCGGCCCTCGACTATCACGTCCCGCCGTGGCTCACGAGCCGGGAGATCCTCGATCGGGTCCCGCTCCCTCCGCAGGGACGGAGGCCTCTCGAGGGGATCGTCACCCTCGTCGAGGGGAGCCACTTCGGGCGGGGAGAGCTGACGCGGGAAGACTGGGAGCGCGCGTCCGCCTGGCATGGCGCGCTGCGCGAGGCGTGCGCGGACGGAGGGCGCGATGGCTGAGCCTCGGATCGGCTCCCGCGCCGCGCGAGTGGGGATCCCCCTCGCGATGCTCGCGCTCCTCGCGACCCTCCTCCTCTCCGTGTTCGGCTCCGACCTCGGTCCCCCCCGCTCGAGCGGCGGGAGCGGCTACAGCACCTCGGCCCTCGGACATCTCGCCTTCCTCAACCTCCTGCGGGGGGCGGGGACCCCGGTCGAGCTGAGCCGGGCGAACTCGGGATGGAAGGCGTCGGATGGAGGCGGCCTGCTCCTCGCGGAGCCGCTCCCCGCCATCCAGCGGCGCGGGATCGACGCCGATGATCGCGAGCGGGCGACCTTCCGCTCGGAGCTCGGATGGGCTCCGACGATCCTCGTCCTCCCGAAGCGCACCGGGCTCCCGAACCCCGCGAACCCCCGCTTCCTCGCCGAGACCAGTCTGGTCCCGATCGGCAAGGTGATCGAGGTGCTTCAGGTCCTCGACGAACAGGTGCCGTGGGAGGTCTCCCGTGCCCGAAGCTCTCTCCCCCTCCAGGGCTGGCGAGGAGAGCTCGACCTCGTGCCCGAGGTGGACGCTCTCCAGCTCATCGGTCCCCACGACCGCCTCCGCCCCCTCCTCGCTCATGACGGCAAGGTCCTCGTGGGCGTCCTCGACTCCCGGGAGCACGGGCCGATCACGCTCCTCAGCGACCCCGACCTGATCGCCCACCATGGAATCGGAGACGGGGAGAACCTCGCCATCGCCCTCGCGGCGGTGCAGCGGACGCTCCCTCTCGGATCGACCCTCACGGTGGACGAGGAGTTCCACGGCCTCGGCGCCGACACCGGCTTCTGGTATCGCGCACTGCGCTTCCCGGGAGTCCTGATCGCGATACAGTGCGCGCTCGTGACCCTCCTCGTGGTCTGGGCCTCCCTCGGCCGAGAGCGCCCGCGCGCCCCGGAGCCGGTGGGGCTGGAGGCGGGCTCCATCCGACTCGTCGAGTCGACGGCGGAGCTGCTGCGCTTCGGCCGCCACGGGGGCGCCGCCCTGCAGAAGTACCTGCGCCTCTCGGTCGAGAGCGCCTGCGCGGACCTCCACGGCCCGCCGCACGGCACCCTCGAGGAGCGGCTCCGGTGGCTGGATGAGAAC
>JAFMMO010000127.1 GCA_017859655.1 Pseudomonadota bacterium | reverse complement strand
CCCGGGACCAGCTCGCTCGGCGACTCCGCCCCCGCGGGGCGGCGTCCGGTCAGCAGCTCGAAGAGGAGAATGGCGACGGAGTACAGATCGGAGCGAGCGTCCGCCCCGCCCTGTCCGTCGCGGATCTCCGGCGCGATGTAGCCGATCGTGCCGCCGGTCGGTCCCGCATCGGTCCGGAGTGACGCGGAGAGCAGGATCGAGTGTCCCGCCACGGTATGCCCGAGGCCGAAGTCGGTGAGCTTCACCGAGCCCTCCGGAGTCAGGATGATGTTCTCGGGCTTGATGTCCTGGTGCACCACACCGCGGGTGTGGGCGTACTCGAGGACATCGAGGATCTGCTCGAGAATCGCCCGAACTTCCATCACCGGGAGCCTCCCCCGCTGTCGCAGGTGCTCGCGCAGGCTGATTCCGGGGACGAACTCGACCACGAAGTAGGGGGGGTCCGCGGACGTGTCCATGCCGAGGCAGCGGGCCACTCCCGGGTGGTCGAGAGAGGCATGGATGATCCCCTCGTTCGAGAGATCACGGATCGCGTCGGGATGCGTCGGCACCTTCACGGCCACGACGCGATCGCGCCATTGGTGATGGCGTGCCCTCCACACCTCGCCGAAGCCTCCCCGTCCGAGGGGCTCCTCGAGGATGTACTCGCTGATGCGGTCTCCAGCGCGGACCGTGATCATCGGAGCTGTCCCTTCATCGGCGTGACCTCTCGAGGAAGCAGAGCCACGCGTAGCTCGCCGCGAGGACGAGCGGCAGGTTCGCGATCGTGAGCGCCGTCCCCCACCCCCCGGCCGCGAGCCCCGTGAGCACGAAGCCCGCGAGGATTCCGGGAGTGGCGAGGAGGCTCCAGAGGAGCAGGTTCCCGGTGTTCGACTCCCGGTCGAGGATTCCCCGCGCGGCCCGCCGGAGCAGGAGCCACGGCAGCAGCAGAGCGAGGAGCCACAGGGACAGGCGCGCCACCGGCGAGGTCTGGAGGACCCTCCAGCGAAGGTACTCGTGGTCGAGCCACGAGTGCCGGACCTCCGCGGACTCGGCTCCCTCCGCGATGGGGATCCCGCTCCCCCGACGGTCCTCGAGATGCCAGGCGACACGGAGAGAGGTCTCCGCCTCGTCCTCCCGCCGATCAACGATCCTCACGCTCAGCCGCCAGGTCGAAGGAGACCCGGCACGCGCCGCGTCGACGGGGGAGCCGAGGAGGGAAGGGAGACGGGAGAGGAGCTCTCCGGGGAGCTCCTTCGCCGTCCGGGTCTCGGTCGGGACGCACGAGTCGAAGCGCCGCCCCCTCTCGATCTCACCGGTGAGGCGGGCGCGCAATGCGCTCCCCCGGTCACCGGGAATCTCCGGCAGGAGGAGCGAGACCTCGGCGCCGGGCTCGGGGAGGTCCCGTGCGATCGCCTGCGCGACCTGATCGTGAACGAGGGCGGACAGCGCGGGGAGCGGGGGGATCGGGGGATCGGAGGTGCCGCCCCGGACCTGAAGCCCGAGCGCCCCGCCGAGGACAAGCGCTCCCAGAATCCACCAGCGGGTGAAGGAGAGGCCCGGAATCATGATCCGCCCGCCTCTCCCACCGCGGCCTCGACCGCGATGGAGTGGATCTGATCGGCGAGCCGGATCCGGCGGAGAGGCTCGTCCGGCTCCCCCCACGACCAGACGAGGAGGCTCTGCCCGAAACGATCGACCGCCAGAGGGCCACCGGCTGAGGCTCCCACCCAGCGGATCGGATACCGACAGCGATACTCCCCGCAGACCTCCCCCCGGGGGTCCAGGGCGTGAACCGCGGGCTGGCGCGCTCCGACGAGACGGACACCGTCCTCACCCTGCGCGAGGGCGCTCGAGATCTGGTAGATCGGCCCGGTCGTGCGGAAGGGAAGCGGCTCCCAGGAGCCCGTCCCCGTCCGGGCGTGAAGCTCTCCCCCTCGGGTCCCGGCCCAGAGGTGGGGACCGCTTCCATGGAGGGACGTCACGCTCTCCTCAAGCTCACCCAGAGAGCGGACCTCGCCGGCGACATCGAGGTGAAGGACCTCCGCGCCATGGGAGAAGACCCAGCCCCCTTCCGGTGCCCGCTGGATCGCCCGCGTCGCCGTCCCGGGGACGAGGATCGGCGCGCCGGGATGGCGGGAGCTGAGCGGCGCGCCGCGATCCCAGAGGGTGACCGCGAGGCGGGAGTGAGTGCACACGACCTCTCCCTGGGAGAAGTCGACGGCGTTCGCGCCGAGCCGTCCCCTCTCGCCGGACCGGAAGGGATACACCTCCCAATGAGAGCCTTCAGGGCGGTAGAGGCCGACGCCTCCCTGCCCCCCCACCGCGATCACGGTCTCCCCGTCCTCCTCGAGGACGCGGACGGAGCGCAGGTAGCCAAGCTGCTCGGGGGGCAGGACCGGGCGCGCCTGCTGTTCCCCGAAGGCGGGATCACCCTCGATGCGATGAAGCGCGAGGCCGGCCGCGAGCCAGACCCGGCGGGTCGCGGGCAGGTCCGCGATGAGCGGCCGAAGCCCCTGCGGAGTCCGACCCTGCTCCAGTCGATCCTGCAGGGAGTCGAGGCGCTGCTCGAGGGCCGCGACCCTCGTCTCGCCCCCGGCGCGCGCCGCGAGCTGCTCCGGCGTGAGGTCCTTGTCGAGGAGCCGCTCGAGGAAGCGGTTGCGCTCCTCGGGTCCGTCCAGAGCATGAACGAGCGCGAGCCAGCCGTGGCTCTCGAAGGCGGCTCGCAGGCTCTCCGCGCGCTCAAGCTCCTGATCCAGCTTCTCTCGGTCTATCTCCACCGCGGCGGAGATGCGCTCGCGCTCGAGGCGCTGGCGCAGGCGCTGGCGGGCGAGGGAGAGCTCCTCGACCGCCCTCACGCGCTCCTCTTCCTCCTCCTTCTGCTGACGGATCCGCCGGAGGATCCCCTGCTGCTCGATGTGGGCATCGAGGCGGGCGAGCTCCTCGCGCGCGAGCACCTCTCCCTCCTCCTCCCGCTTCCAGAGCTCGACGAACTCGAGGCGCTCTCGGATCCGGTTCGCCTCCTCGCTCCGACGCCGCCGCTCCTCCCGGGCCGACTCCAACTCCGGGGAGGAAGCCCGGACGCGGATCGGCTCGAGGAGCCGAAGTCCGCGGTCGAAGAGAGCCTCCTGCACCTCGGGCGGGACTCGGGACAGCTCCAGCCCGATCTCCAGAGGGACGGGGGCGAGCCAGGAGAGCGCGGCCGCTCGGGTGGTCAGGGTCGGCTCCCAGAGGCGGGAGAGGACGCGGTCGAGCTCCTCCACCAGCAGACGGTCCCGCCCATCGATCGCGTCGGCGAGCAGCCGCATGCCGGTGCTTCCAGCGGGAGGATCGATGCGCACCTCGAGGTGGAGATCGGCCATCAGGCCATCCCGATCCTCCCGGCGCTCGACGCGGATCGTCATCTCGATCGGGGATCCCGGAACGACGATGCTCCGAGACCGAAGCGGCTCCCCGGGACGCAGAAGCACGCCACCGACTCCGAGAGAGAGACCCTGCTCTCCCTGGGCGACGCGGCCCGACTCCCGGATCTCGGCGATCCAGCTCCCCGGCTCGGCGCGGTTCCGGCTCACGTCACCTCACCTCGGTATCGGGAGAAGCGATCGAGGTCTTCCGGTCGGACGGAGGGTGAGACCTCCACGAGGTTGGAGAGGAGAAGCTCCTGGTCGATCGGGGCATCCCGGCCGGTGTCGATCGCCCGGCGGAACGCATCGTCCGCCGCCTTCCGGCAGAGGTTTCGAATGTCCGCGCCGCTGAAGCCCTCCAGGAGGGCGGCCACCCGCTCGAGGTCGAGGTCATCAGAGAGGGGACGATCCTCGAGATGGAGCTCGAGGACCCGTCGGCGCGCGGGTGCGTCAGGGAGCCCGACGAACACCCGCTCATCGAAGCGCCCCGGGCGGAGGATCGCAGGGTCGAGGCTCCACGGCTCGTTCGTCGCTCCGAGGAACAAGATCGCCCCTTCCTTGCCGCCGAACCCCTCGAGCTCGGCGAGGATCTGCGGCACCAGCCGAGCCATGACGCTGGAGAGGCTCTCCGTGCGTCGGGGGGCGAGCGCCTCGATCTCGTCGATGAAGATCACCGAAGGTGAGCGCTCCCGCGCCGCGGCGAACAGGGCCGCCATGTTCTGCTCCGCCTCGCCGACCCACTTCGAGAGGATCTCGGAGGGCTTCACCACGAAGAAGGAGCAGTCGGTCTCCCCCGCGATCGCGCGCGCGAGCAGGGTCTTCCCCGTCCCGGGCGGACCGTAGAGCAAGATACCGCCCCCGGGCTGGATCCCATAGCGCGCCGCGCGCCCGGGGTGCTGGAAAGGCTCGATGATCTTGAGTCGGACCTCCTCCTTCACGTCCTCGAGCCCCGCGATGTCGTCGAAGGTGACATCGGGACGCTCTCCGATCAGGAAGCGCTCCCCTCCCTCCGGGCTCGCCCCGGCCGGCTCGTCCGACTCGCGCCGCCGGGCGGCGCCCTCCGGTCGGCAGGAGGTCCCGCCGACCCGGTCCGCCAGCGCGACCAGCTCCCCCGCCCGCCGGGATCGCTCCTCCTTCAGCCGCCCATCGCTGGCGCGAGCGACCGAGTAGAGGTGCTCGGCCGACTTCAGGAGGCAGAAGCGGGCGCGGTCGGCGTCCCCGCCACGATGCGCCTCGATCCCCTCCTTGCGGTACCGCTCGTAGTGGGTCAGATGGAACTCCAGGCTCAAGGCTCAGTCCCTCCCGAGTTCCTTGCGGACCGCGGCGAGGCCCTCGTCGATCGCCTCGTCGAGCTCGCTCCTCGACTCCTCGGCGACCACCTCGTCCTCGATCATCCGATCGATCTCCTCGTCAGTGACCAGATCATCGGTCGTGCCCTCGTAGCCGAAGAGGCTGGAGGAAGAAGACTCGAGGAAGAGGTCCGCCCGCTCCTCCATCGTCTGGGCCCGGAGCATCGCGCGCTCGAACTCCTTCTGGGTCCGGGTGAAGTCCGTGGCCCCGAACATCTCCGAGATCGACCGGGAGAGCGAATTCATCGCTGTGGCGAACTCGGCGTGCGCCTCCGCCTGGTTCTTGATCTGGAGCGCCGTCTCGATGTTCAGGAGCTGACGCTCCATCGCCCGCTTCTGGATCGCGGTCCGCTGCAGGGCCGAGCGGAGGAAGCGCAGCTGCTCCTGAGAGCCCATCCGCATCGCCCGCCGGGCCTTCTCGAGGTACTGCTTCTCGTTTCGCTCGAGGTCGCGGATGTTCCGGCGGATCGAATTGATCCCCTTCCGGATCCTGAGCTCCCGCTCGATCCTGCGATCCTCGGCCGACTTGAAGAGGCCCATTCATCTGCTCCGTTTCCTGATTGGCGCCGCCCCGTCCGGGTCAACGCTCCGGCTCCGCCTCGAACCGCCGAAGCAGCTCGTCTTCGCGGGTCCGCGCCTCATCGGCCTCCCCCGCCCTCTCGACCTCGCTGATCGAGTCGAGCTCGGCGAGGAAGAGAGCCTTCTCGGGGTCGCTCTTCCTCTCCTCGTCTCCGCTCTCGAATTGCTCCAGGACCTCGTCCCACTCCTCAAGGCGACGAAGCTGCTCATCCCGATCGAGGAGCGCACGCTCCATCAGCCCGGAGGCCCGCAGTCGATCGAGGAGGCTCCGGGCTCCGTCGCGGTTCCGCTTCTGCTCCAGACGCTCCAGCGCCCGGATCGTCCTGCCGAGGGCGAGTGCCTCGAGGTTGTGCAGCCGACCCTCCCGACGCAGGTCGACTCCCTCGGAGCGATGCTGCTTGAACTGCTCCCAGAGGTAGTCCACCTCGAGCGGGTTCCCTTCCTCCCGGGAGCGCTTCATCCGATCGACCAGCTGACGACGCTGGCGCTCCCAGCGTCGGATCCCGACCCGACTCCGTCGGCGCTCCCGCTCGACCTCGCCGAGCGTTCCCCGGAGGGACTCGAGATCGGGCTCCGCGCTCGTGCTGAAGAGCTTCCGAAAGAGGGACATCAGACTTCGGCTCCTTCCTCGGGGCTCGAGGTCGGGCTTGAGGTCGGGCTCGACGCAACCGCCTCGACTCTCGCACCCGAAGCCGCGACCGGGGGCGACGGCCGGGGAGCCGTCTTCGCGTCGGCGGCCGGGACGCCCACCGCGCTCTCCGTGACCGACGGCATGCTCCCCAGAATCTCCGCCTCGATGGCGCGAAGCTCGGCCGCGTCATCCAGGCCGTGCGGGAGAGGTGAGGTCGCGAGGTCCTCGGATTCGAGGACGCTCGAGTAGTGCCCCAGCTCCTCCTCGTACTCGAGGAGGATCGCATCGATCCGCTCCTCATCGAGTCCGCGCAGCTCCATGGCGCCGAGCGCCTGGACCTTGCCGACGAGGTGGTGCTGGAGGTTGATGTTGCGGTTGAAGATCCGCAGTCGCTCCTCGAGATTGTCCATCTGCTTTCGAAGACGACCGATGCGGCGGAGAGTGTTGTTCCTGCTGCGGTCGGGGAGGTCTCCCTCCCGTACCCGGCTCTTCTCCCGCTCCTCCACCACCTCGAGCGCCTCGATCTCCCGGTGGATCCGGTCGATCTCCAGCTCGTTGCGGGTGATGAGCTCGTCGAGCCCTCCGAGCATCTCCTGTGGCGTGGTCGCCCGGGCGAGGATGTCCCGTGCCTCCACGGGGATCTCCTTGCCGCCGAACAGTCGTCGAATGCGCTCCATGGCCATCGCTACTCCTAGAATCGATCCCGCTTCAGGAGCTCCCGGCCCGAGATCTCGGTGATCCGCAGGCGGGAGTCCTCCTGGGTGACTTGCTTCATCGCGAGCGCGAGCACATCCCGCGTCAGACCGTTCCGGTCGAGGAACGACTCGACCTCCACATGACCGCCCGGGATTCTGAGCTCGGGGTCCTCGAGGAGGGCGTAGAAGGCCCGCTGCACCTTCTCCTCCAGAGTCTCCGGATCGAAGACGGGAAGAAGGGCTTGCAGCGGCTCGGGCAGGGAGTGCGCCCGGCGCCAGGCTCCCTGCTCCGATCGCTCGACGAGAACGACGGCGTGCCGCTCCCCCCGGGGCGGTGCGCGCAGGACGCTCTCCTGCCATCCGGAGGTCGAGTGGACACCGAGGACGAGGAAGGCGCCCGGGCGGGCGTGGGCACGAATCCGCTCCTCCACGGCGCGGGCGTCGAGCGGTCCGGCGCCCCCCCCACGGGTGGCGAGGTCTCGGATGGGGCTCGCCACGAGGGCCGCGACGATCAGCCGCGGCGGCTTCTTCCCGAAGAGTCCTCCTCGAGGAAGGGAGAAGTGCGCCCCGCGGTCATGAGGGAGGCGCTCGAGGAGCTCGCGGTCGTACAGACCGACCTCCTTGAGGACATCGACCACCCTCTGGTACGGGTCGTCGACCTGCAGGTCGATGAGACCGGGGCGATTGACGTGGGATCGCTTCTCGAGGGGGCTGGGAATGCGCTCGAGCTTCTCAAGGTTCCTCTCGAAGCGCCGGAGGAACCGCTCTTCCTCCTCTCGAGCGCGCTCGATCCGTTGCTCATGGGCCCGCTCCGGCTCGGACGGGGCTCCGCTCGTCGGGCGCCCCCCGGGCTCCCTGTCGTCGGGCTCCCGGGCCGCGTCGGGAGAGAGCCAGATCGGGGACCCCGCGTCATCGGTCGACCACTCCGCACGCCGCGTCAGATCATCGAGGAACTCCGTGATGATCACTTCATCGACCGCGCGAGGTCCCGGCTCCCCCGCGCGCGCGTGGGGGTAGTCGGTGCAGGTCCCGGCGAGGGTCTCGAAGAAGGTCGCCACGAGCCAGTCCCGCTCCACCCGATGTCGATCGCTCCGCGTCGACTCCTCGTAGAGCAGCCCGAGCTTCTCCGCGAGGAGGCCGGGGTCTCCGCGAAGGGCTCTCAGCAGCCCGCGGATCTCCCCGAGGCTCCGACCGAACCGCGACTTCATGAGATGGATGGAGAAGAGCAGCGGGAGGATCTCGGCCCGGGGGAGGACCGGTACGTTCCCCCGCTTCACCGGGGTGGGGAGCACTCCCTCGTTCACGTAGAAGCGAAGGGTCCGGACCGAGGTGGGATAGCCCCGCTCCGTCGTAAGCTCCTCGATTTCTGCGTAGGTGAGGAGATCGGACGCCTCGACGCTGAGCTGCGCTCCGATCCTCTCGACTCGCGACTCCGCCATTCGGAGCCTCCCTCCTTGAGCTGACACCACCTGACAGTGGTGGACAGCGGAGGGAAGCAACCGCGGGGCCAGAGGGAGGCGTGTGGGGCGAAACCACGACAAACCCGCGTGGAATCCCCGCTTGGGCGCACGACGTGCCCCGGGGAGATGGTGCGCGGAGCCACGCGGCGGGCTCGGGGACCAACGGTTGGTCCATGGCACCGCCCCGCCCGGTCACCGAAGCGCGGTGCTGGTGCGCGCTACTGAAGGTCCTGGATCTGGGCGATGTACGGGAGATTCCGGTAGTAGCCCTGATAGTCGAGACCGTAGCCGACCACGAACTTCCCCGGGATCCGGAACCCGAGGTAGTCGATCGTCGACAGCTTCACATTGTTCTCCGGCTTGTGGAGGAGCGCGCACACCTTCACCGAGGCCGGGTTCCTCGCCTGCAGGTTGGCCCGGAGGTACTGCAGGGTGAGTCCGGTGTCGACGATGTCCTCCACGAGGATCACATGCCGGTTCGAGACGGAGTTCGCGAGGTCCAGCTCCAGCTTGACCTCTCCCGAGGTGACGACGTTGTTGCCGTAGCTGGAGACCCGGATGAACTCGGTCGTCACCGGGAAGTTCATCCGTCGGGTCAGGTCCGCGACGAAGATGAACGCCCCCTTGAGGACGCAGATCACCACCGGATCCTTGTCCCGGAAGTCCGCCGCAAGCTCCTGGGAGAGCTCCTCGATCCGCTTCTGGATCTCCTCCTCGGAGATGAGGACGGAGAGTCGGTGGGAAGGGAGAGGCGGAGCGGGGATCAGGGGCTGGGAGTGCGGCGTGGTCACCGTCTTCCTCCTTCGTCGGTTGAGGTCGGGTGCGGGGGCTGGGGAGAGGCAACCGGAGGGGCGGGGCGGCTCCCCGGGTCAGACCCAGGAGTTGTTGAGGATCTCACCGAAGCCTCCACCGCCCGGCACGATGTACTGGTGCTCGTCGAGGCCCCTCTCGTCGCTCCAGCGCTCCCCGGGGGTCGCCTCGAAGACCTCCGGCGCGCTCATCCCCCGGTCGAGGCGAATCGCGTAGATCTCGACATCCGGCGCCGCCTCGTGAACGGTCCGGATGTACTCGGGCGTGACGATGAGGTGAATGTGGATCACCTTCTCGGGAGGACCCTCCACATGCTCCCCGTAGTACCGGAGGGCCTGGACGAGGGAGGAGCCGGTGGCCCCCATGGGGTCGGGGATGATGAGGATCCGGCCACGAACGCTGCCCCCGATCTTGCTCCCGTGGATGCGAGCTCCCGTCACCTGCCCGTCGGCGTCGGTCACCCGGTCCATCACGAGGTGATCCTGACGGACGGCGGCGGGGTCGAGGAACTGGTTCAGCATGTGGAAGCAGATGTGGGAGGGGAAGGTCCCGGCGCGAGCGATGTTCACCGTCACGACCGGCGTGGTGGGGTCGATGGAGATGCCGTGGTAGCGCCCCCGATCGGTGCTCTCCACCATGCGGGTGTCCACCGTGCGAAGCAGGCGGGGGAACTCCTGATTGAAGACCCGGACGAGGAGGCTGCGGTAGCAGTTCTCGATGATGTCGTTCACCCGAGGCTGGACCGTGTCGGGAGAGCAGAGGACGGCGAGCTGCGTCAGGAGGTAGGGCTCGGGGATGATGTGGACCTTGTCACCGTACTCATGCTGCAGCTCCCACGGGCGGTAGTCGAGCGACTCGTAGACCTTCTCCTGCATTTCAGCTCCTTCCGCGGTG